>NZ_JBPWOS010000008.1:0-223651 GCF_055550225.1 Ornithinibacillus liuyingii | reverse complement strand
CAATAACAAGCTTTATTTTAAATTCCTCACTATATTTGGACATAAAAAACACCCCCAAAAGTTAGATATACTACTCTAACTTTTGGGGGTAAGTGCCCTATAAATATAGGAATCATTATAAAATAATATTTCTTTTTACTCATTTTATCCCCTCCGTTAAACATAACTACCTAGTTAGTTCAACGAGAAACCTTCCTTAAAAATTTGCAAATAATCTTTTTTATTTAACTTGGAGAAACTGCAATTTCTTTTTAGCTTCTTATATTTTGTGAAACCTTAATAAAAAGGGCCCCGTTAATGTTATTAACTTTCTGTATGATTTTGGATATTGACCTTGAAAAGATAAAAAGGGGGATTTCCCCTTACCATCTTTAAATACATTTTAACATAACATTCTAATAATTTACATAAAGATATACCCATTTATTACGTTGGAAAATTACACTGTCAAAACAGATGCTGGAATGCTACATTGTTGTATTTCAACGGCATCTCGTGTAAACCCATCCTAACTCCCTCTTCCCTCTTCACAAATGAATCAAGTATAAATTTAAAATTCTTCAGTTCCTAATTCTAAAAAGAACTCCCTAACATCCTCCGGTAACGCTTCTACCGCAAGAATCTTTAACCGTTCCGTCCCAGGAGAAGTCATAATCACATAGGACATTTCACCGAACTCCATAAGTGTGAACTGTCCTACTCTATTTGCTGTATTGGCTTGAATATAGGTGAAGTCCTCTTCTGTAAAGTTATTCTCATAGCCATCTAATATATGGCTTTGTACATCTTCAAAGCTATCAGCAAAATGTAATTCTTGATACATTTCAAGTGAGTTCTTTGGTGTGAAAAATAATACATGGAATACAGAACCCCCAACGATGATGAAGAAAAAAACGAAGAACCATATCCAATCAGCTGGTGTTTTCCTTTTGATTAACATGAAAATATCCCCCATTATTTTTTAGTAGAAATCGTGATAAATGGCTCTTGTTCACTCAGTACATCAATCATAAACTCAGATGTTATATACAAATGATGTTCAACAGAGGGATGGATATCAAATAAAACAGGATTAATCCCTTTATACCAGGATAAATAAGACGAATTCTTTACTTTATAAAAAGTTGGCTCGTAAGTTAGTTTACTTAATCCTTGTGTTTCTCTATCTTTGCCTACTCTTGAAATAAGCTTTTCAATATCTGTTCTGGCTATTTCATCAAGTATGCGAAACGTAATGACTGAATTAAGATTAGATTTATTTTTCCCGTAAGTGAAGGTATACTCCTTCGAACCATTGAATTCCTCAAATACTAGTATAAAATTCCCTTCATAATGCATGTTTACTAAGTTCATTGGATTATCAAATCTACTAAAGGGATTATTCGTAAGAGGCTCCCAAACTATAAGTTGCCCTTTTTCCAACATACAACCTCTCTCCTTTGTTTTTTGGATCCTATTTAGATATTCGACTATTACTTCTAAATTCCTTTAATCTCATCACGGGAATCAGGAAATCAATAAAAACACATCAATTATTAATAAAATTTTATTGTAAAACGATAAACAAGATGGTAAAGTAACATTGATAATAGATAAGTGAGGTGCTTTTATGGAACGAGGGAAAACGATCTTTTTAAGGATAGCTGTTTATCTTATTGGGATTATAGTACTTGCTTTGGCAATATTTTATTTGCCAAGGTTGGCAAACGATACGGCAGAAATGTATCCTGAGTTTGCTTATCTGAAGTTTCCTGTATTATTTGGTTTGTACATAACCGTGATACCATTTGTATTTGCGATTTATCAGGCATTGAAGCTTTTAACTTATATTGATCATAACCATGCCTTTTCGGAAATGTCTGTAACGTCCTTAAAATATATACAATACTGTGCCATTATGATCAGCATCATATATGTAATAGGGATGATCTATTTCTTGTCCCAACATGCTTTACACCCAGGAATTGCAATTATCGGATTTACCATTATGTTTAGTTCTCTTGTTATTGCAGTCTTCGCGATGGTTCTTCAGAAATTGTTGAGAAATGCGTTAGATATAAAAGCAGAAAATGATTTAACGGTCTGAGGTGAAAACAGTGGCAATTATAATCAATCTAGATGTGATGCTAGCTAAAAGAAAAATGAGTGTAACAGAGTTATCCGAAAAAGTAGGAATTACAATGGCCAACATATCTATTTTAAAAAATGGTAAGGCCAAGGCGATTCGGTTATCAACCCTAGAATCGATTTGCAAGGCATTGGATTGTCAGCCTGGGGATATTCTGGAGTATCGACCTGACTAGACAATGAAGGTCAGAATGAAATGGGAGAATTGTTTAAAATGAAAGGAAGTGGACGTCATGGGGATTTCTCTCATATTTTTTATGGTTATAAGTATCATTTTCATTTCAACCATTACTATTCCAATAATTATCGCTGCGAGAAAGAATGAGAACAGAAGACCACCTCGAAAGATTTCTTATGTCATAGTAGGGCTGTTGCTACTTCATTGGGTATTTTTCTTAACTAGTGGTTATGCTTTACTACCAACGAATATTGCAGATGCTATATTCTTGCCTGTGTGGTTAGTTTTGTGCGGGGCAGGTGCCATTACAGCTATTTATGAATTTAAAGGTAATAAAGTTTTTGCTATTCCGGTAGCAGGCTTAACAACCATTAGTTTATTATTTAGTTTTTTCATTTACGGACTCTCCAAAATGTAAAACACTGGGGATAAAGATGAAGATGATTCATTAAGAAGAGTGATCAAATAAATACATGACTCCACCAATTTAAAAAACCCTAATCCACTCACTAGACTTTAGTAAATGGATTAGGGTTGCTTCAAAAGACTATATTCTCCTGATCACATCAGCTGCGTGATGAACATCGTCGCAATCCCGAAGTAAATCAGTAAGGATAAAATATCATTGATCGTTGTAATTAGCGGTCCTGATGCGACGGCAGGATCGACCTTAAATTTATATAGAATTAATGGGATAATCGTTCCTGCTAATGTTCCAATAATTAACGTGATTAATAACGAACTCCCCACTACCAAGCCTAGTGTTAGACTACCTTGCCACAAATAGGCAATAATCGTAATCATGATGGCACAGATAATCCCAATCATGATACCTACCCACAACTCACGGGCGATTAGCTTGATGACTTGTTTAAAATTCAAGTCTTTTGATGCAAGTCCCCTTACGACTACTGCAAGTGATTGGGTTCCTGTATTACCGGTCATCCCTGCAATCATTGGCATAAAGAATGCGAGTGCAACTGACTTTTCTAGCGTTGCAGAAAAGCCATCAATGATACTACCTGAAATAAGCCCAATAAAGAGTAGTAAAATTAACCAAGGTAATCGCCGAGAAGCAGCTACGAGAGGCTTCGTATTGAAGTCAATCGCTTTACCAGAGGCAGATAATTTTTCAATATCTTCGTTCGCTTCTTGAATGACGACATCGATAATATCATCGACCGTAATAACCCCTACTAATTTATTCTCCTCTTCCACAACTGGAATGGAGACAAAATCGTACCGCGAAATTATCTTAGCAACTTCCTCCTGGTCTGTTAGTGCATCGACCTTCACGACTCTACTATACATAATGTCCTCAATCTTATCTTGCAAATCTGCCAGCAATAAATCTTTATACGACACAACACCGATAAGATGCTTATTCTCATCAATGACATAGAGATAGTTAAGGTATTCAGCCAGCTCTGCAAAATGCTTTAGCTTATCGACTGCCTCACGAACAGTATAGTTCCTTGGTATCCATACATAGCGGTTATTCATAATCCTACCGGCAGTCTCGGGAGGATAATTCATTAAGTTTTGGACGATTTGGTATTCTTCCTGCTTCATTTCTGATAACAGTTCTTCCATTTTTTCCGGCTCTACATTTGCTAGTAGATCCGCCAAATCATCATTTTCCATTAAATCCAGAACTTTAGTTGATTTTTCAATCCCTACTTTATGTAGCACATCTAACTGCTCTTCATTCTCTAACTCCTGGATAAAGTCTGTTAGTTGTTCAATGGACAAGTAGAGAATAAACTTATTTCGATATTTAGGAGCTAATTGAAGATATTGCTGCGCTAAATCATACGGCTGCAATTCATCAATAATTTCTTGGAATGTCTCTTTCTTTCCATCTTTTAAGGCTTGGATAATAGCCAATGTGATTTCGTTCTCTATATTTAGCGTCATCCATGTCCCCTCCTTTACGTAGGATGGCAATTGAATTAATTGTCCTTATTGAATTATTCCCATAAACTAGTCCTGTGAAAAGTAGTATAAAAAGAAATGTGACCAATTCCTTGGAATAAGCAATGCTATAATGATGAAACCTAATAAAAATAAGTCTCTATGTACGCATTAATTAGGATATAGACTAAATAGGGAAAAAGCAAACCCCTGCTAAATGCTTTGAGAGTAACAAAGGAAAAAAATACTAATTAAGTAGACAGCGTGAAAACCCTTATCGATAAAGGGATTAAAGCGATCTGTTGATCTGTTATTTATGGAGTTTCTACCAATCAACTTTATTTTCTTTATCTAATCTTTACATGAAATTGATATAATTTTAATGTTTAAGTAGAATTTAGTGTTTGGGGTTTATTAAGGTTAAACAAGGATGGGTTCTATGAAAGAAACAATATTAATTGTGGAAGATGAAGATATACTAAGAGAGATTAATAAGGACTATTTTGTCGATGCGGGTTATAAGGTGTTAGAGGCAAAAAATGGGAAGGAAGCATTAACTTTATTTGGAAGTTTAGCAGTTGATCTAGTCATTCTTGATGTGATGATGCCGGAATTGGATGGATGGTCCGTATGTAAGAAAATACGTGAAAAGTCCACCGTGCCCATCATTATGCTAACAGCAAGATCAGATGAAGAGGATACCCTATTAGGATTCGAACTAGGAGCAGACGATTATGTAACAAAGCCATTTAGTCCACGAGTTCTGCTAGCAAGGGCAAAGCGCTTACTCACCTCGCAAGGTGGACATAGCGTACCCGAAAATAATGAAGTCCTGACGAGTAAGCATCTCGAAGTAGACCTCCGTTCCCATTCTGTTAAGGTTGAGGATGAGTACATTACGTTAACCCATACTGAATTTGAAATATTAACCTATCTAATGAAAAATAAAAACATCGTCGTATCCAGAGAGCAATTAATTATTAAAATTTGGGGATACGATTTTGCTGGGGATGATCGAACGATTAATACGCATATCCGTAACTTACGACACAAATTAGGGAAATGCGCCAATCAAATCAAAACCATTGTACGTGCAGGATATAAATTTGAGGAGCTAGAATGAGAAATCGCATTGTAGTGAAATTATTCTTGCTCACGTCAGGACTGTGTATATTAATATTGGCGAGTATTTTTATTGGTCAAACGATCCTATTTGAAGATTATTATGCGAACAATAAACTGAATCAGCTATCACAAGCCGTTGATTCATTCATCGTAGATTATCAAAAGCTTGATGAAGATGAAATAAGACGGCAAGAGCTAGAGCAACAATTCTATCAAGAAAACAATGCATGGATTGCTGTACTGGACAAACATGGTTATATTAACGGGACAAAAGACTATTCTGTGCAATTAGATCAAGGGTTTGTATTAGAAGACGAATTGGTTACCTATACAGATCAACAGTTTGTCATCCCTATTTCCTACCTAGAGGATACGTATAATGAAAATGACCAGCTCGATTTTTTTGATGGAAAAGAAAATCGCCTAATTGAAATTCATGGGATAGAAAAGGATGATGAGATTTATCCGTATGAACTCATTGTTAGTACAGAAGAAGTTGTGTATGAACCACAAAATCCTTTTTATCTGCTAAATGGCGGAATTGATAATGTGAGTTTTTGGAAAAATACTGCACTTGCTGCAGAAGCAGAAAAACATAAGGATTCCAAGAAAATCGTAAACCAAATAATATATGGAAGTATTGATGACATACACATACCAAGTAATAATAGTCTTTTATATGCTTCAACACTATCCAATCGACTATTTTTGGAACGAATTAAGCAATTTCAAATTGATTTGATTTTTAACCGTACTCAGGTTCCTTTATCTGATGAGCTAGAATATGAGGAAAATGGAATAAATTATCGAGTATTAATCAACGAGCAAAAAGATAGCAATGGTGAGACCATCTATTTCTTTACGATGGCATCCCTACAGCCGATTGATGAAGCTGTAGAGATGATGAAGGATTACTACATCTATATTATTCTTGGCGTCCTCGTATTAATTTTGTTAGTGGCATTTTATTATTCGAAAAAAATAGCTAGCCCATTATTAAAAATCAATAATACAGCAAAACGGATAGCTAATTTAGATTTTAAAGAACGAGTACCAGTGAAGTCTAAGGATGAAATCGGTGAACTGGCTAAGAATATCAATTCCCTTTCGGATACGTTACATTCCTATATACGAGCATTACAGCAGGATATCGAGAAGGAAAGGCAATTAGAACTAACACGTAAAAGCTTTATCGCTGGCGTGTCGCACGAGTTAAAAACACCTTTAAGTATTATGAAAAGCTGTATCGACATCCTACAAGATGGTGTAGCGAAGGATAAAAGGGAATATTATTTCGCAGCGATGAGTCAGGAAGTTAACCGCATGGATCGCTTAATTGTTGATATGCTGGAGCTGGCTAAGTTTGAATCAGGAACATATAAAATGAAAATGGAAGTCTTTCGTATAGACGAACTGATTCATAATGTTTACCAGCAATTGCTAATTAAGGCGCATGACAAGGAGTTACATGTGCACGTGAACGTAGAGCCTATTGAGGTAGTTGCGAATGAACATTGGATCGAACAGGTAGTAACGAATTTCGTAACCAATGCGATTCGTCATACCCCTGAATCAGGGAATATAACCATCAATACAAATGAAGAGGATAGTAAAGTAAAAATAACTATAGAAAATGAAGGTAGCTCTATTGATCCAGATCAATTGGAAAAGGTATGGGATCGCTTCTACCAGGGGGATAAGAATCAACGCTCGAAGGAAGGGACAGGACTAGGACTTGCTATTTCCAAAAACATCTTACTATTACATGATGTCGAGTATGGGGTTTATAATACCGACACAGGGGTATGTTTCTACTTTTATTTAAATAAAACATAATGTTTTAGACAGTCGTCTAACCGCCCTTTCTGGTTAGGGTTAGACGACATGTTACTTGGAATCGTATTCTAGTAATCTTTAAGTTAACTTCACGCTATCTTTTTTTTATCTTTATTTCACTATACTACTCTAGCATTATGCACCAACAGTAAAGGGTAAAGTGAAAGGAAGATCATCAATATGTTAAAAAGTTACCGACCACTAATAATTTGTGTTGTACTAATTATCGTAGCTTTCGCGATTGTAACGAAATTTAGCTCGACCGCTGTTAGCTCAGAAAACAGTGAGAATAATAGCGAGCAATCGTTATCCATAGATTCAGAGGATGAAAAGGTACAAGATAAAGAGGAAGATACCGTAGAGCCGTCAGAAGATACAGTATCACCGGAAGTAGAAACGAATGAGAACGAAGAAGTAACGGAAGAACCAGTAAAATCAATAGCAGATGAGACGGGGAAAGTCGTATACTTAACATTTGACGATGGCCCAAGCTCTGTTTCAGATGAAATTTTAGATACGCTTGATCAATTCAATGCGAAAGCAACATTCTTTATGCTGGAGCCTGCGATGAAGCAATATCCAGAGGCAGTAAGACGTACGGTTAAGGACGGACATGCTGTCGGATTACATGGGGTGACCCATAATAAAGATATATTTTATAAATCCGAGCAGTCTGCTTTAGGGGAAATGAAAACAGCACAGGATACATTAGAGAGTATTTCAGGTGTCCATTCCTCCTTAATTCGTACACCGTATGGAAGCATCCCATATTTAACCGATTCATTTAGGGAAGTGTTTGATCAGAATGGATTTAAATTGTGGGATTGGAATGTAGATAGCAGTGATTGGAGTTTATCAAAGGATGAATACGTAAAGAATGTTATATCACAGGTAGAAAAATTAGAAAATGATGGGATAACCCCAGTTATATTAATGCACGATCGTGGCGAGACCGCCCATCATTTATCTACTCTGCTACAGTACTTACAAGAGCAAGGTTTCCAGACGAAGGTAATTGATGAGCATATACAAGCATATCATTTCAACTGTTATAATCGCTGTTATCGTCTTCCCTAGTAATAGGATAGGTATGGACTAGTTCTACGTTACTAGCGTATTCATGCAAGATAATACGAAAGTGAGGGAGATTACATTGGAGAACCGAAAGCAAATTAGAAAGAGAAAACGGAGAAAATTAACTTGGAAGTTTTTATTATTAATTGTCGCCGCAGTCGTAGCATATAGTATTTATTTCTTTGTAAATGTTTATGCGGCTACAAAAGAGGCTCATGAGGAGATTGACCGTCCAGATAACAAGTCGGCACTTAGAGAGGAAGAGGTTGACTTTGGTGGCGACCCGATATCGATATTATTAATGGGAGTGGATGATGGGGCAAGTGGCCAAAATGGTCGTGCTGACTCGCTAATTGTTGCTACATTAAATCCGAATACCAAGAAAGTATCCCTAACAACCGTTCCACGTGATACAAAAATGGATTTTACGGCAGATGAAGTAGACCCTGCTTATGTTGGTTACCATAAAATTAACGCAGCATACTCCTATGGTTCTATGTTTGGCTATGGTGCCAATAAACTAACTGTCGAAAAGGTAGAACAATTGTTAGATATTCCAATCGACGAATATGTTGCGGTTAATTTTGAAGGATTTAGTGAGGTAGTAGATGCACTCGGTGGCGTTACGATTGATGTCAAAGAACCGTTCTCACAAAAAAGTCACATTAAAGGTGGTGAGACCTTCTACTTTGAAAAAGGTGAGCAAAAGATGAATGGTGAGGAAGCTCTTGCCTTTGTTCGTATGAGAAAACAGGCAACGAATAACATCTATTCTCGTGAAGAAAGACAACGCCAATTTATCAAGTCGACCTTAAAGGAAGCAATTTCTACGGACACCTTGTTTAAAGTGGGAGAACTGGCAAATATTATCGGATCAAATGTGAAGACTAGCCTAAGTCCTAGTGAATTATTCCAATTACAGAAGCTATATTCATCTATTGATGCTTCAGAAATCAAAACGTATGAAATAGAAGGTCAGGATGAAAAAATTGAAGGCATCTATTATTTCATCCCGTCAGAAGAAGGATTAGCTACTATTTCTAATCAATTAAAACAGGAATTGGAATTATAATTTGTAAAGTAGTCTATACTGAAATATTGGTATAGGCTACTTTTTTTATCTTTATCTCACCTTTACATCAAGGTGTTACACTGTAGATGAATAGGTGAAATAGACTTAATACTGGATAAACAATAATTGTAATAAACATACAGCTACTAGATGTGAAACAAGGAGAATTTGCGTATGAA
Organism: Ornithinibacillus liuyingii; assembly: GCF_055550225.1. Lineage (NCBI taxonomy): Bacteria > Bacillati > Bacillota > Bacilli > Caryophanales > Bacillaceae > Ornithinibacillus > Ornithinibacillus liuyingii. The sequence goes on along the minus strand of NZ_JBPWOS010000008.1, from coordinate 214,146 downwards.
GAAATGGATTAGATTAGTGGTTTTTAGTCTGTTAGTCGTTCTACTAATATTTACTTGGAAGGAAAATGTGGAGTTAAGTAAAGCACTAAGCCAGGCCAAAAAGGAAGAGCAATTGAGTAACCAAGATGTGGTCGTATCAAATGAACAGGAAGATAGCTCAAGCCCGGTTTATAAGGTCGTAATTGATCCAGGGCATGGTGGCGATGACCCGGGGGCAATCGGTGCTAGTGCTTCTTTTGAAAAGGACTTCACATTAAGCTTGTCAAAGAAACTAGCAGCACTACTGGAACAAGAAGCAGCATTGGAAGTATATATGACTAGAGAAGAAGATGTCTTTATTTCAACGGAGACAAGAGAGAGACCGAACTTTGCGAATGACCTATCCGCAGATTTGTATGTTTCGATACATGCCAATACGTTTGATAACCCGTCTGTATCGGGTACGGAAACGTATTATTACCATGACGATGCAGAAGTATTAGCCAATACGATACATAAGCATTTGTTAAGTGCAACTGGCTACACCGATAGAGGGGTTAGAAAGGAAAATTACTTTGTCCTAACCGATACGACGATGCCTGCGGTCTTATTAGAAGTAGGATATTTGACCAATCCGGAGCAGGAGCGAGAGATGATATCGGAGGAGTTTCAACAAACTGCGGCAGAGGCTATTCGTGATGGCATAAAAGAATACTTGGATCTGTAAATGGCCTTGCAATATGTAATCTCTTATCAGTATGTAACTTGAAAAGCCAGTTATTCTGTCATGAAGGAAGGGAAAAGCACGGTTACACTAGCGCCATACATCATCTACTAAAAAAACGGAATTCTCCCTTTATGGTACACCTTATAAGATTTATACTATATTATAATAAGCTAAGGTTATGGGGGAGTACATGATGCAACGTCTCAATCAAGTCATATGCGAGAGAAGAACGTATTCGAAGGAATTCCATTCACATCAACATGATTTTGGCCAATTTCTTTTCCCTTTACAGGGTACCTTAGACATACAAACAAAATGGCAAGCGGTAAACCTTACATCCGATTATTGCTTTTACCTTCCTCCAAATTGTAATCATCATTACCGATCGGTCGATAGGAATGAATTTCTAATATTAGATATCCCAATTCACTATTTGCCGGGAGATACGGACAGCATGTACATACCGTTAGATAAACAATGGAGTTCTATTCGTTATTTGCTATTGGAAGAGGCAAGGAATGAGGATAACTTATCTTCCTTAGTGGATTTGACTAGATATGTAACGAATAAGCTGCAAATCTCCCATTCACCATCCATTGATTATATTCATAAACATTATAAGGAGCCTATTAAGCTAGAAGCATTAGCATCGATTGAACACTATCATCCGGTATATTATTCAGCTTGGTTTAAGAAAAAGACTGGGAAGAGTCCGAAAGCATATATTTCCGAGCTTCGCTTGAAGGAGGCAAAGCATCTCCTGCTTGCAACCGATTGGTCTATGTCGAGGATTAGTGAGGAATTAGGCTATGAGAATTCGTCCTCATTTACGAGATGGTTTGTAGGCTGTGAGGGAATCGCTCCACAACAATATAGAAAGCTTCAAATTGGATAAAAAGGATAGTAAACTTGGTAAAGAAAATTCTTAGGAATTTTTCTATGATAAGTTTACTATTCTTTTTTTAATTGAGGTGAGCAAAATGACAGGGAAGTTACCTCCTTTTTTGATATTATTGGCTGCGATTCTGTGGGGGACAACAGGAACATCACAAGCGCTTGCCCCAGATTCCGCCCATCCGATTGCGATTGGGGGTACTCGTTTAGCGGTAGGAGGGGTATTTTTATTACTAATAGTTCTCCTAACTGGTAAATGGAATGTCAGGAACTGGCCAATTAAGCCGACACTAATAGCGGCTTTATGTATGGCCTTGTATCAACCTTTATTTTTCTCAGCTGTTACATTAACTGGGGTGGCTATAGGGACTGTAGTAGCGATTGGGAGTGCCCCTATTTTATCTGGATTTTTAGAATGGGTTTATCGTAGAAAACGTCCACCTATGATTTGGTGGTGTTCTACATTGCTCTCTATCTTCGGCTGTCTTTTGTTATTTATGAATAAAGACGCTGTTCAAGTGGACCCGGTGGGATTATTCTTGGCATTGGGTGCGGGGTTATCATTTGCAGGATATACGCTAGTAAGTAGGGAGCTAGTAGCAAAATACTCTTCTATATCTGTAGTGGCAATTGTATTTACCCTTAGTGGGATTTTGTTATCGCCATTTTTGTTTGTGTTTGATATCTCCTGGCTAGCAAGTTCTCGCGGTGTTGTAGTCAGTCTTCATCTGGGCATCGTGGCAACAGGAATAGCCTATTTATTATTTGCCAAAGGGCTTACCCATGTATCCTCCTCTACCGCTGTTACCCTATCGTTGGCCGAGCCGCTAACCGCTGCATTATTAGGCGTCTTTATCGTAGGGGAGACGTTAAGCCTTATCTCGTGGGTAGGGATGATCCTTTTACTTATTGGAATCGGGATATTAATAAGGTCGGAGAAATCGAATGGAGAAATGGAACTTAATGAGCAGAAAAGTATGAGTGGTTGAAGCATAGCTAGACATGAAGTCCCTTTACAAAATAGCGTAAGGGGGCTAATTTTTGTATTCCATAACTAATCAACCTATTACAGCAAGATTTGGTTAATCAACCAGTCTGCCAAAAAGGAGCAACATGAAAAATGAACTCTCCTAACCAATGGGTAACTTTAATAGGCGTATAAATATCAAGTTTGCGAACATCCTGAAAGCGGGACTACTCAGGGAATAATGGTGAATGACCAAGACATTATTTATAATAAGTGTAGAGGTCTATTTTTTAATAAAAATGTTTCTGTGATAAAGGTAAGTCTATTCTTACAGCCGATTTACAGGGGGTGAATTATGTATACCATTGGTCAAGTTGCTAAATTTTTGGGAGTTTCTAGGGATACATTAAAGTATTATGAGGAAAAAGGTTTGGTTAAACCGGAGCATGATGCTCATAATGGGTATAGAAAATATAATGAATATGATATTCAGGACGTTATTACAACCAATTTTTATAGGGAAATTGATATCGAGATTAAGAAAATCCAAGAGATACGGCAGAATATGAGTGTAGTCGATTTAGAAAGTATATTAGAGGAGAAGGAAGAACAAATAGTTGAGGAACTTGAATATAAGAGTCTTCTTTTAAAAAAGATTAGATCGGTGAAAGAAGCTTGTAATAAAATTAACAATCATTTAGGAAAGTATACGATTAAAGAGATGGGACCATTAGAAGTAGTGGGCAACATAACGGATTATAAAGCTTACAATGAATATGAAATGTTAAAAATTAATACAGAGGAGAAAGCTGTTACGTTAAAGAGTGCAAGACGTGTTATCTATTTTGATCAAAAGGGAATTAAAGAAGATCACTTTGTTATTGTTAGAGAGATGGGAGATCCAGAACATAATGATAACGGTGGTATCCTTTATCATCCGCAATGTATGTATATGGTAATCGAAAACGGCAGAGCGGTGGATGGTGGGGAAAGTATGGACCAAGAAGTAGGAGAAAGGCTTTTAAAGATAGCACGTGAAAATGGGTATGAATTAGCTGGTGTAACGTATATCAATATATTATTGACTACATATGTAGATGGTCTAGAGCGTGTGTTTTTAGAAGTGTACACCCCTTTAAAATAAATCGTAAATGGTCTTGAGCTGGGGGTAACCCACAGGTTTAAAATGATGATTAGTAATGGATGACTCCATTATTAACGACTTGTTTTAAAGGAGTGGCTTTATGAAAAAGAAAAAACCAGTCAAGAGACCATTGATAAGTTTTATTATCCTAAGCTATGTTATATTTTTGGTGTTTTTTATCGCTATTGGCATAAGTATGCTATTGGGGGTTCCTGATAGTATAACCAACCTTCTACAAGTTATCGCTGCATGGTCTTCAACCTTTGCTTTTATTATATTGTTTAAGAGAATTCAACAAGAAGTAAGTTTAATAGAGTTTATAAAAAAACAATTTGCTGAAAGAATAAGGCCTTCTGTATTGATTAATGTAGTAAGTATACAAGTTTTAATCCTCTTTGTAGCTATTATAGTACTATCCAATATACAGGGTACGCTAGCGTTTTCCTTTACGAGCTTCGGACTATTGCTCATTGCTTTTATAGATAGTTTAGTAAGGGGACCTTTAGGGGAAGAGTTAGGTTGGAGAGGATATGCTTTAAGTGAATTACAAAAAAAGTACTCTCCATTATTATCTGGCATCATAATAGGAATTTTGTGGGGATTTTGGCACACCCCACTATGGTTTGCCTCGGGATATGCTGGGATCAGTTTAATCAAGTACATGGTGCTTTTTATGATTGGGATTTTATCTATTTCCATTATGATGACGTTATTCTACAATCTGAATAAGAACCTTGTGATACCAATTGTCATTCATCAATTGTTTAATTTTTCTCTAGTGGTAATTCCGGGGGATGTATTAGACGTTTTACTATATGTAATGCCTTGTTATGTTATAGTCGCATTACTATTAATTGTTATAAATCCTAGAAAGATCTTATATGGTAGGGATCTATAGGCTATTCATTAGGTTCAATTAAATATTCCTTGCTCTGCGAAGGTTCGTTCTAAAGTAATGTGACTTGAGACTTAGTATTGTAGTATTCTTCCATATAAATTAATCCTTTCTCCTCATATTACTAAAAAGCCTAATATGTTACACTGTTACCAGTTTGAAATCTTGGAGGTTGGAAAATATTGGGTAGATTATGGATGGTTCTTGTCACTATGATGCTAGCATTATTTATTGTCAGTGGATGTGGAAGTGGCGAGAAAGAGACAGCTAATGATAATGAAGATGTTTCAAAGGAAGATAATGAAGAGGTTGACGACGAGGAAGTTCAAGAAGATGAACCAGAGGAAGAAGCGGAATCAGAAGAAACGAATCGAGCGGCTACTGGTGATTTTGCAGAATTAATTACTTATATGGAGGATAAAACAGAAGGAACGGCGAATGTACTTTATGAAAATAAGGAATCACAAGTACATGAATTGGACGGTGTTACGGTTTCATTGGATGCCTATACACTGGTTGAATTAAATGATTTCCACACTAATTTCGATATTCCTTTCAATGATGAGACCGATGGTGGTGTCATTATTGCACAATATACCGTGACGAATGAGCTGGATCAAGATGTATATTATATGCCTACTTTTTATCTGTCATTTACTGGTGCGGATAAGGCTTATAACAATTATAAAGAGCTGCTTCCAGAAGAAGAACAGCTGCCAGAAAAATTATCACCGTCAAATGATTACACCTTAAAAGCTGGTGAATCTGTAACTGGTTATTACGCTTATCCATTCGGTAAGTCCCATTTACAGCAAGCATTAGATGTAGGGACTGTGGCTATAGACGTTCCAGCTGCTGAAGCGGAAAAAGGAGACTTCGGTAATCCGATTGGAAAGGAAGGCAAATTTAAACTTAGCTTAAATGAAGAAGGCGCTGAAAAGGTAGCTGCCAATGAAGCCTTTTATAAGGATAAGGTAACTACTGACGATATGGGTGAGAAGAAGATGCTGAAGGAAGAGTCTGATATTGGAGAAAGTGAACAGTTAGGAGATGTAACGGTTACACTAGAGGGATATCAGATTACTGAATTCACACCTAATGAAGTAGAAGCACCACGCTTTACTGACTTTAATAATGGAATCGTATTGCTGACAGCTAAATTCGATCTTGATAATCAAGGTTCAGAGCCTATTAATCTATCATCAATGAGTTCAAAGCTAATTGTAAACGATGGAAGTCAGTACATTCTCGATCAAGGGATGCTACTTAATTATCGGTATGGTGATGTGATTGAAGCTGGCGAGTCTGGTGAATATCTGCAAATATATACATTAGACAAAGAGCAGTATGAAAAAATTTGGAAGGATAAACCTATTGAATTAGAATTCGGCCCTATTCGGGGTGAGGAAGCAAAAGATTTATCCAAAGGAAAAACAGCTACTTTTGAGCTATAATTGTTTTACCCTTTGACAGGTTTATATGAGAGTAACGGATTTATTGTAAATCTGTTACTCTTTTTTTGACTCCTTAAGGAAAGGAATAAAGCAAATGGTTGCCTAATAAAATAGAGATTGACATGTGCACAAGGAGTTGTATAATAAAGAAATCAATTGCATACCCGAACGGGAGAGGTTCCTAGCTTAAACCCTCTATAAAAAACTATGGATTGCTATGTCCATAAGGGCATAGTTTTTTCTTTTTTTAATAGATTAATGCTATGGCCTCTCTTGTGAAGTGGTAACAAACTTTACGAGGAGGTTTTTTTATGTCACCAAGAACCAATAAGGAAGGATTAGACGAATTACATTTACTAGGGAATCAAAATACGAAATATCCCTCTGATTATGCACCAGAGGTATTAGAGTCTGTAGACAATCTGCATGCTAACCGAGATTATTTCGTAAAGTTCAATTGTCCGGAATTTACTAGTCTATGCCCAATTACCGGCCAACCAGATTTCGCGACCATGTATATTTCTTATATACCAGATAAGAAGATTGTAGAGAGTAAGTCATTGAAATTATATTTGTTTAGTTTTCGAAATCATGGCGACTTCCACGAGGATTGCGTGAATATCATTATGAACGATCTAATCGAGCTGTTAGATCCACGCTATATCGAAGTGTGGGGCAAATTCACACCTCGTGGCGGTATATCCATTGATCCATGGTGTAATTATGGCAAGCCAGGTACTAAATATGAAGAAATGGCGAATTATCGTTTAATGAATCACGATCTCAATCCAGAAAAAATCGATAACCGGTAATCTTAAGAAGGGGATAAGACATGAGAATATTTTTATATTTACTATCCATTGTCGTTGCTAATGTCATAACGGCAAAATTTGCGCCTCTAGTACTTGGCGTGTTTATAATACCAATGGGAACGTTATTTATTGGTGCAACCTTCATTCTACGTGACCTTGTGCAAATGCGACACGGTAGAAAGAAAACATACATGATTATATTTACTGCATTAATTATATCTGGAATTGTCTCCTATCTGTTAGGGGATACCTTAATGATTGTAGCAGCATCTGCACTTTCATTTATTGTGGCAGAAACAGCAGACACCGAGATATATACGAGGCTGAAGCTACCGATACCATGGCGTGTGTTCTATAGTGGGCTAGTAGGTGGGTTCCTCGATTCGGTTGTCTTTATCGTGATTGGATTAAGCCCAATTGGTGCGAATATTTTACCATGGGCAGCAATACCGGGCGCCATCGCTGGACAAATTATGGCAAAGACGTTGGTTCAAATGATTGGAGCACTTATTTTGAATCAGTTTTATCAAATAAGAGGGAAGAGAATTACGAAAAACAGCTACAAACTATCTTAAAATCATGCTGACGGATTGGAACTATTATTTAAGATAGAAGTAATGATTGCATCATCATGTGCTTTTTTTAGTAAGCTTGAACTTTCATAAGCGCCCGTTGATATAATATAGGAAACAGTCTACCCTTGAAAGGAGTAGACTGTTTTTTTGTCCCATTATGTTTACAACTTAAGAAACATTCAGTTTACCATTTTGTTCATTTAATAATTTCTTATCAGAAGGAACAAAGGCTAACACAATTGCTCCAATTATAAATAATACGATTAGGCTCAAGACACCTGCATTCGATTTTCCTGTCAATTGGGTTGTAACCCCCATTAAAACAGGACCTGTAACAGAAGCGAACTTACCAAAGATATTATAGAAACCGAAGAATTCATTAGATTTATGCTTCGGAATTAGCTTGGCATAGTACGATCTACTTAATGCTTGTAAGCCACCTTGTGATGTAGCAACAAGCATGGCTAGGATCCAGAAATCAAGTGCTGTTTCAAGGAAGTAGCCGTATATACATACGATGATATAGATGAAAACACCAATATTTAACATAAGCTTTGCAGAAAATCGGTCAGCTAATCTACCATATAGAATGGCAAAAGGAGCTGCTACGATTTGGGTGACAAACAAGACAACTAATAGAACCGTTGCACTCAATCCTACATCAGTTCCGTATGCTGTCGACATGGAAATAATCGTTCCGACACCATCTATGTAGAAAAAATAAGCAATTAGAAATATCGTTAAGTGCTTATATTGTCTAATGGATGTAACCGTTTCCTTCAGACGACGGAAGCTTGTACGAATCGGGTTTGGTTCCCGCTTAATTCCATGTATTTGTTTAACGTTTTTAATCATTGGAATAGAAAATATCGCCCACCAGATTACGGCGATAAGAAATGCAATTTTACTAGCGGTTGTACTGGATATTGGAATAATCCCTTCTTGGGCTAACAAGATAATGGCAATACTAATTAAAAATGGAATAGCTCCACCAATATAGCCGTATCCAAAGCCCCTTGCCGATACCTTATTCATCCGTTTATTATCGGTCACGTCAATTATGAAGGCATCATAAAAAAGATTTGCTCCTGTTAAACCAAGTGAAGCCATTGTGAAGAGGATAAGTAATAGTAACCATTCTCCCTCTGGTACGAAGATTAACGAAAAGGTAGAGATAAGTCCTAACAATAAAAAGCTAACAAAAAACCTCTTTTTATAACCTTCATAATCTGCTATAGTTCCTAATACTGGGCCAATCATGGCTAAAATAAATGTGAAAATCGCAATGGTATAACCCAAGTATGCTGTTGAATCTGCCGCCTCTACCCCCGCTGCTGTTGCTTGTGCTTTATAAAAAATGGGGAAAATCGCGGTAGTAATAATCATGGAAAAAGCATTACTTGCCCAATCATAATACATCCAACTCGTTTCTTGCTTCGTAAATTTTCTTTTCATCATTTCACCATCCCTTAATTCTATTTTATATAATATATTCCATAGAATAATAGGAAAAGCATAAAAATTTACAAAAATTTTGCAATAAAGTATAGCTATAAAAAATAAGGCATAACTGGAGACTTGCATGTGAGGTGTCGACTCTAGTACCAGCAAACTATTGTTTATGTATTTGTTCAACCTTTGATGTTGGATGGAGGGTATAAGAATCGGAGTAGCTCATGTGTCTAATATGACAATTAGGTCCTATTTGAATTGTCCTTCCTTTAATTGAATTGGCGATTGTTGAATGAAGCTTTACATCCTCGCCTACAATAGCGGAACAAATTAATTGTTTTTTATGAATGAACCATCCCCTCTTTTCTAAGTCTACTTCTATGTGCTTCCCTTGAAGCGTTTCAATTTTGCTTTTACCAGTTAAAGCTATGGAGATGTAGTTGGATTTGACAATAGCTGCTTTAACAACACCTTTAGCCACAAAGTGATCTGCGGTAATCGCCTGCTTGACTGATAGTATCCCACTACTCTGGATCGTCATAGCTGTTCCTTCGGTTAACGTGAGGGATCCGATATTGGTAATCTCGTCAGCGTGTAATGAATGAAAGGTAGAGACCCCTTTTGAGTTTAGTTTGCCGACGGTTGCATGAGATAGAAATGTTGCACGACCTAAAATAAATAAACTCTCAGACTCTAGTTCCTGCTGACATGTAACTGCCCCATTAATCCGTATCAAGGCGTAATCCAGTAACCTTTCTTTAATCAGACCACTTGTTTTGGTCAACTTTTTGCAGCGGTTAGAAGCTTTGTTATCCAAGAAAATCCCCCTTTTCTAAATTGTTTTAATAAGTATATATTTTAATGATTAAAATATATACTTATTAAATATAGAAGTCAATAAAAAATACCCTTAAGATTTACTTAAGAGCATGTTTAGGTAATGGTAGACATTAATTTATTTACTTGTACTAGTGTTGTTGCTATTTTTTCTATTTCTTTTTCAGGGAATTTCTTAAATAATTCCCTTATCTTCTGTTCGCCTTGGGGAGTGAGGACCATTTTTACAATACGGCGATCCATTGGGTCCTTAGTTCGTTCAATGTATGATTGCTTCTCTAGCTTATCACACATTGCTGTTACTGCCCCTGGTGTAACATGAAAAAATTCTGCAATATCCGTAGCCTTCATTCCATCCTGTTTCTTCAGCTGGAACAATAACACTAACTGGGATTGGGTAAGCTGTTCACCCAACGTGATTCGATTGACAAATTGTTGGGACTGCTTCTGGATATCGATTATTTCTTCTATAATATAGTGAATAAGGTCGCTGTTTTGGAGATTATCGTTTATCATGCTATCCCACCTAAATTATTTCATTTAGTAAAATATATAGGTGATATAATAAGTTGTCAATTCTTATCTTTTTACCGGCGCATGATCAGATGAACTGTTATATCCATTATAAAAAGATCCTCTTCCTAATAAAAATTTCTGCCAAAAGTAAATTAAGAATCCAACATGACCACACTGCTATAGTATAAGAAAGGCTATACGGGATATTCATGATCGTATGCAAAATGAGTACGACTATATAAATAGTCATATTGGCAAATGTAAGAAAGAAGCTCCGAGTCATCCATGTACTGTGTAAGCTTACTTTTTTCCTTTTAATATTCCAATAGGCTAACACGGTTGTATAAAGCCATAGCGAATTCAAAATAAGAAAGCCAACCGTGCTAATCCATCCCCCAGTAGCAAAGAAAGAGACATAGATTCCTGGTATGAAGTTTAATAGAATCGATATGACATATATCCGCCCATTCCAACGGTGAACCTGAATGGATGTACGACGTATTTTCTTGAGCACGCCAATAGGCCCAGTAAGAAGGGAGATAATTGCCAGGAAAATATGCATACGAATCATGAGCAGCCACAGTGATTCATTGGTTAGAATGTCATCCTTCCTAGCAAGAAACTTCTCAAACGTAGGGTCAACCATGAAATTCTTTGAAAACGTATGGAAGACCCACATGATTGGAATGATGAAAACAATAGTAAGAATGAATTTCCTCATAAATAACTCCTCCGAAATTTAAAAAATGTATGGCGATTAGTCATGATGAATACGATCTCCGGGATCATTTGGGTAACAGAGGCATCCGCTCTGTTACCTTTTTTCCGTTATCTGTGATCAATAGGGTAACAGAGGCATCCTCTCAGTGCTTTTTTTCCGTTATCCGTGATCAATTAGGTAACAGAGAAGCTCTATCTGTGCCCTTTTTCCGTTAATCGTGATCATTTAGGTAACAGAGGAATCCTCTCAGTGCCCTTATTCCGTTAATCGTGATCATTTAGGTAACAGAGAAGCTCTGTCAGTGCCCTTATTCCGTTAATCGTGATCATTTAGGTAACAGAGAAGCTTTGTCAGTGCCCTTATTCCCTTATCCGTGATCAATTAGGTAACAGAGAAGCTCTGTCAGTGCCCTTTTTCCTTTATTCGTCATCATGTAGGTAACAGAGGCATCCTCTCAGTGCCCTTATTCCGTTATCCGTGATCAATTAGGTAACAGAGAAGCTCTGTCAGTGCCCTTTTTCCTTTATTCGTCATCATGTAGGTAACAGAGGCATCCTCTCAGTGCCCTTTTCCCGTCATCCGTAATCATTTGGTAACAAAGCCCTCCCCGTTCCCTTGTCTGAGACTGCACATTAGTTAGTACATAAGGAAGAGCGAAGAAAGTCCCTAAGAATAATGGTTAAGGTCCTGGATAAAATACGAGAATGGAATACATCATGTTCACCCTTCTAGGAAACAAGCTTTCCAACTAATTTAGATGATGGAAGCATTCCGGCCTTGACGATGCCACGCATTTTATTTCCCTTTACGGTAACGATAAATGTTAAGGTAAGCCGTATTGGCTTAGTCACTTTCATTGTCCATGTTAGGGAATCCCCGTCTAATGCGGGGTTATCAAGTGTTACGATTTCTTCACCTTGTTTGGCTGTACCAACTATACGGTTATTCTCCTTCTTTAAATCTAATAGGACGTTCATTTTACCAACAGGTGTGGATATCGTTGTATCCCATAGCCCTTGAAAATCTATTCCATCTCCTGATTGTGTAGAAGATGTTTCTTTGGGTAATTCCGATTGATCTCCTTGTTGCTGTACTATTGGAGTATCTCCCTCGGCCTTCCAAACAGTTCCTCTACGTTCATACTCAAATAACTGCTCTACGGCGTGTGCTATACGTGGACCTAACTCGCCTTCTACTAAATAAAGAGCAAGATCCAATCCCGAAGTAACCCCGCCAGCTGTAATAAGGTTTTGATCGGCCACGACACGTGCTTGTATTGGAATCGCACCTGTCGCTCCTAAAAGCTTCATACCTAAATGATGGGTAACCGCGTGACGCCCTTCTAGTAAACCAGCCATCGCTAGGATAAGAGAACCGCCACAAACGGTCGCTAACACAACATTAGGGTTCTCCATCGCCCCCTCTAAAAGTCTAGGTAAATCGGTCTCAGTTGCTTGTTGTAATTTTGCCGGAATAGAATCCATACCGGTAGGGTCAAGTGTTCCAGAAGCACCAGGGACGACAATAATTCCTTTTTGATTAATATCAAGCTTAGCGCTTGCTTGAAGTACTACTTGGTTATCTCCACTCGGGACGGTGCGCTTCCCTTCAGCGGAAACAAAGGTTACTGATATGGGCTTGTCTGTGTACAAGGCAGCAGAAGTAAAGACTTCATACGGGGCTATTGCGTCTAATAAATCAAATCCATCGAATAAAACAATTTGAACATGAATGTGTATTCCTCCTAATTTAAAGTTGTCTTTCCAAGGAGAATGATAAACTTAAAGCTTCTCAAATAATGCTACATAAGTATCACAAAACCATCACAAAACGAGGAACTAGCTTGTCGCTAATGAGAAACGTGATACACTGAATTTAGACTACTAGTAGGGGTTTTTTAGAAAAGGCGGGATTTTAATGAACGAAACCTATACGGTATTAGTTGTAGATGATGATCATCATATTGTGGAGCTGTTGCGGGATTTCTTAGAGGTGGACGGATTTAATGTGAAAACGGCAAATAATGGAGCACAAGCATTGGCAGTTTTAAAACAGGGAACGATTGATTGTCTCATTCTAGATGTTATGATGCCTGGGCTAAATGGCTTTGAATTATGCAGACAAATTCGTGAAGAAAGTGATGTTCCGATTCTATTTTTGAGTGCTCGCGGTGATGACGTAGATAAAATTCGCGGCTTATCCCTAGGTGGCGACGACTATATTGTAAAGACTGCCTCTCCAGGTGAAATTGTTGCCAGAGTAAAGGCGGTGCTGCGTAGATCTAGTCAAGGGGAAAAGAATATGAAGGTATTGGATTATGGTCGACTTACCATTCATTTATCAACAAGAGAAGTCATGATTGAAGGGAAAAAAATCTCGTTAACGCCGAAGGAATATGACCTGCTACGACTATTTGCAGAGCATCCAAAATTTGTATTTTCCTATGAGCAATTATTAGAGAAGTTTTGGGAAGGAATTGGCGATAAGCACACCGTACGGGTCCATATTAGTCGACTTCGGGAAAAAATTGAAGCCGATCCTAATCAGCCAGAATTTATCACGAATGAGTGGGGCATCGGCTATCGCTTTAAAGGAGAATAACATGAAAACGATACGGATTCGGACGTTTACTATACTTTGTTGTACGTTCTTAACATTAGTGCCATGGGTGTTTTTTGTTACAGTACATGTAATGGAAACAAAATCATTTCGTTTCGACATAAAGGAAGAACAAAGGAATCAATTGGAGCAAACGATTCAGCTAGTAGAAGAAAATAAAGCGAATTGGACGAGTCCTGTATGGCAGGATCAGTTCAATCAACATCTAAAGGAAAGTAAGATCGATGTATCTATCCAATCAGCATCAGACGATGTTATTTTTGAATCAAGCTCCTATCAGGAACGCACCTCCAGGAAGTCTGAACAAGTTACGGTTATAGAAGATGGTCAGATTGTGGGAAGGGTTTACGTCTCCTATTCGAATACGAGAATGAATCAAACTATTGCCGCGATATTGGGCTTTGTCATAGCGTTACTGCTAAGCGCGCTCGCCTTCCGCAAATATATTTTGAAACCACTAGAAGGGATGGGCTCAGGTGCAAGGCAAATTGCAGAAGGAGACTTAGATGTTGAATTGCCAAAGTCTATCGTGACAGAGATAGCAGATGTGCGCGATGGATTTAATGTAATGGTGGAAGGTTTGAAAAAATCATTTCGTAAGCAGGCAGAATTAGATGAGAATCGTCGTTTTGTCATTGCTGCAGTAGCCCATGATTTACGAACACCATTATTTGCCCTACGTGGTTATTTAGATGGACTTGAACAGGGGATAGCGGATTCGCCAGAAAAAAGAGCAAAGTATCTCGCCGTATGTAAAGAAAAGTCCGCACAGCTAGACCGTTTGGTAGAGGATTTATTCACTTATAAGAAGACAGAAATCAGTGAAATGGAACTTAAGAAAAACAAGGTTAACCTGGAGCAAGTAGTCGAACATGCCATCGATACGCTTACTCCAAGTGCAAAGGATAAGAATATCACCATGATGAGGACAGGGTTAGAGGGAGATGTCGTAGTTACAGGAGATGCGCATTTGTTGGAACGAGCAATAACCAACATATTGGATAATGCAGTTCGGCACACACCTCCTCATGGCAAAATCACCATCCATCTGGAACAAGCAAATCAACAAGTAATCTTTTCTGTACGTGATACTGGAGTGGGATTTACTGAAGAGGAATTGAAGCATGCATTTGACCCGCTATTTCGTGGGGAAAAATCAAGGAATGCTTTGACTGGAGGGGCTGGTCTAGGACTAACCATCTCACAGAGGATTATCAGGCTCCACGGTGGAGCACTAACAGTAACCAATCATGCAACGGGCGGGGCGATTGTGAAAGGATCATTACCGTGGTATTGTGAACCCACTCTATGAGGCGTAAATAGGAAGAGTTTACAACAAGAATTAGAAGGTGCTAATAAATGAGACAGAAACTAGTTTATTTCGTATTACCGATTATGTTAATCCTAGGTATTGTGTTATTCTTCGTTTTTTCCAGTAATGACTCTGATTCAGACACATCAGAAAAACAAGGCGCGAAGGAAACTGAAACGGAACAATCCGCCTATCCGGGCGTTAATATCATAACAGAAGTGTTAGAAGAGGAAGCATATCACCTTGCCATCCATTATCCCGAATTTGACGACGAGCAGTTAAATAAGAAAATGAATGATTATGTATCCAAATCAAAGCAAGAATTTCTCCAAGAGGTAGAGGATACAGAGGAGCTTTCTCAAGGTCATAATGCCTCCTTCTATTTATCCTTTGACATTTACCCAGTGGTGGAAAACGTGTATTCCATTGTATTTACAAAGGAAAGTTTTTTTGGTGGGGCCAACGGTATGCAAATATCTAAAATATTTATACCGGATATAGAGAACAACCAATTTATCGACCAAAAAAATATTGTAAAGGATACGGAAGAAAGTAGAGAAGAGATTTACCAGAAGTTACTGCATGCATTTAAAAACGATGAAGCATACAGTCCATTCTTTTTTGAAGAAGAGCTACAAAAATGGATCGATGATGAGAATAATACGTTCTCTAATGTATACCTGACGGATGAGTCCATTATCTTTAAATTTGATAAGTATGAGGTTACCGCAGGTGTTGCAGGATTTCCGGAAATTGCTATCCCATTAGTAGAAATGCAAGATTTACTGACCGATAAGTGGAAAGAACGGTTAGATGTTCCAGACCAGACAGCAGAAGATTCTGAACCACCAAAACCAAACGAAGAGCAAGGTTTAGAACAGGAAGTTCCAGCTGGAAAAAAGCGAGTTGCTCTTACATTTGACGATGGACCACATCCAAGTAATACACAGGAGATTTTGAAGTTGTTAGATGAGCATCAGGCAAAGGCTACCTTTTTCATGCTTGGAAATAGAGCAGTTTTCTATCCTGACATCGTCAAGGAAGTGGCTGCGAAAGGACATGAGATTGGAAATCACACATGGAGCCATAAGGATTTAACAACATTAAGCAATGAGGAGATTAGGGAGGAGTTCCAGCAGACCGATGACGTTATTCTAAGTGTACTAGGCGTATCACCAACTGCATTTCGACCACCGTATGGTGCGATTAATGACCAAGTGACTGATGTAATCGGAATTCCATCTACGTTATGGACCATCGATACATTAGATTGGAAATCACATGATCCCGATCAGGTACTAAGCATTGTGAAGGAAAATGTACAAGATGGATCCATTATTTTAATGCATGATATTCATGCAACCACAGTAGAAGCGGTGGAACTCGTGTTAGATTACTTAGAGGCAGAAGGCTATGCGTTTGTAACGGTTTCTGATATCAATTAACTATCTTTCCTAATAAAAAATAATTCAGTAGGGTAAGTGTTTCTTCATAAGAATTCCAATTCAAAAATAAGCTAAACCAAGCAGTCGTAATGTATTTTGTTTTCTTTGGCTGATAGTATAAAGATCTTTCCAGCCAGCTTCAGAATAATGAACGCATTCGCAAACAGCCGTGTGAATACAGTTTTATTAGGAGAGGGAAACGAAATGAAGAATAAAGCAGTATGGGGAATTGTGGTGTTAGTCGTTGTTTTAGCCGTTTTGATAATTTGGTGGATTCAATCACCCCAGAAGGAAGCGGAAGATAACTCGGAATATGAAGAGCAAGAGCGTATTCGGGACTTTTTCACGGAGCTTAGACAGCATGGTGGCTATCTTTATACCGGAGAAGAAGAGTTGTTTTTCCTTAATTTTAACGAGGCACTCCTAGAAGGGGAGCTAACTGGGAATTTATTAATAATCGAGCATACAGATGATAAAAATAACCCCTATAAAGAAACGAGCTATCAAGTAAACGGCATAACCGATGGACATATTTTGGAACTTTATACGACCGTGGATGGGGAGTCTGTCGAGCTAGCTGGTCAATTCCATGATGGTGCAGAACGTTTGGAACTATCCTTCTGGATGACAGAGGATCAATTGATGTTTCATGCAGTTACGGAAGAGGAATTCAATCAGTTTTATGAGGAATATAACTAATGGCTTGGGATTAGCAGGAGAAATAAATAGTAAATACTAGATGGATTAGCATACCAATTAACATATGTATTGGTATGCTTTTTTCTATAGAAAAGCTGAGTCTTACTTTATTTAAGACGGTGTAAAATAATGTAAATGGTACAACGAATTTGTGTTAAGATAGAGTTGAAGATTTAGAATATTTCGCACCCTGTTGAGCGGAGTGAAGTCGTTATAGACAGATAGGTAGCATAGATTACTAGCAAGGAGAATGAGGGTTGGATACATTAATTCAAGAAATCACACGATGGATTCATCAGGCAGATGGGAAGCGGATTATTGGAATTTCTGGTCATGGAGCTGCTGGGAAGAGCACTTTTGCCCATGCATTAATAGAAAAGCTAGATTGCCAGGTTACGTATCTAAATACCGATCCATACATCGTGAGCTCAGTAATAAGAAAACATGCATTAATTGATTATACACATAAAGGTACAGCCTATCGATTTAAGATGACTGCTTGTCATCCTGCTGCACATCATATCCCTTCCTTGGAAAGGGATATACGGATGCTAAAGGAAGGAATGGATTTACGTACGATAGATACCCATTATGCAAAAAGTGAGGTACTATCCTCACATAACAAGATAACCATTGTAGAAGGCATGAGTGTAGCGTTTGCCAATCCGGAGCTATTTGATTTACTCATTTATTTTTATACCGATGGGGATACGGAACTAAAAAGGCGATCCATACGTGATATAGAAAAAAGAGGAGCAAACATGGATTATTTACTGCAATCCCATCAACAAAGACGTATACAATACGAGGAGTTTATGCATCAATACAGTAAAAACTTCGATATTGTAATGAAAAGCGCGGATGATAAATGGTTGGGCATATGAATAAGGATAAAAAACATTTATTTCTTAATATGGTTGTTGGTACAATTGGAATGCTTTTATTAGGTATCGGATTATTACAATATGTATCAATCAGTCCACAAGGTTTTGGTCTAATGACAATAGGCTATGCATTAGTAAATAGTTATATTTTTTATTTAGAAGCAAAGGCTGGGATAAGCAATAAATTAATCTGGATTCAATCCATTCTTGCGGTGACTGTTTTACTAGTCATAGCGTATTTTATGTATGTTTAAAGCGTCTAAGATTTCATTATAAGGAGGAGAGAACCATTAATAGAGATCAGAAATTAATGATTATCTTTATTCTGTTAGCTTCTTCGTTTATAGGTCTAGGCAATGCACTACATCCATTGATCAACTATTCACCAATAATTGGGTGGTTCTTGGGAATAACGTGTCAATTACTTGCTTTAGTAGTTGCTTTTAAATGGGAACTGAAGAGAACGTTAAGTAAGCAAAAGGGGCAACCTTAGTCAAACGCGTTATCTTTTTCTCCAAGGTAAAACCGAACCCTATTTTAATTAATCTAGAAACATTACTGTTCTTTATCGCATTGGTTAGTTATGTAACTTTTCACTCTTAAAGGAGTGTAAAGAAATGTAATTGATTCAAATTACGTTTAATTACGTGAAATGGAGAAGGATTGAAAAGCAAGTATATCAACAGAAAAGAACGACTAGTTTGTATCTGAATGTAAACGAGATGACAGAGGTGACCTAGTATGAAGTATTGTGCGGTAGCAGAATTACCTAAAAGTAGAATAATAGACTTTTTTCAGCAACATTGGGGAAGTCCGGAAATGGTTATTTCCAGCGGTGTTTATGATTGTAGCACATTAGATGGTGTTGCTGCTTTAAATGAAGAAGATACCATGATTGGTCTAATTACGTACATCATAAAAGATCACGAATGTGAAATTATTTCATTAGATAGCACCGAGGAAGGAAAAGGAATAGGGTCAGCTTTAGTTCAAGAGGTGGAAAAGCTTGCAATGGAGAAAAACTGTAAGCAGATAAAGCTCATCACAACAAATGATAATTTACTAGCGTTAAGGTTTTATCAGAAGCGAGGCTTTACCCTATCAAAAATTTTGCCGAATGCAGTGGAGCAAGCAAGAAAGCTTAAACCAGAGATCCCTTTAATAGGGAACGAAGGCATCCCTATTAAAGACGAAATTGTATTAATCAAGGTATTAAACTAAAAGCTTGGGCTCCTAAGCTATTTTGAGCTTATATAGAGGGACATATTTGGCGATTACATAAAATTAAAACGAGAATATAGGCTTCGATATAGTGACCAAAGTGGGTCGCTTTTTTCTTAATAAAGGAAAGCGGGAAAGTAAGCCTCTATCCTAGGTGAGCGAGGAAAGTAGGGAAAGGAAACAGAGTTAAACCAAAATGAGAGAAGAAAGCAGGAAAAGGAACCAGAGCTAAAGTATAATAAAAACAATCAGAATAGGAAGACTCCATCGCACATAGAGTTAGAAAAAGGGAGGAGTAAATGGTGAGCTTAAGAACTGGCTATGGTCTAGATGCTAGTGGATTTATTATAAGCGATGTTCATATCGATAAAATAGATAATGACTATATGGCTTGTATTCAGGAATCTGTTGAGCGTCTTAGGAAAAGGTTTGGTCAATGCTTACATAGTGTTTATGTCTATGGTAGTGTGGCTAGAGGTGAAGCGACTCGGGTTAAATCAGATTTAGACCTCCTTGCACTTTTTAATCGTAAATTGAATCCTGATGAATTAAACGATTTAAAGAAACTTAGTGGAGAAATGTCTCAAACGTATCGTGCTCTCGTTCGGGATGTCGGTATTGCAGTTACTGATTATGATTATACTGTAGACCCAGCTAATTATTACGAAAATGCATTTCTTAGGGAGATTTGTGTTTGTGTGTATGGAAAGGATGTAGGGGAACAATTTGGTCCATATAAACTAACCTCGGAGATAGCGATTCAATTCAATGGAGATATTTGCGAGGCGCTTAACCGGGCATTAAGTAGACTAGAAACAGCCTCCAATGAGGAAGTTAAGACATTTACACAAGGCTTCGCTCGTAAGCTTATTCGAACATACTATTCCATGGTGATGGCACGTTCTCAGATTTGGACGACAAGACTCCATGAGCAAGCAGAAGTCGTTATCCAACACTTTCCAAATAAAGAATCTGTCATTCATACCCTGCTAAATTGGATAGAGGAACCACCGTCTGACAGGAAGCGTGTAAGTGAGTTATATAAGCGCGAAGGAGAATGGGCATGTGCAAATTTTATACGGGAAGCGAAGATGACCTCTTGAATTCCTCTCCTTTTATTACGATATATATTAAAGAATTTTTCCCAATTTAATAATAAAACGTAACCAAGGCGATGTAAGAGAATCGCCTTTTCATTTTGGAGAAACATACTATTTTTGTACTATTAAACTATAAGGTTATTCTAGAATTCTAACTAACAGTTTAAGGGAGATAGGAAATGATTATCTATGATGAAATTTATGGGGAATTTGAAGTAGATGGTGTATTAGAAGAATTGATTTTAAGTAAGCCAGTACAACGGTTAAAAGGAATTCATCAAGGTGGGGCAAGCTACTTGGTGAAGGAAGAATGGGATGAAACGCGTTTTAGTCATTCCGTAGGTGTTATGTTGTTAATTAGAAAACTTGGTGGATCGATAGAGGAGCAAATCGCAGGATTATTACATGACGTCTCCCACACCGCCTTTTCGCATGTCATTGATTTTGTTTTTGAAAATAAGGAAGAAGATTATCATGAAAAAATATATAGCTCCGTTGTGGAAAACTCTGAAATTCCCAACATTTTAATGAAACATGGCTATCATTATGAAGACCTATTGCTCGATGAAACAAAGTGGACATTGTTGGAACAGCCAGCACCAGAGCTTTGTGCCGATAGGGTGGATTATACGCTTCGTGATATGTATGCATATGGAAATATCACGTTGGAAGAGGTTAATCGTTTTTTAGATAATGTAGTCGTTGTGGAAGGGAAAATGTATCTACAAAACATAGAAATTGCCGAATGGTTTGTCGAAACATATTACAAAGAAGTGATCGACTTCTTTATGGATCCGTTAAATATCTATGGTTATGATATATTAGCTAAGGCACTGAAGCGATCATTAGAAAAAAACATTATTAACCTTGATGATTTCCTTGGTACGGATGAGGATGTAATCAAAAAGATAAAATTATCAGAGGATCAAGATGTACTACAATTCATGCGAAGACTTCATTTTAATGTGAAAGTCAAAGAAGATCGGCAGCACTATGACATACATCGGAAAAATAAAGTCCGCATGATTGATCCGTCCATATATATGAATGGAGAATTAATACCGTCATCAGAGTTATCCGAAAGCGTAAGAAACATGGGACGTGCAGCATACGAGAAAGCAAACAGAGGGATGTATGTCAAAATAATTTCTAATTAACTCCCCACCAAAAAGGGATGAGTTAGTTTAAACGTTATTTTGGATGTACACTAAAGTTATTGGGGGAAGAAGCATGAAAACAGAGCTGATGAAAGTCATGGAAATAATCAAGCTAGGTGAAAAGCTAAAGTATGAAATGCGACATAGCTGGCTATCTAATGGCAGACAAGAAAGTGTAGCAGAGCATACGTGGAGAGTCTCTTTAATGGCTATGTTATTAGAACCTTATTTAAAACAGAAAGTAGATGCTTCAAGACTACTAAAGATGATAATAATCCATGATTTAGTAGAGGCAGATGCAGGTGATATCCCAGCATTTGATACGATGGATAATGTTAAGGTAAAAGAGCAAAAAGCCTTAAATGAAATTAAATCCATCGAAAAAATTAGAGATACACTAGGGAATTCGTTGGGAGAGGAACTCTATCATCTCTGGTTTGAATTTGAGAATAAAGAAACATATGAAGCAAAGGTTGCTAATGCCTTAGATAAACTAGAGGCACAAATACAACATAACGAAGCTGATATAGCAACATGGATTGATATCGAACATAGAATGAGCTTTATGATGGACCGGTATGTAGCGTTTGACCAGAATCTTCAACTGTTCAAGGACATTATTGAAGAAGAAGCTATGGAGAAGTTGACTGCAGCTGGAATAGATGCTGATCGGATAAAGAAAGAGGTCTTGTCTTCTTCCTAGCGATGCACCGATACTAGGTGAAGGTGTACCTAAAACAAAGAAGGATGCGCCCACTCTGTGATAAGATGAGCCCAAAGAAAAGGAACATGTGCCCACCCCGGGATCGGATGAGCCCAAACAAAAGAAAGAAGCGCCCATCCCAGGATCAGGTACACCCAACCTAAAAAACATCAGCAAATTTTACTATAAGAGGTGAATACATGAAATATACTTGTCCTTGTTGCGGATATAAGACATTAGTTGAAGAACCACCAGGTACGTTTGATATATGTGAAATCTGTTTTTGGGAAGATGATGATTATCAATATGAATTTGTAGATGATACAGGTGCGAATGATGTATCCTTCAGAGAAGCACAACAAAATTTCATAGCATTTGGAGCAGTAAATCAAAGATGCTTGGAGTTTGTGAGGCCGCCTAAAAAAACGGATATGAGGGACCCGAATTGGAAGTGTTTAGGTGAATGAAGTGCCGAATTAAGGCTACATAGTATGGAGAAAATATGTAAGGATGGATAACTAGAGATTGGGACAATCCAAGGAAGATGAAGAACGTTACTCCCAATCTCTATACCCGTACTAAATTCTATCAATTAATCGAAACATGTTCCTTTTTACGCTCTAACCCCCGGTAAACGAAAGCTAGAACCATAGCTGGAATTGTACAAACGATCATACCGATAAAGGCGAATCTCGGTTCTACTTCGTATAAATATCCCCCGAAAATAGTAAATACGGCTGTACTCCAGCTTAGAGCTAATGCCGAATACATCCCTTGTGCATTAGGTATTTGTGCGTTCGGAATATGCTTGATTAAATATTTCATAAAAGCATAATGTCCCATCGCAAAAGAAAGGGCATGTAGCAACTGCGCAATACTAAACACGATTACATTCGGGAAAGCGAACACTAATATCCAACGTATGGTCGAACCGAATGCAGCTAAAGTCAGCAGTGATCCGACAGAATATTTCTGAAAGCCTTTGTCCGCTATCGCAAAGAATAGAATTTCTGCTAAAACAGCAATGTTAATGATAACGCCAATCAGATAAACAGGTGCACCGATATCCTGTAAAAAGATGTAGCCATAATTGTAATAAGTAGCATGTGCTGCTTGTAGTAGGATAACAATAATCAAGACGATGCTAAAGTGCTTTATACGGAACAACTGGAGCATGCCACTGCGCGAACTACTCGCTTGTGGTTTTTCTGCTAAAACGGTTGGTGTTTGCATAAAGCCTAGTCCAACAAATCCAATCATACCAAGTAATAATGCCCATAAAATGATGTCATCACCAAATCTATCGGTAAAAATAGTCAATACCATGCCGACAGACACAAATCCAATCGAACCCCATTGCCGGGCTCTACCATAATGCTGTAATTCTTTATTTTGCATCAGGACACCAGCAGCGCTATCTAATGCAGGCATCAGTGTTGGATAAAAGATATGTATGCCTATTGTGACGATTAGTAGACTAGTAAAGTCGCTTGCAGGAATATAACAGAGAATCGCAATAATCGTACTAATTCCTGTTACATGCAATAACATTTTACTGCTAATTTTCCCGGAGAAATACGGAAATGCAAATAAGGTAGACAAGCCTCTAGCCACTAGACCTAAACTCATAATCAAGCTAGCCTCTGAGACACTAATACCCTTTGTATAAATCATCCACCCTGACCAATAAGGTAGAAAAATTCCCCATGTTAGAAAAAAACTAAAAAACTGCATACTCATCCAACGTTGTGTATTCATTCTCTGTCCCCCTTGTTGATTGCATGATATCATGGAAGTATCCAGTAAGAATATGAGATATCTCTTATTATGAGGTGAGAAATGGAAATTTACAAAGGCGAGAAAAAGCGGAAATTTATAGAAGAGAACGCAATCGGTCATTTATTTTCGTTTCCAATAGAGGAGTACATGGAAGTCCATGAATACAGGCGGGATGATTGGATTATTCAAGAAGGTATGCGACCCAATTATTTATTTTATGTGATAGAGGGAAAGGCAAAGATTTACATTACCCATCAGAACGGAAAGGTTTCCTTAATTAATTTTATCAATGAAAGTGAATATATTGGTGAAATGGAATTGTTACATGACGTGTATTATACAAAGGGTATTCAAGCGACAACGAAGACGATCTGCTTTGCGCTTCCTATAACCCACTATCGAAAGAAATTACTGGAAGATACGAAGTTCCTTAGAGAATTGACGAAATTCTTAAGTTTGAAGGCGACCAATATGGCGGCTAAATATTCACAGAGCCTCGCCTTTCCACTAGAAAACAGACTTGCAGATTTTATTTTGCAAACGGCAGACCGAGGGGTGTATAAAGAAAAGCATGTAACAGTTTGTGATTATTTAGGCGTGTCATACCGCCATTTATTGTATGTACTAAACCAATTTTGTGAAAAACGATACCTGTTAAAAGTAGGCCGTAACTATGAAATTTATCAGTATGATGCATTACACTCGCTTGCCAAGGTTATAGAGAATAAATAAGGAGTATAGTAGGCAAAGCATGGATAGGATACAAATACATTACGATAAGGGGTAGATTCTCATGACAAGATTACCAATTATTATTGATACAGATCCGGGAATTGACGATGCCATGATGCTCACTTTAGCATTTGCTAATGATGATGTATTAGATATTCGGTTAGTGACCACTTGCGCTGGTAACATTCCCCAAGCGAAAACAAATTATAATGCACGGGCATTTTTAAGTTATATTGGAGCAGATGTAGAAGTTGCACGTGGTTTAGAGCAGCCGATATTCCGAGCGTTAGAAGTAGCAGAGGATATCCATGGGGAGAGTGGCTTTGGCAATGTTTCGTTCCCTGAGCCGACATTACCAATAAGCGAGCGTCCTGCTATTAGCGCAATGCTGGATACGATTATGAATAGTAAAGAGAAAATAACGATTGTAGCAACCGGTCCATTAACGAATGTCGCGGCACTTCTATTAGCACATCCAGAGGTGAAATCAAATATTCAACAAATCTCCTGGATGGGTGGGGCAGCTGTTGGGGGCAATATGTCTCCGTTTGCTGAATTCAATGCTTATGTCGATCCACACGCGGTTGAGATTGTATTCCGTTCGGGAATTCCGATTGTGATGAGTGGATTAGATGTAACCCATAAGGCATATGTCACACCAGCAGAGGCAAAGCAAATTCTAGAGATTGGAACTGCATTTGCAGAGAAAGCATACCAACTCGTAACCTTTTACTTAGATGCCATCAAGAAAACGCCCTTCGACGAGGAGAACTATGACCAAGTATTACACTTCCACGACGTATGTGCGGTTATGTATTTATTGAAACCAGAGTTATTTCAAGGGAAGGATTATTATGTGGAAGTGTCCTTAGAAGGGATAACATCGGGAGCGACAGTTGTAGATTATCGAAATCGGATGGAGAAGGAACCGAATGTTCATGTGTTACACTCTGTTCAAAGAGAAGCTTTTGTAGAAGCATTTATGAAGGCGGTAAAGCATATATCGGATAAACTACAGAAATAGTGTGATTCTAGCAGAAGGGACTCAAGCCTCGGAGTCCCTTCTACTACCAATCTATATGTCTTGCTCCACTAATGCTCCGTTCTCCAACATATAAGTTTTCCCATACTGTGGTAGCAATTGAATCCCTCTTTTAGGTGTTAATCGTTCTGGATGAAAGCTATGAAGCGGTATTAACACATTTGGATCTAATTCCTCCACGATATATTGTAAATGTTGTGGTAGTGCATGTCCTCCTGTTCCAACAGCAACTTTAGCCAGACCAAGATAATCTAGTATGCGCTTGAGGTTATGAAAAGCTGGATCATAATCCCCCAATGGCACACCGTCAGAATGGAAATATAGTCCCTTTTCCGTGTTGAGATCAAATAGCTCTAAAGCGTGATCGTATGAATTTTGTAATAGGTATTCATGAGGACTCTTATTAATCACTTGAGCAGAAAGGGAAGGATACGTATCGAGCAAATTTATTTGCCAGTCTTGTAATTGGCTATTTTCCCTTAAAAGTCTTAGCGATTCCGATTCATAAATGTAAAATGACGTTGTATTTAACAAATTAGCTGCGAGCTGGGCCGTGCCAATTTCGAAGGCCACTTTCCGATTTAGTAACTGTCCTGCTTGTAACACTCCGGCAATTCGATCTATATTTCTGTGGTAAATGTTAAAGATACCGATTCCTTGCTTGTCGTGAAGTAGCTCAGCCATTACCTTTGGTACCTTGGGTTCGGTTATTAGCTCCGCCGGGATATCCTTATTGGCAACCAGCAATTCTCCAGGAAGCTCATCCTCACTACGTAGGGTAGTACCTTCTATAATGACTACATCAAAACCAAGTGTTTTTGCCTTCGTAATAAATGATTCCACTCGTTTTGGGTGAGTACCATGTAAGCGAAGATCCCCGGTATAGACAACCGAGCCATCTGGTGTTTCGATATGAAATCCACAAGCACCAGGAATGTCATGATCCACCTGAAGTGGTGTTATTTTTATTTTCCCAACGAAGAAAGGTTTGTCGTATTCACAAGATTCATAGGTTCTATCCCCATTAACTCCTTCACCAATCATTTCTAATGTTTGGTATAGGTCATGTGAATCCTTACTCATAAACACTGGAATAGATGGGTCGATGAAGCCCATGCCACCGATATGATCTAAGTGTAAATGGGAGATAAGGACAGCCGTTTTCCCTTGATATTGATTGGCTGGTATTAATGAAGAGCCTATAGGTAATGAGGTTTCATGATAGATGCCATCTATCTTTGGAATAAGCCCTAATGTTAAGTAATCACGGGTCATGGCGCTTTCTCTTACTTGTATTTGACCATCTAAAATGTTGGTTTGAGGGCTGTAAACAAGTCCAAAGTCAAAAATAACGCGGTCACTTCCATATTGTAGGGAGACAATTGTCCCGCCAATCGAACGTAACCCACCATAGAATGTTAATGTTGTTTTATTCATATATGTATCTCCTTTTAATAATAAGTGAAGGAACCTGAATATCCAGGTTCCTTTACTATAAAAGTCGTTAACTTAAATTATTGGCCAAGCTCTCTTTTAGCAGCTTCTTCTGCGTTAGCTAGTCCTTCGTCAACTGTAATTTCACCAAGTAGAACGCGGTCTAGCTCTTTTGCTACAGCATTTTTTAATGCATAGGCACCTTTGATACGAGGATCATAGAAGCCAGCATCAAATTGCTGTTCCCCTACGCCATACTCTGGATTTTCAGAGACATAAGCTTTCCATTCGTCACTTTCAAGTGCAGAGTAACGAACTGGTAGATAACCAGATTCCATTGCCCAGTAAGTCGTGTTTTCAGTGTTAATTAAGAACTTCATATATTCCCAAGCGGCATATTTCTCTTCTTCTGTTGCAGAAGAGAATACGGATACGTTTGTACCTGCAAATGGTGTTGCTGCTTGCTTACCAGCAGGTAGAACGGCAGCTCCCCAGTTCAATCCGTTTTCTTCAGCTGGAGCTGCTACATAAGGAATACCAGCAGATGAACCAATGTAAAGTGCTACATCTCCGCGAGCAAATGGCTCTGACATGTAACCATCCTCACCAGCAGTACGCGCGATGCCATCTTCAATCATGCCATAAACAAATTCTAATGCTTCTTTACCTTCAGCAGAGTTCATTTCAAAGGTTCCATTTGCTTCATCAAAGTAAACACCACCAGCTTGGTGTACCCATT
Organism: Ornithinibacillus liuyingii; assembly: GCF_055550225.1. Taxonomy (NCBI): domain Bacteria; kingdom Bacillati; phylum Bacillota; class Bacilli; order Caryophanales; family Bacillaceae; genus Ornithinibacillus; species Ornithinibacillus liuyingii. The sequence continues at coordinate 186,307 of NZ_JBPWOS010000008.1, read as the reverse complement.
GGTTAAATTCTAATGTTACAGAGTTTTCTAGACCTAGACCGATAACATTTCTTCCGTCTTTTTCCCCTGTTGTCGCTTCTGCAACTTTACGAAGCTCATCCCAAGTCGTTGGAACGTCAACACCTGCTTCTTCTAAGTAATCTACATTATAGAACATAATACGTGTACTTTTATTGAAAGGTAGTCCGTAGTATTTTCCATCCCAAGTGTTCATTTCACGGAAAACTTCTACGATATCGTTTAATTCTTCTTCAGAGAAGCCAATTTCTGAATCGGTAACATATGGCGTCATATCAGCTACTAAATCATTTTCCAGATATTCTGTAATCCAGTCTTCATACGATTGTGTTAGTACTGGAAGCGTATTTGCTCTTGCCGCAGCCATGTTTTTAGTGGAAAGATCATCATAACTACCTTGATTAACTAATTTCACTGTGATATTTTCTTGTGATGCATTGAAATCGTCGGTGATTTTTTCTAATGCTTGTTCATGTCCACCACTCATAGCGTGCCAGAATTCAATTTCAATCGGCTGATCTAATGATGTCACAACACTTGAATCCGTATTGGATTCGGATGGTGTAGCATTAGTTTCTGTGTTTTCCTTGTTACCTTCGTCTTTGTTACCTTCCTCTTTGTCACCGTTATTGCCGCAAGCTACTAAAGCGATGGTTAAAAGAGAAATAAGTAAAGTTAATAGAAGCTTTTTCAACATAGTTTCCTCCTAGGATTAGTTTTATATTTCATAAGGGTTGGCCCTTGTAAAACCATAAATCGATTAGCCCTTAATTCCTGCTTTTGCAACACCTTCAATGATGTATTTTTGTAAAACAAGATAAAGGATAATCATAGGTAGAATAATCATTGTGGAAGCAGCCATTAATAATTCGTATACAGTACCAGCTTCCGTACTAAAGGAAGTTAGCCCAACAGGTAATGTTCGCATTTCTTTGGATTGGGTTACAATTAATGGCCATAAGAAAGCATTCCAGCTGCCAATTGCTTTTAATAGAACAATTGTAATGATGGCCGGCTTTGCCAATGGAACCATGATGGTCCAAAGGAAACGAAAGTCGCGACAGCCATCGATTTTGGCTGCGTAGGATAGCTCTTTCGGAATCCCAAGGAAAAACTGACGTAATAAAAAGATAGAGAAAATACTAGCTAGCCATGGGACAATTAATGCTTCATATTGATTAATCCATCCTAGATTGGCTAGTGTTACATAGTTTGGAATGAGTAGCACCTCTCCCGGAACCATTATCGTACCTAAGAGAACAGCAAATACAACATCACGTCCCCAGAAGTTAATACGGGAGAACGCATAGGCTGCGAGAATGGTGGTAAGCACTTCTCCCAATGTAGACAGAACGGTAACGATGAGACTATTCATCGTATAACGGAGAAATGGTGCTATGGCCCAAGCGTCTTGATAGTTTTCCCACTTAGGGTCATCCGGAATCCAAACGGGTGGCATTGCTGTCACTTCCCCAGATGTCTTCAATGAAGTACTTAGCATCCAGATAAAAGGTAATAACATTAAGAAACTACCAAGTATTAAGATCAAATAGATAAAACCTTTAGATAGAGCAGCTTTTTTGTACAATCTTAATTCCCCTCTCCATTAGTAATTCACCCTGCGCTTACCTATGTATAGTTGGACAAGGGTAAAGATGAAGATGATGATAAATAGTATATAAGCTGCGGCTGATGCAATCCCAAATTGCCATTCATTGTAAAACTTCTCATATATGTAATAGACAATAGTTTGGGCACTATAAGCAGGGCCGGGTTTACCACCAAATAATGCAAAAATCTCATCGAACACTTTAAAGTTATTAATAATTGCTACAATCGAAACAAAAAATGTAGTCGGAGATAATAAAGGCACGGTAATGTGAAAGAACCGTTTAAGTGGCTTGGCACCATCGATTTGAGCTGCTAAGTAATATTGCTTATCAATGTTTTGTAATCCGGCTAGGAAAATAATAATGTTATAGCCTAACCCTTTCCAAATACTCATAATAATAAGTGCAGGCATGGCCCACTCTGGATCTGTTAACCACTTGATTGGATCGACTCCAAAGATGCCAAGGAAATAGTTCATCAACCCATATTCCGTATGATAAATCCAACGCCAAACGATCGAGATCGCAACAACGGAAGTAACAAATGGAATAAAGTAGATAGAACGGAATATTCCTCGTAATCGAATGTTCGAGTTTAACATGATCGCGATGACTAATGAGATAACAATGGATGCGGGTACTACCCCGAGAACAAAAATGAACGTGTTCTTAACCGATGTCCAAAATTCATGGTCCTGAAAAATGTAAGAAAAATTATCCCATCCGTACTCATAAACAACATCATTGAAATAATCATAATCGGTATAAAAGCTCATGATAAAAGACTTAATAATCGGATAGATATTGAAAACACCTAATATAACGAGTGCTGGTAATAAATATAGAAGAGCTTTTAATGTACTGGATAATGTTGGTTTTAGATTCAACAAAAGCCCTCCTTATTCATTTTTTAACCCTAAATTCGCTTCTGTCTTTGCATCAAATAGGTGGAAACGATCATTCCGAATCGTTAAATCTACTGCGTCCCCTGGCTGAATCGTAAATTCGGGGTCTACTAGGGCACGAATAGAATGTCGGCCAATCGTGGCAGATAGTAATGTATCTCGACCGATTCTTTCAACTAATTCAACAAGGGCCGTTAAGCGTATTTCTGATGTGTCTTTTGCAATGGTCCAATCTTCCGCACGTACACCTAATAATGCCTCATTAGATGAGGATAATGCTTGATTTATGGTAAGTGGGTTAGGGAAGGACTGTTCGGTATCCTTAATGGTAATACTTCCTTCATTTAACATTACGGGAATCATATTGAGAGGCGGACTCCCCATGAACTTACCTACGAATGCATTTTCAGGAAAATCATACATATCCTGAGGCGGGCTATATTGTTGATATTTCCCATCCTTCATAAGTAAGATCCTATCTGAAATACTCATCGCCTCTTCTTGGTCATGGGTTACGAAAATGGTTGTAATCCCGACCTCTTGCTGAATTCGGCGAATTTCTTCGCGCATTTCTAATCGAAGTCTAGCATCTAGGTTTGATAATGGTTCATCTAGTAATAATAGATTCGGCTTTTTAACAAGGGCACGAGCAATGGCTACGCGTTGCTGTTGGCCACCAGAAAGTTGCTTTGGCTTACGGTCTAGCAAATGTTCGATTTGGACAAGCTTGGCCATTTCAATTGCTCTTTCTTCCGCTTCTTTTTTAGGTACTTTTGCCATCTTTAATGGAAACATGATGTTTTTCAGTACAGATAGATGCGGGTAGAGGGCATAATTTTGAAATACCATGCCAATCCCGCGGTCTTCGGGCTCTATATCATTGACTAACTTTTCACCGAAATAGAGTTTCCCAGAAGATGGCTTATATAATCCTGCTAGCATAAATAATGTTGTACTTTTCCCACATCCGCTTGGGCCAAGAAGGCATACTAGCTCTCCTTCATTAATCGTGACCGTTAGATTGTCTACAGCGGTAATATCATCAAACTTCATTGAGATATTGTTTAACGCTAGTTTCAAGTTGTAACCTCCTAAAATAATACCTAAGTCGACAAATTTCATTATATAGATGTTCTACTAAGCCAATGTAAAGCGGGGGTAAGAATAATGTAAATTTATTGTTGTTTACTAGAATGATAGATTTTATAGCATAATAAAAAGCGCCTCAGAAATTCTGAAGCGCTTAGAAATTAATGCTTAATCGGCGGAATCGTAATAGAATGATCATCATATAACGAGATCTGTAATTCTAAATATTTATTAATGGAAGCAAAGAATACCTTATCCACCTCATCAATTCCTTGCTGTGATAGCTGTGTTCGTATCCAATCCTCATCAACGTTTAAATCAGCTAAAACATCCGTGTATATCGTTCCTTCTATAATGACAGGAAACGTTATGTTGGAGGTAGGGTTCATCATATTCATATCTTCTAATGTAACAGTATTTTTTAACGGCTTCTTCAATACACTAAGCGACCCATTCGCTTCGATAATCGCTGTTTCCACATCACTGATATCAAATACATCTTTCTCTCTTAGCATTTGCAAGATATTATCTATCGAGTAACGAAGCTTTTTGAGATTTTTATGGATGAACTTGCCATTATGTATCACGATGGTAGGTTCAAAGGTAAATAATCTCCCTATTTTCCGATTAGATATTTTCCATTTGGCGACAACTTTTTGGAGAATCCCGATTCCAATAATCGCCATGGCGGTTGGGAGATGGTGAATACTAGGATCAGCAATATCGGCTCCAACTACCGCACCTAAGGTAACAATGATTAGGAAGTCAAAAACAGGTAACTCACCAATGGCTCGTTTCCCCATAAGTAAGGTAACGATGAGAAGCAAGGGTAAAATGGTAATAATTCTACCAAATATCAAGCCAACTTCTTTTAAAAACTCTATCATCTGCATACCACTTTCTATAATTAATCTTTTATAGTACCTTTTCTTCCCAAATGGAGTGGAATACATACCTAGAGGATGGAGGAATGAAAAAAACTAGATGATGCGGATACATGATATAATAGTGCGAGAGAATCGTTTTCATACTGTAGTACTGAATATGCAATGATTGAAAAGATTATCCTTTGCTTTAAGAAGAGATTTGAATAGGGTGTCCATGGGGGAGTCCTACATGATCTTAAGAAACCTTAATGCGAAATAGAAAATTTAAATTGTGAGGAGCCTGTTAACTATGAATTTACCTAATTGCCCAACGTGTAACTCAGAATATACATATGAGGACGGAACCATGCTCATTTGCCCGGAGTGCGGCTATGAATGGGTGCTTAATCAAGAGCAAGACAGTGGGGAAGAGCTAGTTATAAAAGATGCCAATGGCAATATATTACACGATGGCGATACGGTAACCGTTATAAAGGACTTGAAAGTAAAAGGCAGCTCTTCTGTGTTAAAGCAAGGAACAAAGGTGAAGGGCATTCGCTTAGTAGACGGTGACCACAATATTGATTGTAAAATCGCTGGTTTTGGCGCCATGCAGTTAAAGTCGGAGTATGTTAAGAAAGTATAGCGAAGTAAACAAAGGAGGCGCATCCCATTTAAGCGGGCGCGCCTTTTTCCTTCATTATTTACCCTTTAAATCGTTCTCCTGCAACCTTCGAACATGATCTGAATGATAAGGGGAACCTTCAACTTCATTCACCACACTAAATGGATTTCCATCCGGATCGAAAAAGTCAAAGAACTTCATCCCGCCAAAGTCGTCTACTTCAGTCGTCACAACACCATGATCATGAAAATGTTGGTGGGTAGATTCAATATCCTCCACAACAAAGTTATAATAACTGTTTTTTTGATTACCTGTTGTCGTAAACTCTGTCGGCTGTTGGGAATCTACTTTTACTAAGGCAAGTTGTGTTGAACCAATTGGTAAATAAAAACCGGCCCCATCTTCCCAACTATCAATCTTTTTCACTCCGAGAAATTTCTCATACCACGCAGTTGATTTTTCGATGTCTGTTACCGGAATAAAAATACTCCCTATTTTGAACATAATGTCCCTCCTTCATACGAAATTCCTCCTTATAACGTATATAATAGTAGAAAAGTTACCTGTTTTAAAAATATTTTTCAAATAAGGTGTAAATCATGATCGTTCCGAATTTAGAAATGCAGATTCATAAGCTATATAAATATTGCTTAAAGCTAACTGGAGACCCTTGGTTAGCGGAAGACCTTGTCCAGGAAACGATGCTCAAAGTCTTTGTGTTAAAACAAAAAGAACCCCAACGGGAATTTACCCATTCCTTTTTTTGTACAGTAGCTAGAAACCTACTAATTGATGATAGAAGGAAACAAAAGGGGGAGAGTGTTGCTTACGAGGATATATACGGTAAGGAAGACAACTTATTAGAATTGGATGGTTTAATGGAAATCGTATTAACGAGGTTGCCTCTAAAGTATACGATGCTGATTACCTTAAAGGATGTATTCGGCTATAGCTCTAAGGAGATCGCTTCCATGCTGCGAGTGAGTAATGAAGTAGTAAAAACAGCACTTCATCGTTCTAGAAAAAAGCTACAGTCAACGAAAGAGATAGGGACGGAGCGGAAACCAGAATACAATGAAATGATTTCTGGACTATTACAAGCTATCAAACAGTCAGATCCAATTAAGATATTCCATTATTATCGACAATTAGAAGCAAGTAATTTTCGAGTGAGAAGAATGCCTGGGCAGTCTGTTTTTCATGTGATTGATCCAGATGGGAATGTATTGGAGTTATTATCGTCATAGAATAAAAAAGAGAAGTGTGGCTGAGACAAAGTGTTCGCTGAGTCCCAGCCTTTGGTAGGGGAATGTTATAGTTTCCCGATATAAGTTAACGCTTTAGTATTAAGAGAATCTGCTCCACCATCTAATATCTTTCGTACATCATTTAGTGTCGTAGTGAGATCTACAGATTCACCTTCTATTCCAGAGTATTCTTTCGCTACATAAAATGGCTGTGTTAGATAGGCTTCTAGACGTTCTCCTCTATGATAAATCTCCTTATCTGCTTCTGGAATTTTATCTAGTCCACGCACCGTGACGATAGAACGTAGCTCTCGATAACGGCGTAATAATTTTCTAGCTCTTTGTTGTGTAAATAGATGATGTTGGTCTAGGTGAGCTCCCTCTAGAACAGAAGAAGTAGAAAAGATTGGATTGATAGCAGGGAAGCTATGTCTTGCTGCGAGGTCGGCATCAAAGTATAGTAATGTTTCTAAAGGTCCATATGGTAGATCCTCATCTACGACAGTTCCTTTTAAATCAAGTAGGAAAGTAGTAATAGATTTTAAATCATATGCTTGAAGCTGGTCTTGTAGCTCAAATATCTCACCAGTTAAAACATGAGAACGATCTGCTGTGAATATAATTTCTTGCTCTACTCCAATGGTAATCATTTGTTCATAAGCTTTTTCAATCGAGTCTACCACATTAACTACATCAAAGTCTGTTAAATCCTTCAACTCCGGATGGTTTCCTTCTGGTTTTAATAGAATTATGGAATATCCATCATCATGAAGCCTATAAAACAACTCTCTTAACAAAACAAGCTGCCCCATTCCTGGACGGGCTACTAAGCCAACAGTCCCACCTTTAGATATAGGTGCAAACAAATCCAATGTTTTAATTTTGGTTTCGATCATTTCCACTGACTCCCCTCTTATAATTAGCTCATCTAAACTACATTTAGCGAGTGTTGCAAGTGCAACTAAGGTCTTTACTTCAGCGCGTTCAATTGGAATTTTTCCTGTACATAGATTCGAAACAGTAGCCGGTCGTAAGCCAATTGATTTGGCCGCACTGGTTAGATTCGGTACTCTTCTACGCAATAATGAAACATTTAAACGTATCGTTTCCATCTGATTTTCACCTCCTTACTTCATATAGTAATGTAGATTACGTTTAAAGGCAATAACAAATTACTCCGAAAAGTAATTTTATTTACAAAGTGGTAGTTGACTGGAATTGACATCGTTTTACAGGGTGAGGCAATAAAAAGTAATACTAGAAAATATCGATTAATAAATACCAATTAATATATAATTCGAAAAAAATCTGCTAAACTAGTAATATGTTATAATGATTTTAGAAAATAATTTTTGTAAGGCGTGAATATTTCTAAAATTGGATGCGCCTACAATTGATTTAAGCACTTCTAGAAGATAGGGATGGGGAAAATGAGCAACAATGGAATGAAAACAGATGTTATCTTAATTGGTGCCGGCATCATGAGTGCAACATTGGGGTCATTGCTTAAAGAATTGGTACCAGATTGGAAGATTACCGTATTGGAGCAACTAAGAGAGCCAGGGGTAGAAAGCTCGAACGAATGGAATAATGCTGGAACAGGGCACTCGGCATTATGTGAGTTAAACTATACTCCTGAGAGATCAGATGGATCTATTGATATTAAGAAAGCAATCAATATCAATGAACAGTTTCAGCTTTCTAGACAATTCTGGTCTTACCTGGTGGATAAGGGGTTAATTAAACATCCAGAAGACTTTGTTATGCCACTGCCGCATATGAGCTTAGTACAAGGGGAAAAAGACGTAGAATTTTTGAAAAAAAGGTTTGAAGCGCTGTCAAAAAGTCCGCTATTTAGTGGAATGGAATTCTCCGATAATCCGGATAAGCTAAAGGAATGGATTCCAGTTATTATGGAGGGTCGTCATTCTGATGAACCGATAGCAGCTACGAAGATTGATTCTGGTACGGATGTTAACTTTGGGGCATTAACACGTACATTATTTGATCATTTACGAGAAAAAGATGTAACGATTAACTATAATCATAGTGTAAAAAATATGAAACGCACCAGTGACGGTTCCTGGGAATTGAAGGTAAAAAATCTTGAAAGCGGAACCGTAGAATATCACACTGCTAAATTTGTCTTTCTTGGTGCAGGTGGAGGTAGCTTACACTTACTGCAAAAATCTGGAATCCCAGAAGGAAAAGGTATTGGTGGATTCCCTGTAAGTGGATTATTTATGGTATGTAATAATCCAGAAGTGGTGGAAAAACACCAGGCGAAAGTATATGGAAAGGCTAAGGTTGGTGCGCCACCGATGTCTGTACCACACTTAGACACGAGATATATTGATAAAAAGAAATCATTATTATTTGGACCGTTTGCAGGATTTTCTCCGAAGTTCCTAAAGACGGGTTCATACTTTGATTTAATTCGCTCAGTAAAACCACATAATGTGTTCAATATGATCGGAGCGGGCGTTAAGAATTTCTCCCTAACGAAATACTTAATCCAGCAGGTCTTATTAACGAAAGAAAAACGAATGGAAGAATTACGTGAGTTTATCCCAGAAGCTAAAAGTGAAGACTGGGATATGGTCGTGGCAGGTCAACGTGTGCAAGTAATTAAGGAGACAGAAGCAGGCGGTAAAGGAACCCTTCAATTTGGTACAGAAGTAGTTAGTGCAGCAGATGGGTCAATCGCTGCATTGCTAGGTGCTTCACCAGGAGCATCTACCGCGGTGCATGTAATGCTTGAAGTCATAGCAAAATGCTTCCCAGAACGCATGCAAGAGTGGGAACCCAAAATTAAAGAAATGATCCCATCATATGGACGTTCTTTATCTGATAATCCGGCATTAGCTAAAGAAGTATTAGAACGGACGGCAAAAACACTTGGGCTAATTAATAGTTATCAAGAAGCATAGGGACGAAAGTACGGCCCCTAAAGTTAGGCTCTGTAGAATGTAACGTCTACAGAGCTTTTTTAATAGGGCGAGATACTTTTTATAGGTCCTAGGACGGAGGATAAAATATGAAACAAATCTATGCTTTTGAAAAAGTAGAAGACTACATGAAACACCAACCCGTTATGGAATTTTTCATGAGTCGCTTATCCCTTTATCAACGGGAATTGGAAGAGCATTATGCTTTAACCGAATTACCCAAAGGAATCGTCTGGACTACAGCAGAACTAGCAACCGAGACTTTCTCCACGGTACCAATCCCTGCCTATACCAATAAAGACCTAATTTACTTCACACCAGACATTGAAGCTTGGAGAAGTCTTTTCTTAAGACAACTGGAGGGACTTGAGGACCCTGAAATAGAATCTTTCTATGAAACGATTTCCGAAAATCATATTTTCTCGATATTAGGGCATGAACTAACACATCATCTAGATCTGTTCCCAGATGAGTTTGATGAAGAACGAGAAGATAGTATTTGGTTTGAGGAAGGCATGTGTGAGTTTTTACCGCGGAAAGCGATGTTAGATGAACATGAATTTAATGAATTTACCAAGGTAGAAACAGAACTAGTTGCCATATTTAAAGAAAAGTACGGCAAGCATTCATTAGATTATTTTGGTCAAGCCAGTTACAAGGGCAGTTTAACCAGTATTATGTATGACTATTGGCGAAGCTTCCTAGCCGTAAAGTATCTAGTGGAAGAATGGGCCAATGGAGATACCATGAAAGTATTTCAGGCATATCATGACTGGCATTATAAAGGAAGAAAGCAACCACTGACAGATTACTTTGGGATCAGTAGAATGTTTGATTAATCATAGCAGAGGCAATCAAGATCAAGTGACGATTTTGATTGCTTTTTTGTGCTTTAGATAGTGGGGGCTGTGACCAGGATGAGGGAGATACGATGGGGAAGGTATCGGAGAGGGTGCGTCTGTTACCTAAACGAGGAAATAGCAGAGAAAAAGGTAACAGAGAGCGCATATCAGTGACCTAAATGCGGAAGAAGCAGGCAAAAAAGGTAATAGAGAGCGTACATCAGTGACCTAAATGCGGAAGAAACAGTGAAAAAGGTAACAGAGAGAGCACCTCAGTGACCTAAATGCGAAAGAAACAGTGAAAAAGGTAACAGAGAGAGCACCTCAGTGACCTAAATGCGGAAGAAGCAGAGAAAAAGGTAATAGAGAGCGTACATCGGTGACCTAAATACGGAAGAAGTAGAGAAAAAGGTAATAGAGAGCGTACATCGGTGGCCTAAATACGAAAGAAACAGCCAAAAAGGTAACAGAGAGAGCACCTCTATCCTAACCGAGGAAGAGATGGAGAAAAAAGTAATAAATCAAGCCATCTACACCCCTATAATCCAATATTAATAAACCATCATAATAAAATATCAAATTATTTTGTATATATCTATTGAACATCACGTAACGTGTTGTTTTATACTTAAGAAAATTGGGAAAGGGTGGTGTCATGTACACGATTGGTACTTTATCGAAAAATACCGGGGTAACTAGAAGAACATTAGATTATTACGATGAGATTGGTCTCGTTAAGCCTTCATCGAGAACGAGTGGTGGGCATCGGCTATATAGTGAGGATGATGTCATGCGGCTAGAGCGTGTTCTGGCATTGAAGTATATGGGATTTTCGTTGGATAAGATTAATGCTATCTTGCAAAGCTCCAAATTAAATTGGCAGGAGTCAATCCAAGAACAATTAGACATGGTGAAGCGGGAACAGGAACGTCTGAAAATGCTAGAACAAGCACTTCAAGGCGTACTATACTCGATTGAGTTTGAAGAGAAGATTAGTTGGCCAATCATTTCGCTAATCATGAAGTTCTATCACCAGGAACCTGAAGAATTAATACAGCAATATAATCATTTTATGAATGAGGAAGAAATGAGAAAGATAATTGAATGCAATGAAACGATGAGTGAGGAAGATATTCGTGAATGGATGAAGGCTGTCTATGATATCAAAAAACATCAGGACATCGACCCGCATTCTGACCTGGCTTTACAGCTTGCAGAGCGTTGGCTGAAGCAAGCTGAGAAAATGTTTGATCATGATGAACAACTGCTCGGTAACTTGTGGGAATCATTAAAAGGTCTAGAAGAAGGCGTTGTGTTCTATCCAATGGATAAAGGTGTTGTAGAATTTCTGCAAAAAGTATCTAAAGCACATGGGGAGATGGGATAATGGTACTGGAGATAAACGGTGTGACAAAGGTGTTTAAAGGGAAGGGGAAGTCAAAATTAATAGCGAATGATAATATTTCGCTTACGATGAAGGAAGGAGAAATAGTCGGCTTATTAGGGCAGAATGGTGCGGGAAAAACCACTTTAGTGAACCAAATAGTAGGTTTAGTAACGCCGGAGCAAGGAGAGATTCGCCTATTTGGAAAATCAGTGACGGACAATCGTGTGTATGCACGGTCTGTTTGTTCGGTTCAGCCACAGTCCCAAGTACCTTTAGGATTTCTTACCCCTAGGCAGGCAGTTTCCATTATTGGGAAAATGCGAGCTGGAAAAAACTATAACCCGAAGCGACTTGATATGCTCTTTGAGGCATTGGATATGGAGAAATGGGCTGATAAAGAGGGGGAAAGGCTTTCTGGTGGTGCCCGTAGACTTACTGCCTTTTGTATGGCGGTCATTGCCCCTGGTAAGCTAGTCATCTTAGATGAACCAACCAATGATGTCGACCCAGTTCGTAGGCGTTATTTATGGGATGTCATTCGAAATTTAACCGATAATGGTACCTCAGTTATATTAGTTACCCATAATGTGTTGGAAGCAGAAAAAGCAGTGGACCGTGTTGCGATCATTAATCAAGGGAAAATTCTTACACAAGGAACCCCTTCCGAAGTAAAACGTTCCGTAAGTAATCAAATGCGAATCGAATTGAATCTACTAGAAAAAATGGAGGAACGATATATTCCTGAATGGGCTATTTCCTATCATCAAAGCGGATCTCGACTAATTATCAAGATGAATACGGAAAATGTTACAAATGCAGTTGCGTGGGCTGGTGAGCAGGTGGAGTTAGGGAATGTAATGGATTATTCCTTAACACCGACAACCATTGAAGATGCTTATATTGAACTAACCTCTAATAAGGTGGTGGTTTCCTCATGAAAATATATAGCCATTACAAGTATGTTTTTCAAATGCAATTCTTAAGAAACGCTGGCTTTTTAATCTTTATGGCTTTAATGCAAATCCTGATATCCATTGGAATTGTGATAGGGTTTACTTACCTAATGCCTAGTCCAGACACCCATTCCATCCTCTATTTGGCAACAGGTGCTCCGACCATTATCTTAATATTTACGGGGTTAGTCATACTTCCACAACAAGTAGGTACATCCAAAACAGATGGCTTCATGGAATTTATGCGAACATGGCCAGTGAACCGTTCCGTTATACTTAGTGCGGATACGACGATATGGTTATTGATTACGATTCCTGGTATTGTTGTTGCCTCTTTTATTGCTCATTTGCTGTATCAACCAGGATATGATATTTCATGGACAATAGTTCCAGCGCTTCTCATGATTGCACTCACTTCCATTGGAGTAGGATATGGATTATCTTATCTATTATCTCCAACGACATCTTTAGCCTTATCCCAAGTAATTGTCTTTGGAGCTCTTATGTTCTCACCAGTCAACTTTCCAATGGATCGACTACCAGAATGGCTACAAACACTTCACGAAGTACTTCCGATATATTCCATGGCAGAAGTGATGCGCGCATCACTAGCTTCATCAACATTTGATGCTTCCTTGGGCAATTACATTAATTTACTTATCTGGTGTGTGCTTGGCTATGGTGGGGCAATTTATATTTTGAATAGAAAATAAGAAGTGGGCAGGGACTGTACCACCTCCACTGGGTAGTACAGTCCCACCTCCACTGGGTAGTACAGTCCCGTCATTATCAATTCTTTATTTAATAACCATTACGGAACAACTTGCTTCCTCTACTACTTTTTTACTTACACTTCCTGTGACTAACTTTTTAATTCCACTAAGGCCACGATTCCCCATAATAATGAGATCAACATCCTTCTCCTCAGCAAAGGCAATTATTTCTGCTGCTGGTTTTCCTGATAAAATCTCGTAATCTACGTTTGTGAGCTTTGATAGTCTTACAGAGGCGTTATTGAGCACTTTGTCGGCAGTATTATCTTGTAGATACGTGTGATTCAATTCACTTGGCGTTCCCTCGTTTGGTGTAGGAATTGCGCCAACATGTGTATGGTATAATCCTGCATCTCTCCCCGTTATGACTCCAGGTGTTACAGTATGGTCAAGTGATGGTTCTTGGACAAATACGACTGTTAATCTTGCACCACTCCATTTGGTCAGTTGTTCTGCGGTCTGTAATGCTCGGACACTATATTTAGAACCGTCAAAAGCTAACAAGATATGGTTAAAACCTTCCATACGTTCCACTCCCTATCTAAAGTTATTTATGGTAACGGGTTTAGTATTTATATACACGTTTTTCATGACCCGCAAACGTAACAACATATTAAGTAAAGGTAACAAGCATATGACAACTAGTCATAAAAAAAACCTCCTATAAATAAAACGAGCCTTAATTGGAAAGATAAAAGAAATTACTCTTGGTAAGGTGGAAATGATGATGCAGCGATCTGATGCCATTATTATTGGTTCAGGATTATCTGGGCTAACAGCAGCATTGGAATTAAGTGAGAAGGAGAAATCGGTTATCGTACTTGAAAAAGAGAAGGTCATTGGTGGACGCACATCATCCTGGGATGAGGATGGTATGCTGGTTGAGTCCGGATTTCACCGCCACATCGGCTTTTATAAAGAACTTCCCCGGATTTTAAAAAAGGCTGGTATTTCTATTAACCAAATTGTTCAATGGGAAGAGCAGGTGGATGTTCGTGTGAAAGGGAAAAAGGATACTGCTGTATTCGGTATTTCCCCTATTTTCGGGCCGTTTGAAATGGTTCGAGGATTAATCGGGAATAATCATATTGTTTCCATGAGGGATAAATTATCATTAGTCCCGTTTTTCCTAAAAGGGTTCTTGGAGTATAAGCGAAATCCAGATAGGCTTGATCAATATAGTGTAAAGGAGTTTGCTGAAAAGCATCATGTCAGTGAGAATGCACTTCATTATTTGATTATCCCATTAAGTGCAGGTGTTTTCTTTTTACCACCTGAGCGATACTCGGCAAAAGTGTTCTTTGGGTTATTTTACCCGGCATTGCCTAGATTTTATAAGATGAGAATTGGAGCATATTTAGGTGGTATGACGGAGCTATTAGCAAATCCAATCGCAACAAGGATTGAACAAAATAAAGGGAAAGTTCGAACTGGTACGAAGGTCAAGCGCTTGATAGTAGAGAGCAGTCAGGTCACAGGGTGTTATTTTAGCAAATGGGGAAGAAATAAGAGCAAGTCATGTTATACTAGCAGCAGATTTAGCTGGTGCTAAAAAGATATTAAGGGAAGATTTTGCTGAACATCCAGCTTTTCAAACACTGTTTCGGCTTCCTACGATGCCTGCAGTAACGGTGCAAAGGGAATTTAGTAAACCTGTATTGCCATATGATCGTACAACTTTTGGCCCCTTAACGATTTTAGGGAGCTTTGTAGAACAATCCCGTTCAACATTTACGCATGTTCCAGGTCGTCTTTCTATCATTTTAACTCCTCCAGAGAAATTCATTCCTATGAAAGAGGAAGAAATCATAAAAGAAGTGATAGCTGAGGCATATGAATTAGGATTGGATTTGGAATCTAACTTGTTGAACTATCGAATTGTTAGTCACCCGGAGGATTTTTATAGCTTAGAACCGAATAATGATTGGATGAGACCGAATCAGAGAACCGATATCCAAGGACTAGTGTTGGCCGGAGATTATACGAGACAGCCATATTTTTCTACTATGGAAGGCGCAGTTGTTTCAGGGCTGAAGGCTTCACAGGTGATAATGGGAGAAAGTTAAGAAGAGCCATAATTCCTCAAGGGATTATGGCTCTTCCTGTTAAATCATATATTTAGCTAAATGTATTTCCACCATTTTGGTTTTGAGCAGATTGTTGGTTTTGTTGTCTAACCTCTTCTGCATCTGTTCCGGAAAAACCAGGTTGTAGGGCAGATTGAGCACCTGTTGCTGAACTGCTAACTCCAGTTGAAGCCTGGAAGCTCTGTTGGGACTGGCTTAATTGTTGGTACTGTTGGATAAGCTGTTGCATTTGCTCAAGCTGTTGTGCAGCATTTTCTTCTAGGTTTGCCATTTGTTGCTGCCCCTCTGAGCCTACTTGACCTTGCTGAAGAGTTTGGGCATTCGTTGCTTCTTGTTGTTCTAACTGTTTTGCAATTTGACTTATTTGACTTAGAATTTGATTCGCATTTTGTGTCATCAAAAATTCTCCTTTCATTTGGCATATCTTTAATTTGCCTTCTATTCGCTTCCTTATCCTATTAAATTTAATTTTTAGCTCCTTTTCTAAAATCTATAACCGAAGTAGCAGCAATGAGGGAATTTAAAAGGTGACCTCGATGAAAGGGAGTTCTTGGTGATAGATGCTGAAGGAAGAGAATCATGAGGAGTAGCTAACGGGTACGGAAGGGGGGAGATTGAGTGCTAGAACGACTGGTCAAAGTTATTAAAGTGCTCTAAGATCTTCAACACTACGCGAAGCTTGCAAAAAATCAATAAGGATGGATGATAAATGAAACATGTCAAAGCATTACTAATCAAATTTATTGCTTCTTTTGTTCTACTTTATATTATACTAGGTGTCATGTATACCATGACATTTGGGGAGGTATTCCTGTTATCGTTAGTTTTAGGGGTAGTGGCATATCTTATCGGGGATCTATTCATCTTACCTAGAACGAACAATCTGGTTGCTACTGTAGCGGATTTCATATTAGCATGGCCAATTATTTATTGGTTTGTGGATGGTATGACAGCTGCTGATAACCCGTTTACTGCTTCATTAATTGCCGCATTAGGAGTAGGGGTATTCGAAGTATTCTTCCACCGCTACTTAGCTAACCAGGTGTTACCAGACCAACAACCAAACGATGGAAACCGAACAAGAAACCTACGCTATCAAACCGAATACGCTGAAGAAATCAGTGAGGATAGACGGAGGGATAAATAGTATAGATATACGTTTGACAAAGTACTCCCGATGAAGTAAAAATAAGCTCCGGAAGTTAAACGTTAAATTGCTGGCTTACTGAGCTATAAAGTTTGGGGTATTTTAACCATCCCTTGCAAGAAAAGACACTGCGGTTACGAGCAGTGTCTTTTCTGTACTGGCGGAAATAGAAGTATTTTCCGGGTTAGCTTCTGTGTACTTAACATGCACTAGAGCATAAGCGTTTTGCTAATTCTTCTTATTTCCACCAATTATCTGCAATGGTAACGGCAGGGTTTCGCTTATGTCTTGTTTTCAAAAATAATTCTTCAATTCTATTTTTACTTTTTTCTGCAACTTCTTTTCCTTCAAGATAATCATCAATCTCATCATAGGTTACGCCTAATGCAACCTCATCTGGTAATGCTGGTTTATCATCCTCTAAATCAGCTGTAGGTTTTTTCGTATATAAATGATCCGGGCATCCTAGTTCTTTTAATAGCAGCTTACCTTGACGCTTATTCAATCCATACAATGGAATTAAGTCACAAGCTCCATCACCATGCTTTGTGAAAAATCCAGTAACTGCCTCACTAGCATGATCGGTACCAAGTACTAGACAGTTATGGCTACCGCCAATGCTATATTGAACCTTCATTCTTTCTCTTGCTTTTTCGTTTCCTTTTAAGAAGTCACTAATGGAAATACCAGCTTCGTTTAGTGATGCAACACTAGCATCTACTGCTTTTTGGATATTAACAGTAAGTACTTTCGAAGGTTTAACAAAATTAACGGCATCCTGGCAATCATCTTCATCAAATTGCTTGCCATACGGTAGACGAACACCAATAAACTGATAGCGGTCTTCTCCAGCTTCTTCGTTCAGCTCATTAATCGCATTTTGGGCTAATTTAGAGGCCAACGTAGAATCTTGTCCGCCCGACATCCCAAGTACATATCCGTTAGCAAAGCTATTCTTCACCAAATATTCCTTTAGAAAATCAACACGTCGTCTAATCTCTTCCTTCGGGTCGATAGTTGGTTTAACGCCTAGCTCTGTAATAATGGTTTCTTGTAGTGTACTCATTTGCTTCCCCTCTTTCGGTATAATTTATGCTCCTGAATATAATTATAACAGCTTGTCGGCAATAAATACCGTGGTTCACCACCACGCGAAAACTCTTCTCGAATATAAGTGGAGCTAATCTCCATGGATAAGCCTTTATCTAGTAATTGGAATCTACCGTCATCATAATTGCGAAGTAGCGGTGACTGGGCAATGGTTGCTAACATATCGATATTGTCTCTTGCCATGATGATAAATTGATTGGATTGGATGAGTTCTTCATCCATCATCCATTTACCAGCTGCGATATCGACCAATAGATCAGCACCCATAATAAAGAATATTTCCGCATTAGGTAGAATTTCCTTGAAATGCTCCATCGTATAGTATGTGTAGGTTTTGCCAGCAGGAGCTGTGAACTCATACGTATCTAATAGAAACTTTGGATTATCTTTAATCGCTAATTGAACCATGGTGGAACGGTGTTTGTCCTCGGTCTGTAATTGTTTATCCCTTCGCTTCCGGGACGAAGGAAGAAAGATGATGAAGTCTAATTTTTTTCGATGCGCAACGGTTGAAGCTGTCCACAAGTGTACATTGGTAATCGGATCAAAGGATGAGCCATATATTCCAACCTTAACTCCTTGTTGAAATAATCTTGCTATATCTTTCTCTGGGTTTAATCTTTGGTAGTACTCCTGGACCTCCGTTGTCACTTACGTCAACTCCCTGATTTTATTTCGCGTACTTTCAATCTTTTTCATTTTAGTTTCCCAAGTTTTCGTACTTAAGTCAACTGGATACTCTTCTGGGTTAATGGTTCGTTTATACTCTTCCCATAATAGTTCTAACTGTTTCGATGCATAGGCCTGAATCTCTGATAAGCTAGGAGCTTCGTAGACTAATTCCCCATTTTGGAAAATATCATGATGTAGGTTAACCGCTTTAAAGTCGGTTACAAATTTACTAATATAGGTGTGTATCGGATGGAACATTTTAATCTTTTCCGCTTGATTAGGGTCTTCATCCTCTAATGTAATGTAATCTCCTTCAGAGTGATGATTGTTTGTGTTAATGATTCGATACACTTTTTTCATCCCAGGGGTTGTGACTTTTTCAGGGTTGGCCGATATTTTAATCGTATCCTCCATTTCCCCGTTCTCATTTTCAATCGCAACGAGTTTATAGACAGCTCCTAATGCCGGTTGATCGTAAGCGGTAATTAATTTAGTTCCTACTCCATAGACATCTATTTTGGCTCCTTGGGCTTGCAGGCTAGAAATGGTCGATTCATCCAAATCACTAGATGCATAAATTTTTGTATCTTTAAAGCCGGCTTCGTCTAATAGCTGTCTAGCTTTTTTGGATAAATATGCTAAGTCTCCACTATCAAGGCGAATACCGAGGAAATTGATTTTATCCCCGAACTCCTTTGCTACCCGAATAGCATTAGGAACACCAGATTTTAACGTGTCGTACGTATCCACTAGAAAGACGCAATCCTTATGTCTTTCAGCATACTTGTGAAATGCGGTATACTCATCCTGATATGCTTGAACCATGGAGTGGGCATGGGTACCTTTAACAGGAATACCGAATAGCTTACCAGCCCTTACATTGCTGGTGGCATCAAATCCACCGATATAAGCAGCACGCGTGCCCCATAATGCAGCATCGAGCTCTTGGGCTCTTCTAGTTCCAAACTCCATTAAGGTTTGGCCATTGGCTACATGCTTAATCCGGGAAGCCTTAGTAGCAATTAACGTTTGGTAATTCACAATATTTAATAGAGCTGTCTCAAGAAGCTGAGCTTCAGCAAGGCTTGCTTCTACCCGAATCAATGGTTCATTACAGAATACTACTTCTCCTTCTTGCATCGCCTTTATCGTCCCTCGAAAACGAAGGTCCTTTAAATAGGTCAAGAAATCCTCTTGATAACCAATTTCTCGTAAATAATCTAGGTCACTATCACTAAATTGAAAGTTCTGTACATAGTTGATAACCTTTTCTAATCCGGCAAAAATAGCATAGCCATTACCAAATGGAAGCTTTCGAAAATATAAATCAAATACCGCACGGCGATCGTGGACATTGTCAGCCCAATAGGTTTCTGCCATGTTAATCTGGTATAAATCTGTATGAAGCATTAAACTATCATCAGTAAAATTCATCAGAATTCCCTCCTTGGGACAACCACCTGCCCCAGTCGCATTATTAGATAACCGTTGCATTTAGACAGCCTGTAAAATGCTCGAGTGCCCACTTGTGACCTGTTTGGTTAAAGCTAGCTACTCCTTTCTCATGGATGACAATGGAATACCCTTTTCCATAGGCATCTACTGCAGTGTGCAGTACGCAAATATCGGTACAGACACCAACGATATGAACCTCTGTAATGCCTCGCTCGCGTAGTAATAAATCTAAATTCGTTCCGACAAATGCGGAGTACCTCGTTTTATCCATCCAGTGTACATGTGGCTTGGTTTTATGTTCTTCAAATACTTGATGAAGCGCACCATAAAGCTCTCTTCCTTTTGTACCAGCAATATTGTGGGGCGGGTATAGGTTTGTTTCCGGGTGGTATGGATCTTGTTCATGGTGCATATCAATTGCAAAGATGACCTCATCCCCATTATCTATAAACTTCTTCGTTACCTCGGTAATATACGTTTCCAATTCCTGACCAGGCTTTCCACAAGTTAACGCGCCATCATCTGCAATAAAATCATAGGTGTAATCGACATTAATTAAAGCTTTCTTTGACATATTGAACACCTCTCCTTTGAATTAGTAATGCCAAAATTACAAATTACAAGCGTTACATCTTATTCATAAATAGATTTGATAACTTCAACATCATTAAATCGATACAGTTGTGATGGGCGATAGGAATTTCTCTCGGTCTTTTTTAAGTTTCCCTTCTCATCATAAACCTTTTCGATGAAAGGCAGTTTAGGGACCTTGGCGAAAAACACCGATTTTGTCGTTATTCTAGGATGATTAGATACGGTCATTAAGACACTTTGTAGCTCAGATAATGTAAATTCCTCCGGGAGAAAGTTCCTCGCAACCTTCGTCTCGATCAAATCCCGTTCAATAAACGCTAAGGCATCGGTGATAATATCGCGGTGATCGAAGGCTAAGTCCAATTGAAAAACTTCATCAATAGTAAACAATTGTACTGCTTGAGCGTCATCGGAAGCTTTTCGGCTGGCCAATTGTTTCTCAGGTACGATGGCATAATGTGCATTGGCGATAATCCAGCCCCGTTTATCTCTGCCAAATTGATCATAAACACCAAAGTGCTTTAAGAATATCCCTTGAATACCGGTTTCCTCGACTAGTTCCCTCTCGGCAGCTTGTAAGGCCGTCTCTTGTTTATTCCCATCGATGAATCCCCCAGGAAGCGCCCATTTCCCACCTTCAATATTTGGCTTTCCTTCTGCATTGTAGTCAGAACGCTTAATTAGCATAATCTTGAGTTGTTTGTTCACGGTTTTTTTCGTGTTCTTCGTTCCATCATCTTCGGTGGTGATGGTAAATACGGCAATATCACTAGTATAGCCATCTGGTGTCATGTATTTACTGGAATCATATTGTTCCAGTGCTTTATCTTGATTATAGCTTCCCATCTTTTCACCTCAATAACACAAACAAGTAATTTGTAATTCATTAATTACTATTTATTATAACGTAAATGGTATGAAAGTCAAGACCAAGTAAACAAAGCAGCATGTATTCCAGAAAACGCCCTTTCTGAAATACATGCTACATATCTGCCTCTATATGATATTGCGCCTACAATGGGGATGGTGGAGTTCCATGAATGTGTGGAGGAGCAGGCTGTAAAAAAGGTATTTGACCCATTGCCTGTGGCTCACTAATATATTCAAATTCAGCTTGCCCATCCATGCTTTTTCCGGAAGCCCACCGACCTTGCCTGCTTTCTTCTCCTTTAGAGAAGTTCATAAAGGAATAAGACACTTCTTGTTTTTCATATTGTTGATTAAAGGTGGCTGGGACAATTGGTTTTTGTTTCTGCTCTAATTCTTCAATCGCAGCCATCCACTGATTTTGATGCATCGTATCACGTGCGATTAGGAAAGATAGCATATCTCGTACACCTTTGTCATCTGTCATTTCGTAAAGGCGAACCACTTGCAAACGCCCCTGTGATTCCGCATTTAAATTCGCTCGAAAGTCAGCAAGAAGATTCCCACTTGCGATAGTATAGCGGGAGGTCCAAGGATAACCTTCACTATCATCCGGTCTTGCTCCAAGGCCGGAAACAATAGCGTGCTGTGGGTTCATTCCTCCCATTACAGCACCTATGATTGGATCTTTAGCCGCGTTTTCCTGATCCTCTACAGGGGCATTATCCAATAATTGGGCAATCATCGTTGCTAGCATTTCCACATGTGCTATTTCCTCAGTTCCAATGTCTAAAAGCATATCACGATATTTTTGTTCCCCCCTACAATTCCAGCCCTGGAACAAATACTGCATCATGACGGATATTTCGCCAAATTGTCCCCCTAAAACCTCCTGTAGCTTCTTGGCATAGACAGGATCTGGACGGTCCGGCTTGGCGTTATATTGCAGTTCTTTAATATGATAGAACATTTCAATCACTCCTAGATATATGTATAGGGTTAGTATGTTCTTTTTCAAAAGGGATATTCTCTAAACTTCCTGTACAAATAATGATTGGAAAATAATTTATAAAAAATATGGGAGACATACTATATTTGCCCAGTTCTTTCATAGAATGGTTAAGAATAAATAGCATAAATTTGAGAAAGGGTTGGTTTGATGTTTTACCACATCAAAGAGATGCAATACAATGCAAAACCAAGCTGTCCTGATCCCCAATATGCCAAGAAGCTTCAAGAAATACTTGGAGGACAATTCGGTGAGATTTCGGTTATGATGCAATACTTATTCCAAGGTTGGAATTGCCGTGGAGAGGAAAAATATAGAGATATGCTATTAGATGTTGGAACAGAAGAGATGGCCCATGTGGAAATGTTAGCAACGATGATTGCTAGATTACTTGATGGCGCCCCTGTTTCAGCACAAGAAGAAGCAGCTAAAGACCCAATCCTAGAAGCGGCAATGGGAGGAATGAACCCACAGCATATTATTGTGTCAGGTCTCGGGGCAACACCAACCGACAGTGTTGGTTATCCTTGGAACTCCCGTTATACCATAGCAAGTGGAAATTTACTTGCCGATTTTCGTGCCAACTTGAATGCAGAATCACAAGGGCGACTCCAAGCGGTACGTTTATACGAACTTGCAGATGATCCAGGCGTGAAAGATATGCTTTCCTTCCTCATCGCTCGCGATACGATGCACCAAAACCAATGGTTAGCTGCAATCGCAGAATTAGAAGCACAGGATGGAAAAGTAGTTCCGGTTACCTTCCCACGCAACCTGGAGAAACGAGAATTCGCCTACAAATTTATGAACTTCTCAAGAGGAGAAGCAAGCAAATTTGGGCGTTGGGCTAGCGGCCCAAGTATGGACGGCTGCAGCACCTTCCAATACGTCGCACAACCAGAACCTCACGGTGGCTTAGTAGGCCAGCAATTAGCCCCACTATCCATCCACGACACAGTCCCAGGACCAAAGCCAAATATTTGCTAGCGAAGAAATGCACTCGCAACCTTAAGTGGTGCGAGTGTATTTTTTTTTGTGTGGGAGGTTTGAGAAATCGCGCGAGAATGTCGAGAGTTCGCGCGAGGGGTCCGGGAAATCGCGCGGTGAGTCCAAGAAACGCGCGGCAATCCCGAGAAACGCGCGCGAAGTCCAAGAAATCGCGCGGGAACCGCAGAGTCTCGCGAAAAAGGCAGGAGGCCGCGCGGAAAAGCCAAGAGCGCGCGAGAAGTGGGGGAAATCGCGCGGCAATCCCGAGAGTTCGCGCGAGAAGTGGGGGAAATCGCGCGAGAATCCCGAGAAACGCGCGGGAAGTCCAAGAAATCGCGCGAGAACCGCAGAGTCGCGCGAAAAAGCCAAAAGCCCGCGCGAAATTCCCGAGACTCCGCGCGAAAAACCCAAGAATCCGCGCGCGACTTTGATCCCAAGCTTCTCACCCCCCTTTAAAATACTTCATCTAATAAATCAAGCTCTATAAGATGAGCATTCCACTACGTCCAATTCATACTCAAATTCTCTTCCCATTAACAATTAAATTAATAAAGACTTAACATTTATTCTGAAACAAATTTTTCCACTATTCTTGTATAATAGAATTAATTACATAAGAGAGTTGGGGAGAACAGATGAAACAAGTTGTACGTGAAAGAAAATTAGAGGGTAGCTTTAATTTCCGTGAACTAGGTGGCTATGAAACGATGGATGGACGTCACGTTAAGTCGGGGAAGCTTTATCGTTCAGGGAATTTAAGTGCTGTAACAGAAGCTGGTATAGAGGTATTAAAGGAATTAGAAATTAGCGCCATTTTGGATTTGCGTGATGAGGACGAAATTAATAAGTATCCAGATCCAGACATTGCTGGTGTAACGTGGAATCATGTCCCGTTGATTAATGATGACAAGGTAGTAAGACAGCCGGGGGATCTTTCTCAATTTGAAAATAAGTTGCTTAACAGTAAGCCTGGGGAAATGCTAGTTAATTTGAACCGCCAGTTAGTATCCAATACTACTGGACTTCGCCAAGTCATCCAACTATTACTAGATAATCGTGGAAAACCGATCCTGTTCCATTGCATGGCTGGGAAAGATAGAACAGGAGTAGTAGCCGCGACAATCTTAAGCTTACTAGGCGTTCCTCGTGAAATAATCATAGAAGACTACTTATTGACAAATAAGGCACAGAGTGAAATTGAAGCAGGATTCGAAGCGATCGGTCATACTATGCCAGACGTTATCGATAAAGAAACAGTTAAAGCTATATTTGAAGCAAGGTTGGAATATATCCAAGAATTCTTTAAAGAAATAGAAGTACAGTATGGAACGGTAGATTCCTACCTAGTAAACGGCATTGGATTAAAAGAAGAAGAAATAGCGTTATTAAGAGATTTTTATTTAGAATAAGAAATAAAAGACAAGTTCCTTCCTACTATATATGGAGAATCAATACAAGAAGAATAGTAATTTACATGGTCACTAAACTGGCGAATAGCCCTTTCTATTCTATTACCAACTGCACCTACCTTGCCACCATCTAGCAAAAACAGGTGCAGTTTTTCAATACTTCGAAGCTGTTTTTGGAATATTATGTTAGTATTAAAGTAATATAGAGGTAGGGAATGCGCTATATACATTAATTGCAATCTTCCTTTGTGCAGGGAGCTACCTTCTTCTGTTATTAGGTAGTAAGTAACGACTTGGTAGTACGCATTTCGAATAAAGTTCTCAGAAAAAATAACTCATTTAGGTGTTGAAATTATGATTGGAATAATGCTTCGGGGCATGGCGGTAGGGATTACAGAAACAGTCCCTGGAATAAGCGGTAGTACGGTCGCTATGATTTTGGGAATATATGAGCGTCTAATTTATTCGTTAAGCATGTTAACAACGAATCGAAGAAAAGAGGTATTACCTTTTCTCGTTATGTTCGGCGTTGGGATGGTTATCGGATTTGCCTTTTCTATCATTCTGCTTAACTACTTATTAAAAACCCATCGTACACCGACGCTTCTATTTTTTGGTGGAGTTATTGTAGGATTTTTACCTTATCTTTGGAAAGAAACACTCCAACACCACAAGACTAAGCTTAAAGCAAAGCATTACATAATCATTCTCTTCTTTCTTGGCATGGTGGTATGCGGGCAATTATTAGGGGAGATGACCAACATCGATTTGAATCATCTGTCGTTTGTTGATTACATATTCTTTGTCCTTGTAGGTTTTATTGCTAGTACTGCTCTTGTACTCCCAGGAATAAGTGGTGCGTTAATTCTCACTATATTTGGCGTATATGAAATTGCAACAGACTCCCTATTCTCGCTAAATATGCCAGTGATCTTAACAATTGGTTCAGGTATCGTGTTAGGGGTACTACTGACGAGTAAACTCATTCGCTATTTATTAACACATTACAAAGTCGAAACCTATGCAGCAATGATTGGACTAGTAAGTGGTTCGATTTACGCTATTATAATGAATCTGGATGGTGTAGTGGATCGGTCAACCATCATACTATCTGTGATAACTTTTCTTGCGGGTGTCGCCTTGTTAAATCTATTGCAGAAAACCCAGCATTAAAAGGCGTACAACCTGGTAAAATTTATGAAATACTGAAAAAGACGCCTGAAATCCTGAAAGGTAGCGCTCAAATCCTGAAACACCCCTCCAAATCCTGAAGAATATGTCAACTAGACGTTTTTGTACAAAAATATGCCACAACATGGTCTCTCTTTACTTGGCGAGTCGCAAAATATCAACTTGGCATTAGGAAGGGTGCTTTGACCATTAATCCATAAAAATAAACTAATCCCATCACCAATTAATTGTGATGGGGTTAGTTTACTTCGCTTAGTACCAATTGAGGTAGCCGTCTCTATTTCATTAAACTATGTCGTTTTCCATAAGCAAAATAAATGATTATACCAATCAAGAACCAAATTGCTGAAGCAACTAGCGTTTGATTCGATAGCTGCATCATTAAAAAGATGCATAATACAAATGATAAAATCGGAATAACCGGAAATAATGGGACCTTAAACCCGCCAGTTGGGATAGTGTTATTCTTACGCAGGAATAACACCCCTATGGATACAATAGTAAAGGCTAGTAACGTACCTAAATTCGCCATCTCCGCCAGCTTAGATAATGGAATAAATCCTGCACAAAATGCTACCAAAATAGCAAAAATCCACGTGCTAAAAACCGGCGTGTTGCGGGCGTTTAGTTTACTCATGCTTCTTGGTAATAGCTGATCACGCCCAAGTGCAAATAGAAGCCTTGTCCCACCGTAGAGCAGTACAAGAATAACGGTAATCATCCCCGCTATAGCCCCTAGTGAAATAAACCCAGCTACCCAATTTTGATTCACCATTCCCATTGCAAAACTAACTGGGTCACTAACATTCAACTCGGTATAAGATACCATGCCAGTCAACACGAGTGATACCGCAATATATAATCCTGTACAAACAAGTAAGGAGCCGATAATTCCGATTGGCATGTTCTTCTGCGGATTTTTCACTTCTTCAGCAGCTGCTGATACCGCATCAAAGCCAAGATAGGCAAAGAATACTAATGCAGCACCAGAAAAGATACCATTCCAGCCATACGGCATAAATGGTTGCCAGTTCTCCGGACGAACGTAGAAAAATCCAACTACAATAAATAGCAAAATGACGAACACTTTGACAAATACCATTATTTTATTTAAACGAGCAGATTCCTTCATGCCATAGGTCAACAAGAAAGCCAAGGCCAGCACGATGATAATGGCAGGCAAATTAACATAGGTACCCTCTTGTGGCTGGAAAGGTCCAGTTAGTGCTTGAGGAATCGTAATATGGAATCCCTCTAATAAAGAAACAAAGTATGCGGACCATCCAGTTGCAACAGAAGCTCCAGCAAGGCCATATTCCAACACAAGTGCCCAGGCTACAATCCAAGCAACAATCTCACCAAATACAGTATAGCTATACGTGTAGGCGCTTCCTGTAACTGGTACAGAGGAAGCGAACTCGGAATAACACATCGCCGCAAAGGAGCACACAATAGCGGCAATAATAAAGGAATAAATAATAGCAGGACCAGAATGCAACGCAGCCACCGTACCAGGCAATATAAAAATACCAGTACCTATAATAGCCCCGACACCTAGCATGATTAAATCAAATCCACCTAATGTCCGCTTTAATTGAACGTCTTTTTTCTCTAGTAGATCATGGATGTTTTTCTTTCTAAGCCTATTCACATTAAAACCTCTTTTTCCGTTAGTAATGAACAAAATAATAACTTATATTGTATTACATAAAAGAAAGAGGTACAAATCTTTTTTTAGTTGATAGGAAAGCATCAAAATCTTTCCCAACACTATAAGAAAAAACTAACAAATTCACTAAAGTGAATATGAGCTTTTCTAAGATTAGTACCCCTTTAAAATAGATATAACAGACATCGGGGAGTATACCGTTTTTATCTTCCCCAATAGGAGTGAATCAATGACTGATTTTGTCCTCTTGCAAAGACGTCAATCCGATTTGGTCCCCAAGAAACAGCTGCAGGTGCTGAATCTAGTCTACCACCAAGGTCTTCCCAGTTTTCCCAGCGAGATCCATTCCATGATCGTTTGTATAGGCGATTACCAGTTCCGCGAACGAATACATCTAATCGGTTAGCTCGTCGAGAGGAGACAGCAGGTGCACTAGTTAAGGTGCCGCCAAGGTTTTCCCAATTGCTCCATCTCGAACCGTCCCACCACTTATGGATTAAATTGTTATTCTGTCCTCTTGCAAAGACATCAATCCGGTTCGGTCCCCAGGAAACGGCTGCAGGCTCAGAGTTTAAATTGCCACCAAGATCCTCCCACTCTTCCCAACGAGACCCATTCCATGTTCGTTTATATAGTCTATTTCCAGTACCGCGAACAAATACGTCTAACTGATTAGCTCTTCTGGAGGAAGCCGCAGGTCCGCTCGTTAGTGTCCCACCAAGGCTTTCCCAATCGCTCCACCTTGAACCATCCCACCACTTGTGGTAAAGGGCATTATCCGTTCCTCTGACAAAGACATCAATCCGATTTGGTCCCCAAGAGACCGCACCAGGTGCACTAGTTAAGACACCACCAAGGCTTTCCCAATCATTCCATCTCGAACCATCCCACCATTTATGATATAGCGCATTATCTGTACCACGAACAAATACATCTAAGCGATTGGCTTGCCAGGAAGCTACAGCAGGTGCAGAGGTAAGTGTTCCACCTAAGTCCTCCCAGCTAGACCATCCTTGCCCAGGACTAGGAGTACCACCAGCTAATTGATCTAACGTAATTTGGATGACTCTTCTCATTACCTGATCGGCAACATTTTGAGGCACATTAAATTGTCTAAATATCAGGTTAAACCAAGGTACCTGCCTTTGGAATTGATTATAGATTTGATTAGCATTTTGATTGGTGTTCGCTTGGTTGACTGTGTAGTTGATCATAAAGAAAAAGACGTAATCAACTACTTGGCGATTCATCCCAGCATTTACTAGCTGGTTGTATAGCGTATTATGTTCTGCTCGAATCGTTTGTAAAATTTGTTGAACAGTAGGCTGTTGTCTCATCTCGGTATATAATGGCTGACCATAGAACTGTACTGGTACAAACTGTGGAAAATAATACTGATAATAAAACATTCGCATTCCTCCGCTTTTTAACTAGGATATGCAGCGGGTTCATAACCTGAGAGTTAAACATAAGCCCATTTCACACGATTGTAAAAACTGTAATGATGTTATCGTTTTGGACATACATTTAATTATCAATATCTTAGGACAAGTAATATAGTGGAAGGGTGAGGATCTCTCTTGGAGCTGTTAGAGCCTTTAGTGAAAATATTAATGATTAATTTAATTCTAAGTGGTGACAATGCAATTGTTATTGCTATGGCAAGTCGCAATTTAAGACAAGATTTAAAACAGAAGGCGATTGTCTGGGGAACTCTCGGGGCTGTTATCTTTCGAATCGCATTTACGGTTATTGTCATGTATCTATTAAAGCTGCCCTTTATCCATCTAATAGGAGGTATTTTACTACTATTTGTAGCGTATAAACTTCTAGTTGATAAAGAAGCAGAAGAGAACTCAGTGAAAGTGGGCAATTCCTTAAAGGAAGCTATCGTCATTATCATTTTTGCTGATGTATTAATGAGCTTAGATAATGTGTTAGGTATTGTAGCCGTGTCAGAGGGGAATATGATGCTGGTCATTATCGGTATTATCTTGAGTATCCCAATTATGCTATTTGCTAGTCAATTTATATTACGAATGATGGAGCATTTCCCGATTGTTGTATATTTGGGGGCGGGTTTACTTGCCTGGACTGCCGGGGAAATGATGCTAGAAGAGGAATTTATCAAACAAAATGTTATCGCAGGAACTTCTATGGAACTGGCACTGCTAATTGGAATCATTATGGCAACCTTAACTATTGGTGGGTACCAAAGGAGATACCGGTAAATACACTTTGAAAGCAGGCTCTTTCACATGTTGTGGTGGGGCCTGCTATTTTTAACAAACAAAACATGTAAAAAAACAGGAATTAGCATTTTTTTACAGAATACTAGTATATATAAGTAAATTGGACTAGTGAGAGGGGGGAGATAGAATTGGCCTTTTTAACATGTGGTAATGCTCAAATTCATTATGAAAAATTAGAATCAAGGAATCCTCGTGCTACTCAGACCATTATATTCATCCACCCTACCGGATTAGACATGTATTGCTGGAACGAGATTATCCCGTTGTTCTTAGAGAACTATCATGTGGTTCGATACGATTTAAGGGGGCATGGGGACTCTACTGTAGGAGATGGTGATTTATCGATTTCCAGGCTAGCCGATGATATTCAATGCTTAGTGAATACATTAAAGCTAGATACGTATCATATTGTCGCACAAGGATTTGGTGGTGTCAGTGCTATCGAATATGCTGCAAGAGGCTTCTCCGGATTGAAAACGTTAACACTACTTGCGGTTCCAGTTCATTTTCCAAGAGAACTTGGTAAAAAAATTGTCGCGGAACGAAAGATGCAAGTAAAGGGCCATGAGACTATGCTGCATAAGGCCCAGCAGATCATCGATAAGTTTATGCTTTATCCTACACAGGAAAGGGTGGAGCGTATTCTTCAGGCATTTGAAAAAGTGACTCCACATGTTTATTTTGAGATTTTTGATGTTGATTCACTAAATCGTGCCCAACAGAATATCCAAAACATGACTATTCCAATCTTAGTCTTATCTGGTTCAGATGATGAAACGTTTCCACCAGAACTAAACTCTGCCATCTTAAATTTTAATACAAATGCAAGGTATTATACAGTGCCCTATTCATCCTTCTTAATCCAGATGGACCAGCCAAATCTCATGGTAGAGTGGATTGGGAAATTCATTATGAAGCATCAAAATAACAAGATAAATCAAGAGATAGCTAGCTATGCTCAGACGCTATATGCAGAGATGTATCGTGAAATTAGAGAAAAGATGAAGGGGAAGGCAGAAGCGACATTGCCTACATTACAAGTAAACATCATGAAAGGCTTAGACGTTTTCTTAAATGGCAAACGATTAGTAGGTGGCTGGGGGCAAAGAAAGGCAAAACAAATTCTCATGTATCTGATCATCCAGCAATCGGTAACACGAGATGAGCTATGTGACTTAGTTTGGCCTGATGTTGATTTAAAAACTGCTCGTAGTCGTTTACGTGTTTCGATTCACTATTTAAACAAACTATTAAACCCAATGTCAGATCATTACTTTTTACTCGTTACAGAAAGAGAGCATATTTTTCTACAAGCGAATATTGAATCGGATATTGTTTTACATGTTGCCGCAATTAAACGAGCACATCAGGAAACGGATATCGTAAAGAAAGTAGAACTGTATAAACGCATTGTGGCTGATCGAACAGAAAATCCCTTGCCTGGTTTATATGAGACTTGGTTTATCAATTATCGTAATTGGTTAGAAAAAGAATGGGTCGATATGGTCATGTTCTTAAGTGATTACTATGAAAGCATAGGGGATATCAAGCAAGCGCTCTATTATTGTCAAATAGCCTTGGAATATTATATCGATGATTTTATGATAACCAATCGCCAGGAATATTTAAAAAGTAAATTAGAGAAAATTAAAAATAGTTAAAATGTAATGTTAGTGTAACGGGGCTGATGGTACGATATAGCTCGGAGAAGTAAGGGCGAAATAATTAGAAATAATACGTCGCGTAGGTTTTCGGGAAAACCCAAGTGTAGCTCGAATACCTAGGTTAGCCTATTATAGGGGGGATACTATTTGAGCAATCATTTGGATCCAGAGTGGGTAATCTTAATATTGGAAGCGAAAAAGGCAGGTATCAGTATTGAGGAAATTCAAGCTTTTCTTAACCAAGACCAGCAGTTTTATCAGAAGCTAGCAGACAATGAGCAACAAAAGATATATAAATAGGATTTTTGTCTTTTCTAGTAAGAGAAGGCATTTTTTTTGCGTTTTTCTTTAGAGGATTTGGAAAGAACAATAAGGCTAAGAAAAGTCGTCCTAATAGCAAGTTTTAGTTGAAATGTTAGTATGAATGAAATATAGTACAAATATAAATTTGTGTAGAAGGAGAAAGCCTTATGAAATTACGTGTATCAGCGGTTCAATACCACTTAGAAAAAATAAATGCTTTTGAAGAATTTGCAGAACAGGTAACACACTATGTGAGAACCGCTGCAGAATATGAATCGGAATTTGTATTATTTCCGGAGTTTTTCACTGCCCAATTGCTTTCCATTTCAGATGGCACGGTGAGTCTAATGGATGAGCTACCTAATTATACAAAACAGTATATCGAGCTGTTTAAAGGACTAGCAAAAGAGACAGGTATGCACATTATCGGTGGTACACATGTTACTCGAAAAGAAGATAAATTGTATAATACAGCACATCTTTTTTATCCAGATGGGCGTGTAGCAGAGCAAGCGAAGCTACACATGACCCCAACGGAGAAAAAGGATTGGAATATCACACCTGGTGAATCGATTCAAATTTTTGAAACGGAAAAAGGAAAAATTGCGTTGTTAACCTGCTATGATATGGAATTTCCTGAAATAGTCCGAATGGTTCGTGGCATGGGGGCAGATGTTATCTTTGCTCCATCTTGTACGGATGATTTACATGGTTTTAATCGTGTTCGCTATACCTGTCACGCCCGTACGATTGAGAATCAGGTATATGTTGTCACAACAGGTACGGTTGGAGCATTACGCAATGTTGACTTTATGCGTGCCAATTACGGGCAAGCGGCAGTTATCACACCGAATGATATTCCATTTCCTAAAAACGGCATCCTCATGGAGGGTGAATTTAATCACGATATGATTATTACTGCAGATCTCGATCTTGATCTTTTATATAAGGTACGGGAAGAAGGATCTGTAACAACATGGAACGATAGACGCTTAGACTTATATCCAGACCTTAGTAAATAAGAAGGGACTGAAGCCTTATGCGTTACCGTAAGCAGCTCTATTTAAAAAGTGACAATGACTTTGAGGAAGCAGTAGTTAGGAATTATAAGCGGGAAGACTTTGATGAGTTGATAACGATTCAGTCGGAAAGTTTCCCTCCTCCTTTTCCACCGGAGCTTTGGTGGAATAAAGCACAATTAAAAAATCACATTACTTTATTCCCTGAAGGTGCTTTATGTGTGGAAGTAAATGGGGTACTGGCAGGTTCCATGACCGGATTAATAGTGAACTTTGATCCAGAACATCCAGAACACACATGGGAAGAGATTACCGACGATGGGTATATTCGTAATCATAATCCGAATGGTAATACCTTGTATGTCGTCGATATCTGTATTCGACCAGCCTTTCGTAAATTAGCGCTAGGGAAATTGCTCATGCAAGCTATGTACGAGGTGGTCATTTATAAGGATTTAGACCGTTTGCTTGGTGGGGGAAGAATGCCTGGGTATCGGAAGCATGCAGAGCGGTTATCCGCTGAAGCGTATCTAGAGGAAGTAGTTTCAGGTAAACGGAAGGATCCAGTGATTACCTTTTTATTAAATGCTGGTAGAGTACCCATCGGTGTTGTAGCGAATTATTTGGAGGATGAAGAATCCTTGAATTACGCTGCACTAATGGAGTGGAAAAACCCATTTAAATAGATTGGTTGGGGAGGGAGAAACATGTTTGAACCATTTATCCACGGTGCTCTTTTAGCATTTGGCTTAATCCTTCCTTTAGGCATTCAAAATATATTCATTTTCAATCAAGGTGCCACACAAAGTCGTTTCAGTAAAGCTTTACCAGCCGTCCATAACAGCTGCCATTTGTGATACATTACTTATCTCCTTAGCTGTTGCTGGCGTTCAGTAGTGGTTTTACGTGTCGAGGGGATGGAGCAGCTTCTATCGTTAATTGGTTTTTTCTTTCTAATGTATATGGGATGGATCATGTGGAAAAGCAATCCACAAGATGGACAAAATGAGATTGGTCCATACTCGGCTAGACGTCAAATAACATTTGCCGCTTCGGTATCCCTATTGAACCCACATGCAATATTAGATACTATTGGTGTGATTGGCATGAGCTCGGTAGTTTATGATGCACACGAAAAAGTAGTGTTTGCTTTTGCTAGTTTTTAATATCATGGCTATGGTTTTTTGGATTGGCATTAGTGGGAAGCAGGGTGAGTCAATGGATGAAGTCAGCGAGTCTAATAAAACGATTTAACCAGGCTTCGGCCTTCATTATTTGGGGCATGGCAATCTATCTTATATACCGTGTATTTATATAGAGCCTTCCTAGGTTAATCTAGGAAGGCTCTTGTCATTTTATTCGTTTTCACCTTCACCGTCTTCTGTTTCTTGTTGCTCTGTGCCGTTATCGTCTGTCGATGGATCTTCGTCATCATTTGCTGAGCATCCAAATAATACCCCAGTTGAAAGCATCATGATTAATAAAGTAAGTAATAATTTTTTCAGCTTCACCTAGATCACCTCGTTTAAATTAAATATTTGTTTCATCTTTCATTGTACAGACCAATTGTTAAGGATTATTTAAGCGGATGTAAAAATATTAACTGAATATTTTGTCGATTAATAATACCTTTATACTAGTTTTTGCAGATCATATAGGCGGAAATTCATGGATTTGAGGGAGGACTTTTGGCTGAGTTGGGATTTCATTACTTGCAGTGCCAGTAGTTGTGGTGGAGATGAATGATAGGAGGCATCAATTTATCTCTGGGAGTTGGATATACTAAAAAACTATTTAGACTCAATAGTATACTGACCCAAAATACAATATTCAGAGACATTTGTCCGGATATTCTAGAAGTAATCTCAGTGAAACTTCAGTTTTTTATTTAAGCCTAGCCGTTTTCCGCCAGTTGGAATATATTTTTGGAATTCAGAGGCTAATAATTGATCTAAATTCCTCAAAGTATTTTTAAAGTACGGTCTTTTCAGTCTTGTAATAAAAAGGTAACTATGTGGAAACCTAAAACGAGGTGATATTATGGATAAAGGAAATTTAAAGCTCACATCATCAGAAATAGGAACATTATGGATTGAATTTGTTAATGGAACTGCGATTGATACTGTTAATAGATATATGGTATCGATTATTGAAGATGAAAAAATAAAAGCATTATTTGAAGATGCAATTAACATATTTGATTCACAAAAGAATCAAATCGTTCAGTTTATTAAAGACGAGGGGTTTCCGGTTCCAGTTGGTTTTACTGAAGCAGATCTAAATAGGGGGGCTAAAAGATTGTTTTCTGACATCTTTTGCTTGCACTATTTAAATATTATGACATTACATGGACTACTAGGCCATTCGACATCACTCAGTTCTTCTGTTAGGCAGGACTTAAGACATTTCTATGATTCATGCAGTAATGATGGAATGAGCATGTATCACCGAACTACTGAGTTATTACTGGAAAAAGGGCACTTTCAACGAGATCCATATTTTTTTCCAGAACAACCTCCAGAATTTGTTTCAAGCCAACAATTTGTGGATGGAGATTTTTTGTATAAGCGACCTTTAGCATCAACAGAAATTATCGCTCTATCTCTCAATATCAAAAAAAAGATAATGGAAAAATCACTTTCAATTGGATTTAGTCAGGTTACCCAATCAAAAGATATTAGAAAGTTTTTAGAGGGAGCGCAAAACGCATCCAACCAACAAATTCAATCTCTCAGTAAAATATTAAAAGGAGACAATTTACCTGTTCCGATGTCTTGGGAAACAGAAGTAACAAATTCACAGGAATCTCCTTTTTCGGATAAGTTAATGTTGTATCATATTGGATTTTTATTACAAACTGCGCAATCCTATCACGGTGCTGGGCTTGCATCTGCAATGCGGGTTGATTTAGTAACAACATACGAGAAAATAATCTTAAAAAATCTCATGATTACTAAAGAGTGGTTCAATTTAATGACTAAATATAGATGGTTAGAACAGCCACCACTCGCCCCAAATAGAAAAGAAATTACAAGAGATAAGTAATAACCTAGGTAGTAAAAGATGAAAAAGAATGCATATGAAAAGGTAATGTGGAGTATTGTACTTCCTGGTTTCGGCCAGTTATTAAATGGTAGATATTTTAAAGGTACGCTACTAATCATGCTTGAAATTATGATTAGTGTACAAACTAACTTAAATGAAGTTATCCTGCTAAGTTTTCATGGAAAAATTGTTGATGCAATAAATGTTACAAATTATAACTGGATGTTGTTTTATCCTTGTATATACTGTTTTTCTATATGGGATTCTGTAAAGGATGCTGGGGGTGTTACTAAGCGATATTCATTTCTTCCATATGTGTTCACTGCATTTTTTACAACTATCGGATTAGTTTACTCTTCAGAATTAACGATTTTTGGAGTGATATTAGGTCCCATATGGCTCCCATTAGTATTCCTTTTTCCTGGAATAGCTGTTGGCTTAATTTTGAGAAAGATTATGATAAATATTTCATAAGAATATTATCCTGTATTCTGATTTGTTTCTTAAAAGGGAGATTTCACTGTAACTTTTAGTGGGGGCCATACATTTCCGCCAGCTGGGCCCTTTATGTATGGCCAGTTTTGAACAATACATTAGTGATAAAAAACCTCATCCATAGTGAATTAAAGGGATCATTTAAGCAGTTGTTTCCCATACGCTCAACGTAAGCAAAAAGGCAATCACAATAGAAAGTACAAGAAGATTCTAATGATTCTACAAGTTTTTTATAGTACGCTGTAAAACGCTCTTGGTCATATGGTTTAAAGTATTCTGGATAAAGATGTGCAGTAGATCATCAACATACTTGCCTAACTTGGCCATTAGCTTGTAGTCTTTTGAACAACCCTAATCATTAGAAAAACGAACCTTGGCTCGCTCTTTAGTGAATGTGTGTTAGTTGACAGGGAGGGTTTATATTTTCCTATCTTTTAAAAAAACGCCCTAATGAGTTAGGACGTTTTTTAGTCTAGTTGTTATTCACCTAAATCGACGTTATGGTATACCTGTTGGACATCATCAAGGTCTTCTAAAACATCAATTAATTTTTCGAATTGTGCTTTTGATTCATCATCTAATGTCACTTCATTTTGCGGAAGCATCGTTAATTCAGCTACTGTAAACTCAGTAATTCCGACGTTTTTAAATGCCTCTTGTACGGCATGGTATTGATCTGGTTCTGCATAAACAATAACGATCTCGTCTTCTTCTAACACATCACGAACATCGACATCTGCTTCCATTAATAGCTCCAACACTTCATCGGCAGACTTGCCCTCGATACCAAATACAGCTGTAGAGTCAAACATATAAGCAACAGAACCACTAACACCCATGTTACCACCGTTTTTACCAAAAGCAGCACGAACTTCCGATGCCGTTCTGTTTACATTATTGGTTAAGGTATCCACAATAATCATAGAACCATTAGGACCAAATCCTTCATAGCGAAGCTCATCATAGTTCTCCTCAGAACCACCCTTAGCCTTTTCAATCGCTTTATCAATAATATGCTTTGGAACACTGTATGTCTTGGCACGCTCCAAAACAACTTTTAGTGCTTGGTTAGACTCTGGGTCAGGCTCTCCTTGCTTAGCAGCTACATAAATTTCACGACCAAATTTAGCATAAATTCGACTCGTATTTTTATCCTTCTCTGCTTTTTTATCTTTAATGTTATTCCACTTACGTCCCACAAAGAACATCTCACTTTCTATATGAATCTGATTGAATTTTAATATAGTAGCTATGTTGTTTCAACTTTTAGACGTTACTATTATACACCATATCCAAGAGATTTTCTTGGGAAAGTTTTGGTTGAATAGTAGATTAATGGGGACGTGGAACTGTTGGGGCGAGGGAATTGGGGAGGGATGTGCCCAAAAGAGAGAAGATGCGCCCTAACCCGGAGAGGATGAGCCCGTCCCCAGTAAAGATGCACCCAAACGCAAGAAAGATGCCCCGACCCCTCAAGTAACGACTCACCCCCGACTCCAAACAGCTACACCCACCCTCCCCCACCCTGTCCTAACAAAACTAGTCGGAATCACGAAGGGTACTCGTGCATAAGCTATATAAACCGCGTCCAAGATGGAGGGAAGACAAAACATGGATATTCTGAACAAGGTGAAGAGCTATCGTGAGGAAGAGAATCGTATGAAATGGGAGGGTACGTTCGCGGAGTACCTGGAAATTGTGAAGGAGCGGCCTGAGGTTGCCCAGACAGCCCATTCCCGTGTTTATAACATGATTAAATCTGCTGGTGTAAAAGAACGAGATGGTCGTAAGATGTATGAGTTTTTCGGTGAGGAGATTTTTGGCCTGGAGGAGGCAATCGAGAGACTCGTTGAGGAATACTTTCATCCAGCTGCCAAACGACTAGATGTTAGAAAACGTATATTGTTATTAATGGGCCCGGTTAGTGGCGGTAAATCTACAATTGTAACCATGCTAAAAAGAGGGCTGGAAAAATATTCTCGTACGGATGAGGGTGCTGTGTATGCGATTAAAGGCTGTCCTATGCATGAGGACCCCTTGCATCTTATTCCCCAACATTTGCGAGAGGACTTTTTCCATGAATATGGCATTCGAATAGAAGGGAATCTGTCACCGCTTAATACGATGCGACTGGAAAAGGACTATGGTGGCCGTGTGGAGGATGTCATGGTAGAGCGCATCTTTTTATCAGAGGATAAGCGTGTTGGGATTGGAACCTTTAGTCCGTCCGATCCAAAGTCCCAGGATATTGCGGATTTAACTGGTAGTATTGATTTTTCAACGATTGCCGAGTATGGATCTGAATCTGACCCGAGGGCATATCGATTTGATGGCGAATTGAATAAAGCCAACCGTGGAATGATGGAGTTTCAGGAAATGCTGAAATGTGATGAGAAATTCTTGTGGCATTTACTATCGCTTACACAGGAAGGGAACTTTAAGGCAGGGAGATTTGCACTTATTTCAGCGGATGAGCTTATTGTAGCGCATACGAATGAATCGGAATATCGTTCCTTTATTTCCAATAAGAAGAATGAAGCACTGCATTCAAGAATTATTGTGATGCCAATCCCGTATAATTTACGGGTTAGTGAAGAAGAACGAATCTATGAAAAAATGATTAATCAAAGTGATATGGCACATGTCCACATCGCTCCACATGCTTTACGAGTAGCGGCTATTTTCTCGGTTTTAACGAGATTAAAAGAATCCAAGAAACAAGGGATGGATTTACTCAAGAAAATGCGATTATATGATGGTGAGAATGTGGAAGGCTTTAATCAGCTAGATGTAGAGGAGCTTAAGAAGGAATTCCCTACGGAGGGGATGGAAGGGATTGACCCTCGTTATGTGATAAACCGAATATCTTCTGCTATCATACGAAAAGAAGTGCCTTCAATCAATGCGCTGGATGTACTACGCTCTTTAAAAGAAGGCCTCGATCAACATCCATCTATTTCAGATGAAGATAAAGAGAAATATATGAATTATATTTCGGTAGCTAGAAGAGAATATGATGAAATTGCGAAGAAGGAAGTTCAAAAGGCATTTGTGTATTCGTATGAAGAATCGGCTAAATCGTTAATGAATAATTATTTAGATAATGTGGAGGCATATTGTAATAAAAATAAACTTCGTGATCCATTAACCGGAGAAGAAATGAATCCAGATGAAAAGCTGATGCGTTCTATTGAGGAGCAAATTGGTATTTCAGAAAATGCAAAGCGCTCCTTCCGTGAAGAAATTTTAATCCGAATTTCTGCTTTTGCACGAAAAGGAAAACGATTTGATTACAATTCACACGAACGATTACGCGAAGCCATTCAAAAGAAATTGTTTGCTGATTTAAAGGATGTTGTCAAAATAACGACATCGTCCAAGACACCGGATGAATCACAGTTGAAGAAAATTAATGAAGTAATTGCTAGATTAATAGATGAATATGGCTATAATTCTGTTTCTGCTAATGAGCTTTTACGCTATGTGGGAAGCTTGTTAAACCGATAGTCATACAATGGAGAAAGGTAACAAGACTTGCAAACGGGCTAGTCTTGTTACCTTTTTGTAAACCATTTTTTAAAATAGAATGCAATAATATGCGACAAGTTGCATAGTATAGAGAAAAGTATCGTAATCTTCTAAAAGAGGAGCACGATACTTTTTACTAAACAGAATGGGAGGGGATGTTGTGCAGGAAGGTAAACATAACTTTGTCATCTCTGAGGAAAACTGGTCCCTCCATCGCAAAGGCTTTCAAGATCAACAGCGTCATATGGATAAAGTTAAGGAAGCCATTAAGAATAATTTACCCGATTTAATTAGTGAAGAAGCAATCGTAATGTCCAATGGCCGAGAAGTAATCAAAATACCGATTCGTTCATTAGACGAGTATAAAATCAGGTACAATTACAATAAGTCAAAGCATGTAGGGCAAGGGGATGGAGATAGCAAAGTAGGAGATGTAGTAGCAAAAGATCCTAATGCGAAAGGACAACAAAAGCAAGGTCCTGGCGATGGAAAGAAAGCAGGCGATCAGCCTGGAAGTGACTACTATGAAGCTGAGGTATCGTTAGAGAAGCTAGAGGAGGCCCTATTTAAAGAGTTAGAGCTACCCAATTTGCAAGAGAAGGAAAAGGCTGAGATTGTAACCGAAAAGATAGAATTTAATGATATCCGAAAGAAAGGTTTAATGGGAAATATTGATAAGAAACGAACCATTCTAACCGCATTAAAACGAAATGCTAGAGAAGGAAATCCAGGTATTACCCCAATCTATAATGACGACTTGCGATTCAAAACTTGGAATGAAGAAGTGAAAAAAGAGTCCAAAGCAGTTGTTTTAGCAATGATGGATACGAGTGCCTCGATGGGGTCCTTTGAGAAGTATATGGCCAGAAGCTTCTTTTTCTGGATGAACCGATTCCTTAAAACTAAATATGAGCAAGTTGATATCGCCTTTATTGCTCATCATACAGAGGCAAAGGAAGTTTCCGAAGAAGAATTTTTTACAAAAGGTGAAAGTGGTGGAACGATATGTTCTTCCGCCTATACGAAAGCCCTTGAATTGATTGAAGATCGCTATAATCCTTCGAGCTATAATATTTATCCTTTTCATTTTTCCGACGGTGAGAATATTACCTCTGACAATCCCAAATGTATCCGGCTTGTGAATGAAATTATGGATGTGTCCAATATGTTCGGTTATGCAGAGGTTAATATATATAATCGTCACTCCACCTTAATGCGGGCTTATAATAGCATTGAGAACCAGAAATTCCGCCATTATATTTTAAAAGAAAAACGTGATGTGTACCATGCAATGAAAAGCTTCTTCCAACAAGAGGCTGTAACCGTATAAATGATAGGATCCCTCAAGGTTTAACAATCTTGAGGGTTTTTTTGCAATGTAAAAATACAAAGTAGTAAACATAAAAGATAGTCTCAGTCAATGAATCTGGGGTTATTTTTATGGATAATTTTTACAAATGTTTGATAAGAACACAAAATTTTCAATAAATTGGTTAATTTTAACCATCTTAATCAATGCTAATTGTCCATTTTTTGTATAGGAAATTGTTGTAAAATATCTTTAAATGTCTAAATATATGCACTATTGTTGTACTTTTGTGCTTTACGTTAAAAAAGAGGGGGGTAAGTGGATGAGGATTAATAGAAAAGTAAGGGAAGGTATGCATCAAGTTTCTATTTGCTTGTTAATATTACTAGTAATGCTTTATAGTATTTTTCCATCGATAGCTCCTTTAGTTCAAGCGGAAGGTGGAGCAGCAGAAGATGTGACAGCGACTGCAACAGATAGTAAATGGTTAACATATAAATTTGATGAATTTTCCAATGAAAAATTTAATCAGTTATTTACTGTAAATGGTGCGGCAGAAGTTCCTAATGGGGCAGAATTTATCCGTTTGACCCCAGCAGAAACAATACAAAGTGGAGCGGTTTTTAATAACAATAAGCTTTGTCCTGTAAACAATTACTCTTTCAGTACTGCCTTTTCATTTATGATGAGTAATCAAAGTGCAGCAGGTCCAAGTGATGGTTTGACGTTCACACTCCAGACAGGTACAACTAGTTTAGAAGTACCAGGTGGTAGCGTGGGATACTACGGACT
Source organism: Ornithinibacillus liuyingii (assembly GCF_055550225.1). Classification (NCBI taxonomy): domain Bacteria; kingdom Bacillati; phylum Bacillota; class Bacilli; order Caryophanales; family Bacillaceae; genus Ornithinibacillus; species Ornithinibacillus liuyingii. The sequence goes on along the minus strand of NZ_JBPWOS010000008.1, from coordinate 144,440 downwards.
ATCACCTAGTTTTACGATTAAGTACGATACATTTAAAAATGATGTTTATCAAGATCCCTCTGATAACTACATTGGACTCGCAACAAATGGGGAGTTAGTCAATCAGCCTGGTTGGTTTACTGATTTGAACCAATATAATGCGAGTAATGGTACCAACTTTGTTTTATCTAATGGGACTATGTATTACACGTGGATCGATTATGATAGTGTAGCTCAAACTGTTCAGGTGCTTCTAGGCACTACCCCAGACAGGGCTAGTGCAAATAAAGTATTGGATGTAGATGGCATTGACCTTAGCAATATATTTGGTGGTCAGCCATTTCACGCTGGTTTTACGGCTGCTACAGGATCTCCTAATTATGAGACTCATGATATTCATAGCTGGTATTTTGTAAATGACTATGCACCGATGACGACACTTAATCCACAAAATGATTACAAAATAGCACCAAGCAATGTGGAATTAGTTACGGAGTCGGCAAGCAGTCCGGGTGTACATAATGTTACAGTGACTTTAACAGACCCTTCAGGTAATCCGGTTGCCGGTGCAGTTCCGGATTCTTTTACGACTACTAGTGGGGAGTTAACCGGGCCGAATGGAGAGCCTTTAACTGAATTAGTGTCAGATACAGAAGGGAAAATCCATGCTTTATTGGTTAATGCTGATCATTCTACGGAAGTGACGGTTTCAGCCAATGTCAATTGTATAGAGGTTTCTGATACGATTCCAGCTACAGAACAGCCACCGGATATGGAGGAGCCACCAGTAGGGGCGTGTCCAGTACCGGTAGCATTGATTAATGGTAGTTTTGAGGAACCTACTGCTAGAATGCCAGGGGATACAGGTTCACCAGGAGCAGAGCATGCTTGGCAGTATTTCTACGAATACGAAGTTCCAGGTTGGCAAACAACTGCTTCGGATAAATTTATTCAGATTATGAAATCCGAATATCTTTTAGCAGGGATGGAAATCAATCCCCCACATGGGAATCAATATGCTGAATTAAATGCGGATCAAGTATCGGCGTTGTACCAAGATGTTGAAACGACACCAGGTCAAACCATATATTGGAGAGTAGCTCACAGGGGACTTTTAGGTGAAGATACTATGGCTGTACAAATAGGTTCAGTCGATACCCCAGCAGATGAGCTGCCAGTAATACAGGAAATAAGTACAGGAAATACTGGTTGGGAATATTATTCTGGATCTTATACAGTACCAGCTGGGCAAGCAACAACAAGATTTGCTTTTAACTCCATAGACGCAGCTGGTGGAGATCAACGTTGGGGGAATTTATTAGATGATGTTTTTCTTGGAACAAAACCATGTGTCGTTGCAGAGAAAACCGTTTCCCCAGAGGGAGAGGTTTTTGCTGGGCAAGAATTAACCTATGAAGTAACTGTTAAGAATAACGGTGGTGATATTGCAGCCGATGCAGTATTCGAAGATGCTATTCCTGAAGGTACAGAGTATGTTCCAGGTTCTTTAAAAATTATCGATGGACCAGGAGCGGGAAATCTAACGGATATAGAAGGTGATGATGCCGGTCATTTTGACGGGAAAAAAGTCATCGTAGAGTTAGGCGACTTGCCAAACACCAATAACTTACCAGATGGGATTACGGTTCAGTTTAAAGTAAAGGCGCTGGACACGGATGCTGAAAGAGAAGTTATCAACAAGGCTTTTATCAACTATAACAATCTATTAATAAATGAAAGAGAAACAACCGAAACAAATGAAACAACGAATACAATCCTACCAAGAGAGGGAATTGACGCTTGTGCAGCACCAGTAGCGTTGATTAATGGTAGTTTTGAGGAGCCAGATGTACTGAACGTTCCTGATGAGGCTGTCTATTACGATCCTGGTAGTACTTGGAAGGCTATTTATGATGATTTTGTTCCAGGATGGCAAACTACTGATAGTACAGGATCTTTAGAAGTGGGATCTCCTAAACTTGGTATATACCCTGATCCAAATAGCAAGTATCATTATATGACTAATGTTCCAGATGGGGAGCAGTATGTAGAGTTAAACGCATATGATTTTGGTCAATTGTATCAAGATGTAGAAACAACACCGGGTCAAACGATTAGCTGGCGTTTGTCACACAGAGCTGCATATGATTTCCAAACACATGGATACGATAAAATGGCTGTTAGAATAGGTTCAAATGCAACTGATCCTGCTCATCTACCGGTTGTTGAAACGATCAGTACACATACTACTGAAGGATGGGTAGAGTATCGTGGGAATTATTCAGTTCCTGCTGGCCAAACTATCACACGTTTTGGTTTTGAAGCCGTTGAGTCTGTTCTTGGGGAACCTTCATCTGGAAATTTCTTAGATAATATCTTCCTCGGGACCGAACCATGTGTGGTGGTAGAGAAAACTGTTTCTCCAGAAGGAGAGGTACTCGCTGGACAAGAATTAACCTATGAGGTAACCGTTAAGAACAACGGCGGAGATATTGCAGCAAATGCAGTATTCGAAGACGCTATTCCTGCCGGTACCAAATATGTTCCTGGTTCCTTAAAAATAATCGATGGACCAGGTACAGGGGATTTAACGGACCAAAAAGGTGACGATGCAGGTTGGTACGATGAAGAAAGTAATAACGTGATCATAGAATTAGGAGATTTACCTAATACAAACGATCTACCGAATGGCGTTACCGTACAATTTAAAGTAAAAGCACTGGTAGATGATACCGTAAGTGAAATTATCAATAAAGCAAAAATTAACTATGACAATCTATTAACCAATGAGAGTAAAACAACAGAATCAAATGAGACGACAACGGAACTCGCGTATCAGAAGCCTGTATTAGAATCTCAAAAAACCGCAGAAGTCTTTGAAAAAGCGGATGGTAATACAGACCTAGAACATCCAGAAGTAGGGGACATCTTAACCTACACGATTCAAACACGTAACACGGTAGAAGATAGTCTCGTCAAAAACCTTATTATCCGCGACGAACTTCCAGAAGGACTGGAATACGTGACGGGCACACTCAGTGTAGATGGCGTATCGGTCACAGATGAGGAAGATGATGACGCCGGTCATAGTCTAAACGGAGAAATCTTCGGTTCATTTGGGGACATCACCGATACGGAGTGGCATTCTATAACCTTCCAAGTGGAAATAGGTCCAGGACAAGCTGGTCAAGATATTAAAAACATCGCAACAGTAGATGGTGACAATATCGATGAACCAGACGAGCCAAGCGAAGAAGTTCTAGTTTATCCACGTTAACCAAAACTAGACTCCGATAAGTTCTCCAGCATCGAAGAAAAAGGTGAGGGTAACAATGATACTGAGAAATACCAAGTTGGAGATACGATTAAATACACGATCCAAGCCCGAAATACGGTCAGAGAAAGTGTTGTTGAGAACTTTGTTATTTCAGATATATTACCAGAAGGCCTTACTTATGTAGAAGGTAGTTTGGAAGTAAGCCATGACGGAATAGGAACCATGGAAGATGGAACCCTAACAGCGAACTTCGGCAATGTCACGGATGTCGAATGGCGAATCGTAACATTCCTAGCAACCATTGACGCTGGTCAATCCGGTCAAACCATCCAAAACACGGCAACTGTGGATGGAGACAATGTTGAGGAACCAGATGAGCCAAGTGAAGAGTTTCAGGTTGATCCACGTGAACCGAGATTAGAATCGGAAAAGACCTATGATATTGCAGAAAAATTTGAAGGTAATACAGATGCAGAACACCCAGAAGTGGGAGATATCTTAACCTACACGATTCAAACACGTAACATGGTAGAAGATAGTCTCGTCAAAAACCTTACCATTCGTGACGTACTTCCGGAGGGGCTGGAATATGTAGCAGAATCATTAACTGTAGACGGAGTCGCTGTCACAGATGAAGAAGACAATGATGCAGGTCACAGTGTAAATGGCGAAATCTTCGGGTCATTTGGCGACATCACCGATACCGAATGGCACAAAGTGACCTTCCAAGTGGTAGTTGGGGAAGGACAAGCTGGTCAAGATATTAAAAATATCGCCACTGTAGATGGAGACAATATCGATGAACCGGATGAGCCGAGTGAGGAAGTTCTTGTATACCCACGTGAACCGAAAGTGGAATCGGAAAAAATGGCTGAAAATGTAGAAGAAGGTAAAGAAGTTTATGAAGTAGGCGATACGATTAAGTACACGATCCAAGCTCGAAATACGGTGAAGGAAAGTGTAGTGGAAAACTTTGTTATTTCCGATGTTCTACCAGAAGGCCTTTCCTACGTAGAAGATAGCTTAGAATTAAGCCATGATGGAAGCGGCAACTTCGAAGACGGAACTATAACGGCAGCGTTTGGAGATGTCACCGATATCGAATGGCGAATCGTAACGTTCCTAGCGACGATTGATTCCGGTCAATCCGGTCAAACCATCAATAATACCGCAACGGTAGATGGAGATAATTTCGACGAGCCGGACAAACCAGCAAAAGAAATTACAGTCGATCCAAAAGAACCGAAGTTAGATTCGGAAAAATCAGCTAGTATTGCCGAAAAATTGGAAGGTAACACAGATACAGAACATGCAGAAGTAGGGGACATCTTAACCTATACGATTCAAACACGCAACACAATAGAAGATAGTCTGGTAGAAAGCCTTACTATTCGCGACACCATTCCAGAAGGCTTGGAATATGTAGTGGGGTCGCTAACTGTGGATGGCGTTTCCGTCACAGATGAAGCAGATGATGACGCCGGTCATAGTGTAGACGGTGAAATCCTCGGAGCATTTGGTGATATCACGGATACCGAATGGCACACGTTAACCTTCCAGGTAGTAGTTGGGGCTGGTCAAGCCGGTCAAGATATTATCAACATTGCATTAGTTGATGGAGAAAATGTCGATACACCAGAGGAACCAAAGCACGAGCTGCTTGTCTATCCAAGAATTCCGGTACTTGAATCCGAGAAAAGCTCTAGTATTGTGGAAAAAGGAGAAGGCAATTCGAACAATAAGGCCTACCAAGTAGGAGATACAATTGAATATACTATTCAAGCTCGCAATACTGTAAAAGAAAGTCTAGTGACTAACTTTGAAATTACGGATGTATTGCCAGAAGGACTTACCTTTATAGAAGGAAGCCTTGAAGCAAGTCATGAAGGAGTCGCTGATTTCCGTAACGGAATAATTACAGCAAAATTTGGCGATGTGTCAGATACAGAATGGCGTACTGTCACCTTCCAAGCTACGATTGATTCTGGCCAAGTTGGAAAAACACTTCAAAATATCGCGACAGTTGACGGTGGTAATATAGAAGTTCCAGATAAACCCGAAAATGAAATTACGGTTAATCCTAGAGATCCTGAACTAGAGTCAGAAAAAACGTCAGCTATTACAGAAAAAGCGGAAGGCAATTCTAACAAGGATTATGCAGAGGTTGGGGATATTCTAACCTATACCATCCAGACCCGTAATACCGTACCAGATAGTCTGGTATCCAATCTAATAATCGCTGACACAATCCCAGATGGATTGGAATATTTAACAGGTACTTTAACTGTAGATGGAAATTCTGTAACTGATGCTGAAGATGATGATGCTGGTGAGAGTATTAATGGGGAAATATTAGCTGAATTTGGCGATATTACAGATACCGAATGGCATTCTATAATCTTCCAAGTGAAAGTTAAAGAAGGACAAGCAGGTAAGGATATCACCAATATCGCAGTGGTAGAAGGTGACAATGTTACCTCATCAGATAAACCAGAAAATGAAGTAAGAATCTATCCTCGTAATCCGGAAGTTGAATCGGAGAAGACAGCAGTTAATGCTAAAGAGGGCAAGAATATTTATGAAGTAGGCGACAGGGTCATTTACACCATAAAAGCTAGAAATACAGTGCAAGATAGTGTCATTGAAGACCTTGTAATCTCGGACGCTCTACCGAAAGGACTTTCCTTTGTAGAAGGAACTATTGAGGTAAGCCATGATGGGAATGGTAGCTACAAAGATGGGACCATTACTGCAAGCTTTGGTGATGTTGCTGATACGGAGTGGAGAACCATTACCTTCCATGCCTTAATCGATTCGAAACAAACCGGTGATACAATTGAAAATATTGCAACCGTAGATGGAGGCAACATCAATAATCCAGAAACACCAATAGAAGCGATTACGATTGAAAAAGAAGTAACGAATCCTCCGGCAAAGCCAAGCCCAGAAGATGAGGATCAAAATGGCGGACCTAATCCAACAAATAATAAGGATGGAAATAGGGAAGCTCCTGTAAGTGGCAAGGAACTGCCAAAAACAGCAACTAATCACTATAATTTCCTTCTTATAGGTGCAGCATTATTTCTATTAGGTTTAGTGGTATGGATTTCAAGGAGGAAAGTAGCAAGAGACTAAAGTATTGGTAAAAGGAGATAGTCATACCAGTTAGAACAGCTGGGAGACTATCTTTCTTTTTTCACTGTTCTATACCAAAGCGCTTTTTTGTAAATATTACTTAAAATAGGATACTTTATCTATTAACATATACCCAAGAAGCAGTTATGATAAGAGTAGTTAGAATCGCGCGAAAGTTAGGTGATGAAATAGCATGGCAAAAAAGATATTTTCCTTTGTTACTGTATTATTAATTGCAGCTGGTGTTACCTTGACTGGATATTCCATATTTAATATATGGAATTCAGCCCAACAGCAGGATAAATTATTGGTAGAAGCTAAAGGGCTAATCTCAGAATCTCCACCGCAAGAAGAGGAAGAGATAGATATCCCCGATTTTCAAATAGGGGATGCAATCGGTATATTAGAAGTGCCTAAAATCGATGAGGAGCTACCAATAGTAGAGGGCACAGATAGTGAACAGCTTCGTAAAGGTGTTGGTCACTATATAGGGACTGCTTTACCTAATCAAAATGACCAGATCGTGTTATCCGGACATCGTGACACGGTATTTAAAAAATTTGACCAAATAGGTATTGGCGATCAGTTTATTGTTAAATTACAATATGGAGAATTTACCTACGAGATTGTGGATACAAAAATTGTAGATGCTGATGATCTTACGGTTATTAAGCCTACTGCGCCCGAAGAAATATTAACTGTTACAACGTGTTATCCTTTTGGCTATATTGGAGATGCACCAGAGCGTTTTATTTTTACAGCAAAAAGAGTCGACTAAACAGCCTATTTCATTTAAATACAACCGATATTATTTTAAATAGCTAGTCATAACCGTTGATGAGATTTAATCATGATTATCAACGGTTTTTTAATTTTATAAAATACTTTTATTACGTAGCTCCATGTTTTGGTTACTTTAGTAGGACTACCTGGTATTGTCTGCCTTAAATGTATAATTATCACTTGTTATAGTAGATAAAAACTTTACGAATTACCTTTTCTTCGTATCTATATTTTGGTAGTTATCCTTTAAATTATCAAGGTCGTGTTGTATGATTATCAATGAATTCTTAAATTTATAAATCCATAGTACTGTTGAATGAAAGTGTACGTTATACTAATTTATTTACATCATTGAATTGGCGAAGGGAGAGAGTGAATCAATGAAAGTGATTCTAATCGACGATGAGCATCTAGCATTAACGAGACTTGAGCATCTGTTTGCGGAATACATCGACGAAATAGAAGTGGTTGGGGCATATCAGAATGCATCACAGGCACTAAAGGAAATAGAAGTAATCTCTCCTGATGTAGTATTTTTAGATATTGAAATGCCGGGAATGAATGGTCTCGAATTAGCAGGAAAAATTCAGGAGATAAATCATCATATAGAAATCGTTTTTGTAACTGGCTATAATGAGTATGCGATAGAGGCCTTTGAATTATTTGCGTTTGATTACATATTAAAGCCTATCTTGGGAAATCGCTTGAGAAAGTCTCTAACACAATTACAGCGCCGCATTAGTAACAGTCCCTTACCTAGTACGGAGGGGGGAATGGATAAGGCTTGGATTCAATGCTTTAATCAAATTAAAGTAAAAGGACCAGATTATAAGGAAGAAGCCTTAAAGTGGCGAACATCAAAGGCGCAGGAGCTTTTCGCGTACTTGTTCCATAACAGAGGGAAAATGATTAATAAGGAGATACTGGTCGACCTACTTTGGCCATCCACTAATAATACCCAACAGCTTTATACAACTATCTATCACATTCGAAGAACCCTTAAACAGTATGGCTTAGAATCATTGTCTATTCAAAGTGGTAACGGTGGATATACTTTAACTGTTGATAATATCAAAATTGATACCGAGGAATGGGAACAACATTTAAACCAATTAGAACCGATATCGGATAAGAACTATATGGAATATGAGCATGTATTTTATGAATATAAAGGGGACTATCTGGGGGAATTTGGATATTTATGGGCAGAGGCAGAGAAAGAGCGGTTTAAACAGCTGTGGTTGAACCATAGTATAAATTTAATAAATTTTTATCAAGGTAAAGGAAACCATGAAGATGCTATTAAGATCTGCCAGAGGATACAGCAAATGTATCCTGATGTAGAAGAGAGTTACTTTGAACTGATGAAAATATATGCTACCATGAATAAACTAATAGCGGTGGAAGAGCAATATCGAAGGTTAACTAGTCTATTGACAAGAGAGCTAGGTGTAGAACCTAGTCGGATGATAAGGAATTGGTACAAGAATTGGAAGCGTAAAAAAGTATAACTCACATATAGGTTTTTTATAATAAAGAGCTTACACAAGATAGGTGAGGAATATAAGTGGAATATCCTAACGCAATGGAATTTTATCTAAAAGGGTGGTAATCATGCCATGCGAATTCTGTCGTAAAACACGAGAGAGGCTTTTTTGTGCAAAGAAAAAAGGGCCATCAAATTGGCCCCTATCACACTTAAGCCAACTCTACCTTATAAACCCCACGCTCTGTCGTAATAAAAAATTTTTCCCCATCAAATTCATACATGGTACTGTCCTGTAGCGGTATTTCGTAAGAAGGAGAAGGAAGGGGCTGTGTACTCATCGTTGCCAATGTTTGAATCTGACCTTCCCCATTTAACTGTAGACTGTGCATGGGCACATAATCATCTATTCTACGCGTATTACGGTCGTACGATACACTTTCTAAATGAAGCACGATTTGGTCAACATCGTCCATTTCGTGCTTCGTTATTTTAACTTGTCTTCCGCTCCACTGTTGAATAAGCTCGTTAAATGCTTCAACAGATAAAAATTGATGTTCCATAACCATCCCTCCTGCTTATAAATTCTCCTAAACCGTATAGAAATATGCGAAATCTATCCTTACCAATTGACACCTTTTCATAAAATATGGTATTTATGTGGTAGTGATTAGCACTCTCGGCTGTAGAGTGCTAAAAATAATCTAATCGAAACTATTTATCATGATAAAAGGAGTGTTGAGCATGGGGAAAAGGAAATTTAAAGCAGAATCGAAGCGGTTATTAGAGTTAATGATTAACTCTATTTATTCACAGCGTGAGGTATTCTTGCGTGAGCTAATTTCAAATGCGAGTGATGCAATCGATAAGATTTACTACAAAGCATTAACCGATGAGAATTTAACCTTTAATCAAAGTGATTACTATATAAAGATTGAAGCGGATAAAGAGGCAAGAACATTAAAAATTACCGATACTGGTATTGGAATGACCCAAGAAGAGCTAGAGAAAAACTTAGGTACTATTGCTAAAAGTGGTTCCTTAAGCTTTAAAAATGAAAATGAAATTAAAGATGGTCATGACATTATCGGACAATTTGGTGTTGGATTCTATGCAGCGTTTATGGTTGCAGATGTTGTAACGGTAGTAAGTAGAGCATTAGGAAGTGAGAAAGCGTTCAAGTGGGAGTCCAAAGGTACAGATGGCTATACGCTAGAAGCTGCGTCAAAAGATTCAGTTGGAACAGAAATTACATTAAAGCTAAAAGCAAACACAGAAGATGAGAATTATGATGAATACTTAGAAGAATATCGTCTGAAAGAGATTGTGAAGAAGTATTCCGATTTCATTCGTTATCCTATTAAGATGGAAGTAACGAAAAGCAAGAAGGATGACGATAGCGATGAATATATCGACTATAAAGAGGAAGAAACCATCAACAGCATGGTTCCAATCTGGAAAAAGAATAAAAGCGAGCTATCTGATGAGGACTATGAGAACTTCTATCGTGAGAAGCGATATGGTTTTGATAAACCATTAAAACATATTCATTTAAGTGTCGACGGTACCATTCGTTATAATGCGCTTCTTTTTATTCCGGAAAACCGTCCATTTGATTACTACTCGCAGGATTATGAAAAGGGATTAGAGCTATATTCCAATGGTGTACTAATTATGGAGAAGTGTGGAGACTTGATTCCAGACCACTTTAGCTTTGTAAAGGGACTTGTCGATTCAGAGGACCTATCCCTGAATATTTCCCGAGAAATGCTACAGCATGATAGACAATTAAAGCTTATTGCAAAAAATATTAATAAGAAAATTAAACAACAGCTGATCAATCTGCAACGAGATGATCGAGAAAAATATGAGAAATTCTTCCAAGCATTTGGTCGCCAATTAAAGTTTGGTGTATACAACGAGTTTGGAGCGAATAAAGATACATTAAAAGATCTATTGCTATTCTACTCTTCTAAAGAGAAGAAGCTGGTGACCTTGGCAGAGTATGTATCCAGAATGCCAGAGGATCAAAAGTATATTTACTATGCAACAGGTGATTCTATTGACCGTATAGACAAGCTTCCACAAACAGAGCTTGTAGCGGATAAAGGCTATGAAATTCTATACTTTACAGAAGAAATCGATGAATTCGCTATCCGCATGCTTATGAGCTATGAGGAAAAAGAATTCAAATCTGTTTCTAGCCAAGACTTAGGCATTGACTCAGAAGACGATAAGACAACAGAAGAAGAAACAACGGAATACAAAGAGCTTTTCGAATACATGAAGGAAAAGCTAGCTGGAAAGGTAAAAGAAGTTCGACTATCCAAGCGTTTACGTTCTCATCCAGTATGCTTAACTGCAGATGGAGAAATCTCAATTGAGATGGAAAAGGTTATTAATGCGATGCCAGATAATAACCAGCATGTAAAAGCGGAGAAGGTACTAGAAATTAATCCAAACCATGAAGTCTTCCAAACATTAAAGGATGCATTTGAGAAGGATAAAGAAAGATTAGATCTATTCACTAACATTCTGTTCAATCAAGCACTACTAATTGAAGGCCTACCAGTAGAGGATCCAGTTGAATTTACGAATAATATGTGTAAAGTCATGGTTACGGCTTAATAATCGTTAACAATAGTAGTGGGAAATTCTAAAATTTTATTGAGAAATATATAGTGCTATCTCATCCTGGGGATAGCACTATTTTTTTGTGGTTAAAAATGGAATTGGTTGTGTATTAGGTGTGTTAAAATCCTGTTATATTGTAATTGAATGTAGAGCTTAAAAGTTTTAGTCAAAGAGGAACTTTTCAAGGTGTTATACGGTCTGTATATATACAGGGGGTGTTTGGGATTAGTGGGCTAAATGAAGCAGCAATATATGAAGTCTATTTCGAGAAAGTGTATAAAACTGCCTTTTATATCTTGAAAAATGAGGAGCTAGCCAAAGATGCGACACATGATACCTTTATAAAGGTATTTAAAAATTGGGGGAAAATGAAGCAGCAATCCAAACTTAATGCTTGGATTACTACTATTGCAACACGTACGGCTATTGATATTTATAATAAAAATAAGAAACAACTAGCATATAAATTAAAAGAAGAACATATTGCCATCTCAGATGAATTTAATTATAAGAAAGATGAGTTAGAAAATTATCTAGATGCTATTCCACCAGACCAAAAACAAGTATTGATTTTGAAATATATAGAAGATTTAACAGAGAAAGAAATTGCAAGCCTACTTTCGATTAAATTAGGAACTGTTAAATCAAGAATATATCGTGCAAAACAGAAATTATATGATCAGTATCAATTGGGAGGTGATAATGGTGTTGAATCATAATCTAAAAGAAGAGAACATAAAAGAACACATAACCAAGGAGATGGATTCAATTAAGGTGCCAGAGGGGTTGAAAGAAGAATTGTGGGCTAAGGTGAAGCCTATTCCTAGGAAAAGAAAGATAACTTCCAAAGTTCTTCCTTATATAGCAGCTATTGCTTGTCTAGCTATTTTTGTTCCACTTGTGTTAAGCATATTACCTTTTGGCTCTACGCCTAGCGATGATTTATCTGGTCAAACCTTCAGACTTGCTCATCCATATATGCCACTAGAGGGTGGCCCGATAAAATATGATTCTATTATGACAATAGAATTTAAAGGTGGAAATGGATTTACAAGTAATAGGTATGGTGACGGGAAGTATGAACTACATGATGATCTGCTTGTCCTTCAATTTGAAAATGAAAATGAGTTTTTAGAAATAAAATTAACCCTTCATGAAAGTGATGAGGATTTCAGTAAGTATTCTGCAAGTATTAGTGATGCTAATTTTGAAATGAAGGATCAGGATGAAATAAGTCACTTTAAAAATTTCTACTTTTTATTAGACAAAGATAGGCGAGTCGAATTTCTAATAGATTAGCTAGAGACGACAAAGCTTAAATATCCTATTTTTGGATAAATGTGCGGTATAGCGGGTACGTTAAATACAATAACAAGATGAAGCAAGCTTGGAATGAGGGTCAAACCCATTTCCAAGCTTTCTTGTAGTTTATTATAGTTGTTCACTACTGTTTTCAGATGTAAAGTGTTATCGTAATGCTTTATCTAATGTTTCCAAGTTTCGCTCCATTAAACTGAAGTAATCTTCTCCACTTTCGATATCCTCATCTGTCAGTGTGGATAAATTATGCAAATACAGGGCTTCCGCACCAATCTCGTCTTGAATAACTTTTGCAACTTTAGGGGTTATATTTTGTTCAAAGATAACGTATTTTAAATCCTTTTCTTTTGCAACTTGGATTAGCTTTGTTAATTCACTTTGAGACGGCTCTTGGCTAGAAGATAGACCGGCAATTGGGATGGACTTAATGCCGTAGCTTTTCTCCCAATAACCATAGGCAGCGTGTGAGACAATCATCTCCGGATTTTCCCTGGAATCTACTAATTGATGGAATTCCTCATCTAATGCTTCCAAGTCTTGTTTCAATGTTTCAAAGTTTTCCTCGAACTCTTCACGTGCTTCAGGCTTTAGATCAACGAGTGTATTTTTAATATTTTCAGCGAGAACGATCGCCTGATATGGGTCAATCCATACATGAGGGTCTTGATCCCCATGGTGATGACCGTCATCATGTTCTGAATCCTGGTGGTCATCGCCGTCGTGATCATGACTAGCTTCTTCGCCATGATGCTCATGATCATGTGGAATAGCTTCAATACCTTCTGCTGCCTCCACGAATACCACATCTTCTTTCTTCAATGTTTCCTTTACTTTTTCCGCGTACGACTCCATACCAAGTCCATTAAAGATAAAGGCATCTGCCTTGGCAATATCTAAGATATCCTTAGAGGTAGGTTCAAACGTATGGCTGTCTGCTCCTGGTGGGATAAGGGTATTTACTTGTACATGCTCTCCACCGATTTTTTTTGCAAAATCTTCTAATGGATAGATAGAAGTGAAAATCGTTAGTGTATCGTCTGTATTTTGAACACCAGCAGCTGATGATGCATTTTCATCATTCGTGTTGCATGCTGCTAATAGTAATAGTAATCCTATAAAAATAGTTAATAACCAGATATTTTTCAAATGACAACTCTCCCTTAAATCGTTCAGAAATGATTATATCGGAACGGTTACGTTTTGTAAATAGTAGTTGTTACGATTTAAGCTGGTTTCGTAAGTTGTCATAATTGATGTAACAATGAGCGAATTGAAATTCAAATGCCGTCAGAATAACGAATTTGTATAGGAATCCTTTATTTATAGCCTTTCGTTGCTAAGCCTTAAGTGGAAAAACTTACTATCTCTTCTAATGGGGTGTCACATTATTCCTTTATGTGGTTCATCATTCCTTTACTCCCTCATAAACTATAAAAAGCATATTTTGGAGGGATCATCATTGACCGATGCAAAAGAGCTGCATAAAGCAATTGAGGAAATTACAGAAATTGCAGAAGAGTTTGGGTTAGATTTTTATCCGATGCGTTATGAAATATGTCCAGCCGATATCATTTATACGTTTGGTGCCTATGGTATGCCAACACGCTTTTCCCATTGGAGCTTTGGAAAACAATTCCACCGGATGAAGCTACAATATGATTTAGGCTTAAGTCAAATATACGAGCTAGTCATTAATTCCGATCCATGCTATGCCTTCTTATTAAATACGAATAGTCTGATTCAAAATAAATTAATCATTGCTCATGTTCTAGCTCATTGTGATTTCTTTAAAAATAATGTTCGTTTCTCCAATACGAGAAGGGATATGGTCGAAAGCATGACAGCAACCGCAGAACGTATTGCCCACTATGAGCTTCTGCATGGTAGAGATGAAGTGGAGAAATTCTTAGATGCCGTACTTGCTATTCAAGAACATATCGACCCTTCCATCGTGCGCCCTAAGCTTGCGGAGTATGCTTGGGATGAGGAGGAGTCCCCAATTAAGAAGGCCACTTCCCCATATGATGATTTATGGGGATTAGATGAAAAAGAAAAAGAGGAGAAGCCAAGTGTAAAGAAGCGGAAGAAATTCCCGCCAAAGCCGGAAAAGGATTTGCTTCTCTTTATTGAGCATTACAGCCGAGAATTAGAGGATTGGCAACGCGATATTCTGACGATGATGCGCGAGGAAATGCTTTATTTCTGGCCACAGTTGGAGACGAAAATCATGAATGAAGGCTGGGCTTCCTACTGGCACCAACGTATATTACGTGAACTAGACTTAACATCCGATGAAACCGTCGAATTTGCTAAACTAAACTCTGCTGTCGTACAGCCATCCAAACAACAAATCAACCCATACTATTTAGGTTTGAAAATATTTGAAGACATCGAAGAACGCTACAACAACCCGACAGAGGAAATGAAGGAAAGAGGAATAAAACCAGGATCAGGTCGGGAAAAGATTTTCGAAGTACGGGAAATTGAATCCGACATCTCCTTCATCCGTAACTATCTGACAAAGGAATTAGTGGAGCGAGAGGACCTGTATCTATTCGAAAAGCAAGGTGCCTACTACCGCATTTCGGATAAGGATTATGAAAATATCCGTGACCAATTAGTGTCTATGCGCGTGAATGGTGGATTTCCATACATTCGTGTTGTGGATGGGGACTATTTACGTAATGGCGAGCTTTATTTGGTACATGGCTACGAAGGTACCGAGCTTGATCTACATTATTTAGAAAATGTCCTGCCTTATATATACCAGTTATGGGGAAGGAAGGTGTATATGGAGACATATGTGGATGATAAGCTTGCGGTTTATAGTTATGATGGGGACCGGGTGTTTAAGAGGTAGTGTTTCGTGATTAGGGAAATAATACTGTAATACTAGATTGGTTTATAAATTGTTTAAAGTTGAAATGTACCTATGAGATTTATTCATGGGTACATTTTATATTGGAAAAAAGCCTCCTCTTTTCGTATTGAAAACCTAGAAACAAGCGCATTCTATGAAAGAAATCCATAAAATTATTTACTTTACAAAACCAACTGAAAGGAGTATATTAAGTATAAAGTTTACCTAGGGAAACATTTTTACACGAAGGACATTTTTCGATGGGAGTGCAAAATAAGTTGGTTCTTTTCGAGAATTGACTTCTTGCGTAAATAGATGATGACACAAAGCAGGGGTGATACACATGTTAGCAGTAAAAGACCTTTCCATTAGCTATGATGGCAGAACCAATGTAGTGGAAAATGTTAGCTTCCAAATAGAGAAGCCGTCTATAGTTGGTATACTTGGTCCGAATGGAGCGGGTAAATCAACCCTTATAAAAGGAATTCTTCGATTAATACCAAGTAGTGGGGAAACCTATTATAACGGAACCATGTTAAAAAATGTGCAAAGAAAAGTTGCTTATGTAGAGCAGAAGAGCGCTATTGATTATACATTTCCGATTACGGTTAGAGAATGTGTCTCATTAGGCTTATATCCTTCAGGGAAGTTATTTAAACGAATTACGGCACAAGATTGGAAGCGTGTAGAGGATGCCTTGAAGAAGGTACACATGCACGAGTATCAAAATAAACAAATCGGGGCTTTGTCTGGTGGGCAATTCCAACGCGTTCTAATTGCTAGGACATTAGTACAAGAAGCAGATTTGATTTTCCTTGATGAGCCCTTTGTGGGAATTGATACGGTGAGTGAAAAGATTATCATGGATTTGCTAGTTGAATTTCGAAACCAAGGAAAGACGATTCTTATCGTTCACCATGATCTTGGGAAAGTAAAGGAATACTTTGACCAGCTCATTCTAATGAATAAGCAATTAATTGCCTATGGAGATACAAAAAAAGTATTTGTAGAGGATAATCTAATTAAAACATATGGAGATTCCATTGTAGTGAAAGGCGATGAGGGATAATGCTAGGGAACTTTATCCATGACTTTTTTGACTATCATTTCTTACAGAATGCATTTGTTACAGCGACCGCAATTGGTATTGTTGCAGGTGCTGTTGGTTGTTTCATCATTCTTAGAGGGATGTCGCTAATGGGCGATGCTATCTCTCATGCCGTACTACCTGGGGTTGCGATTTCCTTCTTATTAGGTGTTAACTACCTAGTTGGAGCAATCGCGCTAGGATTATTAGCTTCCTTTATAATTACGTATATCTCCAATAACAGTAAAATAAAAAACGATGCCGCCATTGGAATAACGTTTAGCTCGTTCCTGGCATTAGGGGTTATATTAATTGGAATCGCTAATAGCTCCACCGACCTTTTCCATATTCTCTTTGGGAATGTATTAGTGGTACAGGATTTTGATAAATGGCTGACGGTTTCTATTTTATTTATCGTCCTTATTATTTTAGTTATTTTCTTTAAGCCGTTACTGATTACATCCTTTGATTCTAATATGGCAAAAGCATTTGGAATGAACGTCAACCGTTATCACTACTTATTAATGATTCTTTTAACCGTGGTGTCCGTTACCGCGATGCAAAGTGTCGGTACTATTTTAATTGTGGCTATGCTGATAACACCAGCTTCCACAGCCTATTTGTTTACCAACCGATTAAGCTCAATGATGATTCTCTCCTCTATTCTTGGAGGTGCATCATCCATCATCGGTCTAGTAATTGGATATACGTTTAATATTGCTGTTGGTTCTTGTATTGTACTCACTTCCGCCATTCTATTTGCGGTTAGCTTCTTCTTATCACCAAAGCAAAACGTCTTTAGAAAGAAGGTAGTAAGAGCATGAATATAACGAAAAAAGCTACAATATTTCTAACCATTGTAGTAGGAAGCCTATTGTTATTAGCTGGATGTGGAACGGATAATAGCTCCTATGATAATGATAAATTGAATGTCGTGACAACCAACTCGATTATTTGGGATATAACGAAAAATATTGCAGGTGACAATGTCAACTTGCATAGTATCGTTCCGGTAGGGAAAGACCCACATGAATATGAACTACTACCAGATGACATTGTAAAAGCAACTGATGCGGATATCGTATTTTATAACGGTTTAAATCTGGAGACAGGTGGAAATGCTTGGTTTACGAAACTCATGCAAAATGCTAACAAAGAAGAAAATAAGGATTACTTTGCTGTTAGTGAAGGTGTAGCACCGTTGTATTTGGAAGGAAAAGAAGAAGCAAGAAAAGAAGATCCACATGCTTGGTTAAACCTCGAAAATGGCATTATCTATGCACAAAATATTGAAAAGCAATTATCAGAAAAGGATCCGGAGAATAAAACTTACTATCAAGAGAACTTAGCGAATTATGTGGATAAATTAAAGGAATTAGATGAGGAAGCAAAAGGTAAATTCGATTCTATTCCGGCAAATAAGAAATGGATTGTAACGAGTGAAGGGTGCTTTAAATATTTTTCAGAAGCCTATAACATTCCTTCCGCCTATATTTGGGAAATAAACACGGAAGAAGAAGGGACTCCAAATCAAATTAAAAATCTGGTAGATAAGCTCCGGGATACCGAAGTGCAATCCTTGTTTGTCGAATCAAGTGTAGATGATCGTCCTATGAAAACTATATCTCAAGAAACCGGAATTGAAATATTCTCCAAAGTCTTCACCGATTCTATAGCAGAAGAAGGCGAAGAGGGAGATAGTTACTACGCTATGATGAAATGGAATTTGGACCGAATTTATGATGGGTTAACGAATGAATCTTAATGGTTAATGGAAATAGGTCTATATAAAGATTGTGACCCAATGAAGTATCATGATGTATTGATTTGGCTGGTTTATCGTTCTGTATTCCAAAGAACGTAAACCAGCCAATTTTACTTATTTCACTTTTATTTTTAAATAATGAATGGCATGGCCGTTGGAGTAGACGCCATCAATTTCATACGTATAATACCCGGACTTTTCCGGTGCCTGAAAGCTGGGCAGTTCAAGCTCTTTTCCTTCTCCTCGCTCATGATGATCTAGTTGATAGATAGTGAGCTTTTCAGGATAGTGATGGATAAATTCTAATGTAATAGTACCATGAGGCTCTACTAGAAGGGTCTCCGTGTTTATATCACGCTCGAAGCTGTCTCCCATGATCATGCGACCTTCTTCATTACCCAATTGACTACTACCAATCGATACCTTGATAGCATTATCCTTTGTCCTAGCATTAACACATACGATAGCAGTATCTGCACATGCTTCTTCCGTGTATAAGTCATGAGGTTTTTCTTTATCATATAGATTAAGGGTGAGCTTCGTAATCAATTGCTTCTCAGGCTCATCATCTTCCGTTTGAGCTTGTAAATCATCTAATACAACAAAGGAGCTTAGTATATATTCGCCTGTATCCGCTGGCACAATATCTTCTGCTTCCTGGTTAAATAATGCTTTATTCCACTGGAACTTCTGTTCAATCGTTTCATTTGCTCCTAATGTTACTTGGACATAATCATCGAATACGCGCCCATTAATATTTGGCAGGCCAAGATTAGTTTTTGGGTCTAAGAATTGGACTGCTGTTTCGTTTCGTTTTTCTATCATGACAGCCGCAATGCCCTCTTCTTCCTCAACTGAAGTAGGTACATAGATTACTCTTTGTTTATTCGTATGATTGGTTAGGGTGACATTAGCGATAAGGTCCTCATGTAAGGAATAGTGTTTTTTATCTATTGTGAGATCTAATTCAATCCCGTCCAGTTGATTGGAGTTGGATGCGCTTCGGAATGAATCGTGTTCTGGACTCATTCCAGTGTATATAAACCACCCTATGATAGCAATTAAGAATAAGGTAGAAGTGGTAACAAAAGCTCGGGTTACATATAGACGTCTATTTGCTTGCTTGTTTGTTTTACTAATTCTATTCATGATTGTCTGAAATGCTTCTGTGGATTCCGCTTCTGTTAAGGAAACTTGGCTTAGACCTTTTAGCTCGTTCTCTAGGTTATGCTGTTTTTCACTATTTCGATTCATGGACAAAACCCTCCTTCTCCAATAAAATGGCGAATTAGAAAAGAGACCCCATGAAATCAGTAGGACAAAAAGCGATTTCATGGGGCCTTTAACATTTTCTAGGTCTTAAATCAAAATCAAATCTTTCTTACTCTAACCATCTCTACCTGATGATTTTGATTCTTCTCCATAATAATGTCAGCCCGAAACTTGGTTGGTAGAATATTTTCTTCTAAATTAACCTTGTTAATTCGATTCCAAATATCTGTTGCGAATTCCTCTGCTTCCGTGTCGGTTAAGGTTGCATAGCGGTGGAAATAAGATTCCGGTTTTGTAAAGGCCGTTTCCTTTAACAGCTTAAACCTTTCCAAATACCACTGACGTATATGATGTTCATTTGCGTCGACATAAATGGATATATCAAAGAAATCGGATACGAACTTACTCGGAATACTATCCCCTACCGGTTTAGGTGTTTGCAAAACATTAATTCCTTCTATAATCACAATATCAGGCTGACAAATATCATAGTATTCGTCCGATATGATGTCATAGTGTAAGTGAGAATAAACAGGAGCCTGAACACATGGAATTCCTGATTTAATTTCCGTTAGAAAATCAAGCAGTGCTTTTAAGTCATAGCTCTCTGGAAACCCTTTTCGATCGGATAGTCCTTTTTCCTTTAGAACAGCATTAGAGTATAAAAATCCATCTGTCGTCACAAGATCTACTTTTGGTTGATCAGGTAAGTTGGAAAGTAAGGATTGAATGATACGTGATGTCGTACTTTTTCCAACTGCGACACTACCAGCAACTCCAATTATAAATGGCAGCTTCTTTGTATCCATCTTAAAAAAATCATTTCTCGCCTTATGCAAGCGATTAGTAGCCTGAATATGAACAGATAAGTATTGTATAAGTGGAAGATACACACTATAAATTTCATCTTTGGTTAAGGTTCCTACTATCCCTTGCAAGTTCTTGATTTCAATTTGGGATAGGTCAATAGGAGGGCTAGTATATAGACTAGACCATTCTTCTCTAGATAATGAAATATAGGTAGAATGTGGATTGGTTTTCATGAAATTCCTACTATCCTCAGTTATTATGCTCATTGATATATTTCCTTCCCCGTATAGTCCATAAATGTTGTGTTACATCTATTCCTGTTATTAGGATTACCTATTTTAATTTTCGAATGAGATAAAGATAAAGTGAAACGATTTCATTCTTACTTTCGTTAGTTTAACATTGTTACTCGAAGTTGAACATATAAAAGAGGATAGAATTTGGGTAACTTATAAGAAAAGGACTTAGAGGAATACCCTAAAAGTCCTTAATAACAATCTTTTCGATTAGGATGCCAGTTGTTTTCGGGTCTCTACTAATTATCAAATACTTCCGTTTTCTCACCATCAATAACGAGTACCCACGTTCCTTTCTCTGGAAACGATAGACTGCCACTATAGAGGTAAATGGGATTATTAGTTGTGGAATCAATATTTGTTGCATTCTGCAAGAAATTATCTGAGTCAACTTCTATTCCGTTTTCATCTAATAAGGTCACCTCAATTTCTTCTTTGTCTTTCCAGGAACTTTCAATGGATATTTCCGTTTTTTGACCAATTTCTATTTCTAGTGGTGAATCTATTAATGTATAATGTTCTGTCTTTGGAAATGCCGGCAATACCTCTAGTGTAAAAGCTCCGTGTATTTCATCTTCTACTAAAAAGGATAGCTGCCACGTTCCTTCAGTCGGAAAAGGCGAAAAGCTAGTTAATGTATGAGCATCCTCTTGATAAAGTGGGGAATTTAGGCTGCCTTCTGATAGGGTAAGTTGTTGTCCATAGGAATTGATTGCCTCCACTCGATAATTCTTTTCAATTAATTCAGATGGATTGCCCCAATAAAAGATCATTAATTTAGCAACTCTTCTTGTGTCTTCGGCAACAAAGTGATCAAACACATTTAATAGTGCTACATTATCTTCAATCCCGATCAGTTCTTGCCCAGAACCAGGCATTATAAAGGTTTTTCCTTCCATGGCATGAAGTTCTATTGGGGAATGTGCTGTTTGAGGAAGGGAGTTATTAACATTAAATTCGTAAATAACAAGAATCATAAAGAAGGCGATGGAAATTATCATAGCTAAAATTGGTAATCGTATTACTTTTCTCGTTACGGGTCTTACCCCGGCTTTTAAATGTAATAAAATTCGTTGTTTTTGTTCCTTGTTTAAGGAATGTGTTGGAAGGTTACGTAGGTCTTCCTGAATAGATTGATTATCCTTCATAACTAAAGCCCTCCTTTTCCAATATCATTTTTAATTTCTTTAACGAGCGATGGAACATTACATTTACTTTGTTTGGACTACATTGTAAGATAAAACTCGCTTCTTTTGAGGAGAGTTCCATAATGCCCCTGAGGATGACTACTTCTCGATAAGCAGGGGATAATTGCTGAATTGCCCTGTTCAACTCATTATGTTCTAGTTTTTGCATGAAATGGATCTCAGTAACGTTCTGGCTTGTATATTCATTTGATAGAACATGTTTTAATCTTTCCCATACCATTTTTCTTCGATAACGATCTATTACTTGATTTCTAGCTATAGAAATTAGCCATGTTTTTGGGTGTGAACTGGCATTAAAGCTTGAAAATTGCCTTAAAGCAATTAGAAAAGTATCTTGTACATAATCTTCAACATCCAAGGATCCTGTAAAATAGACTAAAAAACTAGTTACATCTTTCTCATAGCTATGAAACCATTCTTCTATGGTGTGCTCCTTCATACTATTCCCCCTCCCTATTTATTTGACGAATAACCACGTCAACTATTACAGAAAATTTATAAGAAATCTCTGCAATAAAAAGCCTGTATACCTAAATTCTAAAGAGATAGGCATACAGGCTTTTAGTTATTCATCCATTACTGCTAACGGTTGCTACTATAATCTCTTTTCTCCGATAAACACTAAGGGCTAGTCCTAGAATCGCAGCATTAAACAATAACATATTTCCTCCATAACTAATAAATGGTAAGGAGAATTCGATTATTGGTACAATGCCAAACATCATCAGGAGATTCCAAAGCGTTGGGATCGTTAGTAAGGTTGCTCCACCGGTTATGAGTATTCTGCCAAAGCTTTCTTTCGTTTTTATGCCATTTTTCCAAACTCGAGCGATAAGCATGAGTAACAATACACATAGGATAACCCCGAATAGCCAGCCAAATGAATAGACTAGATATGGGAAGGCCATGTCTGTATGGTTTCCAGGTAATGATACGATGAGAGAATCATGATCCAATCCGTTACCGAACCACCCAGCTTGGGAGAAAATGTTTCCTAGGATCTGATAAATATGTCCCTCTCTAGTAGAATCCAGATCTGGATGTAAAAAAGGGAATGCTCCTGTACTATTCTGAAATGTTAATAGGGTTGTCGTAATGAGCACAACGCTGCTAAGAAATAGGAGTGAACCTACTCTGACGACAATTCTCTTTAGTCCTTGAGAAAAAGCGAGCATCACACATATGGACAAAGCATACAAGATACTTAACGTATAGTTTGGCAGCGTTAAATAGAGCAAAATAGGGACCCAGAAAAGAACCAGCAGGAGTGCCTGCTTGAACAATGTATTAAATCGATTAATCTGATTGGTAATACTGGCCCATGCTAAGAAGAATAGAAATAAAGTTAGTGGCCTTGGGTCGATGCTAAAGGTAAAGAAACGTATCCAGCTTATGGAATCATTTAGTACATAACCTGCGAAATAGGTATATATAAGGATAGCTACTCCGGCTAAGTAAAAATAGCCCCAATAATTTTGTAGCCTACGATAATCAAATACAATTAAAGCGATTATGACAAGTAGAGCAAGGCTTAACCAATAGCTTTGGAGTTTTACAAAATAAGAAACAGGTTCCCTTAATATGTCATATAATCCACCGATTAATGGGAGGAAACTAAGTGCGGCTACAATACACAATATCCCGACTAATAACCAGTCCACTTTTGGTTTATGGAGGCGATTTAGATTTTCACCAAGTGTAGAGGGGTCCCCCATTTCTTGAATAGCCTTTTCGTTCGCTTCTGTTTCAGGGAAGCCTCTCATTTGGAAGGATTGACTAAGTTCATTTAGATGATAATGAAGCTCCTTCGTTATCATTTCACGAGCCTCTTTCGATTTCACCTTAGAGGTTACCGTCGTTAAATATTCCTCAAAATGGGAGTGGCTCACTGTGATACCTCCTCAACCAATGAATGAAGAGCTAGACGGTGTTTCACGTTTCCTTGACTGAATCTAGATAACCACTTTCTCCCTTTAAGCGATAAGGAATAGTATTTTTGATCCTTTTCCCAATGGGATTCGAGGAGCTCCTTATTCTCAAGTAAGTGTAACAATGTATATAATTGACCTTCATTCTGTTGAAAGCTAAGCTCATTATTTTGTAGCAATTGATTAGAAATATCAAAGCCCTTCTTTGGTTCATGTTGAAGTAGCAGCAATATGGAATGAACCGTTTCTTCCTTCCATGATGAAAGCTCTGTTTGAGGATGCTGAGCGCGAATCGCCTCTTTTACCGCTTCTTTTTGTTCTTTAGAAAACGTTACGTCCTTAAATACCGTGTTCTTCATTGCTCTGTTTAAATTTTGAAAAGGATTGTTCATCATGACAACTCCTCCATTTTTTTCTTTAATAGTTCTTTAGCTCGCTTCAATCTTGTTTTTAACGTATTGATATTAACGCCAGTAATAGTACTAATCTCCGCTAAGGATAACTCTTTGTAGTAATGAAGAAAAACAACCTCTCTGTATTTAACAGGTATACTCATCACAGCATTTGCTAAACGATTATCCTCGCTTTTCGTAATGACGACATCTTCAACTTGCTTTGATTTAGAGGGGATGTAGTCTAAGACCTTCTCATTGAGAATCACTTTCCTATAATGCCAGCTTCTTAAGTAATCCTTGCAATGGTTACTGGCAACTCGAAAGGCCCATGTTTTGATAGAGGATTGTTGCTTGAATTGATCCAGCTTCTCATAGCATTTAATGAAAATTTCTTGTGTTAAATCCTCGGCTATTGTCTGGTTTTTAACATATGTATAGACAAGGTGGAGGATGTCGTCACCATGTTGATGCATTAGGTCATCAATTATTTGTTCGCGATCTTCGACAGTATCTTCTATAGAAAAAGCACGCTCGAGCTCACTCATGTATTTTCACCTCACTTACTATTATAGACGACACAGCATTCTGTTAGGTTTGGGGAAATATAAAAATAATAGATGTGATTTCACTTCATACAGTAAAAAAATAAAGTTGTACCAAGTGGCACAACTTTATTTATAATTTCAAGAGATCCATGAATTAGAGCCTAATTCTAGCTAACAGGAAATCTCTCCATTGTTCACGGAATCATTCATTTCCCTCTCTGTAACACAAAATATACTATGTAAGCTTCTTATATCCTTTGTAAAGACCTCGACCAATCCAAATTAAGAAAATAACTAGCAATAATCCGACGATGATTCGATTAAACAAATTCGGCTCGCCGAAAATAAGCTCTAATACATCCGCAAACGAATAAGTGAACCCTAACCACTCTAAAAAGGCGGGTAAAATAAATATTCCAATGATAAAACCAGATACAAAGTACGCAATGTAACGCTTTTTACTCATGTGAATTCCCTCCTTAAGTATTACTATATTTGCTTTCTATATAATTCCATTCCTTCACGCCCCCAGGTTTTGTAAAGATTATCCATGGTATTAATTTGCCACGGATTGAAAAGTGTTTGTCCATGCTTATTAAAGAAATATCCATCTTCCAAATGGTAACAGGCATGAATAACATGATTGTGATGATCTCTCCAAAGGAGTACATCTTGGGGGTGTAATTCTCCTTCAATAAAAGGTTGTTTACTATACTTCTTTGTTTTTAGTGCAAATAATAGCGTACTTTCAAAGACCCATTGTGAGATAATCCAATCCGTTTCAGCCCCTTGCTCGGAAATTCCGGCAAGCGTTGCTGCAAGACAATTAGCTCCATTAACTGTAGCAAACGAATTGAAGTATGGTGCAAGATGTGGATATAGCTCTCTTAGCCTTGCTAATTTGTTATCATCTATGGAAACATCATCTATGAACTGTTGAGCAAAATAAGATAGAAATGCGTATTTTGTTTCCTGATCGAAATGATTCCATAGAGAGCGATGCATACTAAACCATTGTTTCGAATCTTCTTCGAAAGTATATCTATCCACTAATTGGTTTATCTCTGTATGCTGACTAGCTTCTACTAGCTGACTTACTGTACTTCTTTCAATAGCTAACCCGCTACTAAGATGTCGCTGAATCGTTAAAATCTCTGTTAGGGTCTCTTTTTCTAATCTTGGTAAGACAGTAGGATGGACCACACATACATATGAAATAAGCTCTTTCTTAATCCCCCATAATTGATAGCTATTAATAACATCAATGGTATTAATGCTACTGTCTTGAAAAAAATCCTTTGGAGTGAAAACTAATATATCCGGTCCTAATGGGGGAATAAGTGATTCGCTATCCTTAGAAAAGAAGAGTAAATCAAAGTTTGGTAAAAGCTTCTCATCCCAAATATTTAATATATCGGTAGAAATCTGTATCGTTTTCATAGACATTTTAACCTCCAAGCGAATCTGTCTTTATTATTGTACTATAATTTCGAAAATTATAGTTATAGTCATGAGGAGGAATACCTATTCTGAATCCATAATAGTGTTAGTCAATAATAAAGGGGGAAAGTGCAATGTTGAGAACGACACATCCTTGCTCACATTACCCCCCCCCGTATATTATTTTACAGCAGGCTGCTCCTCAAAAGTGGTCACCAGAGGTGTCGTAATTCTTTTGTTTAAATACAAGTAACCTATAATAGCCGTTATGCAGATAATGCTACCTATAACCAAATACAAGGTACGAATACTTACATAAGGAGAAATTAAGGTTGCAAACAAGATTCCTAAAGGCACCATTGTACGCATAATCAGTAATCTGACAGAGGTAACCTTCCCCATCAGATGGTTCGGAATGGTCTGTTGGATTAATGTAATGTTATAGATATTGAAGATTGCAATTACGATTCCAGCAATTAATTCGGTTCCGACTGCCAGTGCATACCAAGGGGTAAAGCCTAGAGCAAGATAGGTACATCCGCCAATAAAGAGAGCGCTAAAAAGAATTCCGAGCCCCTTTACATTCACAAACCGGCGATTAATGATAGCTCCGATCGTATAACCAATTGGGAAACCCGCCATAAATATTCCATATGCGGAGTAAGGTTGATCAAGAATGGATGTAATATAAGGAAGCGTTGTGACTATCGTTACACCAACTCCAAACTGAACAAACCCGAAAAATACACCAAGCCAGACGATTAATTTATGTTCAAAGTAAGAGGCAAGCCCTTCTTGGAATTCCTTGATCCAAGGTTTTCGTACACTTGATTTTTGATAGTTTTCCTTCACTAACAGTAATAGTAAAGTACTTATTGCAAATGCGATAGCAATGATGAGTAATACCCATTCTACCGCGAGATAGTCTACGAATAGCCCCGCAATAAGTGGCCCTACCATGACCACCACTTGGCGGGTGCTATCTAGAGAAGCGTTAGCACTAGCTAATTGTTCCTGCTTCATGACAGTTGGAAGTATAGCCTGATTAGCAGGGATAAAAATTGGCATAATTAAGCCAACAATCACCTGAACGATAAAAATATAGGTAATAGTAAATGCATTATTTATCAGGAGAACAAGAAGTAGAGTAGCTAGTATCATTCGAATTAACTGGCAATGAATCATAATCCACTTACGACTAAAACGGTCTATATAGGGGCCAATAAATAGCTGCATAAAGAAGGAGGTAATATAGTAAATTAACCAAACCGAACCCAGTGCAGCAGTAGATCCTGTTAATTGAAAAACTATTATAGAATTACACGCCGTAAACAATGCCCCACCTAACTCAGAAGTAGCATTTCCTAACCAAATAGAACGAAAACTCGTTAATCCAAACACATCAGGACTCCCTATCTAAAAGTATATTCTATATTTTCTGGCAGATATAAAAGTAAACGTCCGAGATTCTTCTAAGTAATCAAGCGGGGTAAAAGGATTAAGAAATAAGGAACTGGTATCATACATCCAGTCCCCTTCCTTCATGTCCATACTTGATCTAACTTATCTGCATAAAAACGGATTGCCTGTTCATAATTTTTAATGTCTGTATTGGTGGTAGTATCTAATAAGCAGGTAAGTAAATACCCCATTGCCTGATCATGTTGGTTTAAGTTGTATAGTGTCATGGCAAAAAACACATCAAATGCTCGGTTGTTCGGAAAAAGTTCCTTTCCTTTTTCAAAGACTCGCTTTGATTGATAGTAGTTGCCTAGTGTACGGTAAGTACTTCCTAAGCCTAGCAAAGCGCCCTCTAAATTTTTTCCAGATAAGCCTAGCTCAATAGCTTTCTCGTAATAAGGAACAGCTTTAGATTCTTCTCCTAATACATCAAAACTCCAGGCACATTGGTAATTAATTTCTGGGTCGTTTCGATTTTCTTCCCATATTTCAAGTAATAGTTGATTGGATTCACGATATTTCTCTTGTTTTCTTAATGCAATAGCATGAGTGAGTTTATTCAATTTTTTCCACTACTTTCATCTTAAACAATATTACAGTGTCATAGGTTTCGATCATCTGCTTAATCTCATGTTCGTCTTGTAAGTTGTACCCTGATCGTAATGTATTATTTGAGGTATCACGATAAGCACCGATGATTTTCGTTTCGCCTAGTTCCATCGTTAACTTTTCTTGAAAAGCTTCATCCCATGCACTGGCCATAACATTTTTGAAGTTTTCTAACGTAATTTTCTGAGGGCCTTGTTTAATACTCCCAGTATATAGCATGATAAAGGCTTCATCGTCCGTTTCGATGATGCCAAATCCAAGTGGTTCCTTAACAACATCTTCATTTGGTTCTCGTCCGTAATTCAATTCTGCCAAATTAGGCTCTACCTTTACACCGACTTGATAAGCTTCGGCCCACATTTTAATCCAAGTTTCTTTTGCTTGTTTCCATTCATACTCATATTCATATAAAGTCCCTAAATGTAGTTCTTTAATGGCTTCCATATTGTTAGAGTTTGAACTTTTTTTAATTGTAACCATTGCTTCATTAGAATTCTCATTACAAGCGGCTAAAAGTACCATGAAGAAGGTAATAATAATCATTCTTACTATGTATTTCATGCCTTTCCTCCTACTGTTCTATTTCGATAAACTCTCGCAGTAATTTCCATTCCTTATTCTCTCGCTCCCAGATATACATACATTGTGCACGATGGGGAGTCCCGTCTATGTAGCTCGTTTCTAGACCAACTATCACATAGTTCTCTCCGTTTCTTCTTTCCATAGTGGATATGATCTCAAATTCTTTTCTAGTTTGGTCATTGTATTGATTTAACACAGCTTTAATATCGTAGTTGTAATGATATTCTTCAGGCTTTTCTATCGATGAATAGCCGAAAATACCAACAAATCGTTCAGACATATAGCTTCTTATTTTGGCGTCATCCTTTGATGAGAAACCTTCGTTCCAGCTATTGTAATAGTTGGTTAATGTATTTTCTAATGACATCATATTTGTTCTCCTATTCGTATTTTTATTTAGCTTATCATAAATATTCTGATAAATGAATATGGAGAGAACAAATGTTTTTATGAAATGATTGGGGGATATAGTTGGTGAGGGCTGTAGACAGATAAAGAGGTAAGATGTATAATAATAGCCAAATTAGCATAATATGAACCGAGGATGTTACCGATCATCCCCGGCCCGCACATGGTTAAGAAGTTTCGGGGGGAGTTCCCTCTGAACATCTAACAATTGAAAAAATGAACAAAAGAACCCTCACCCTAAAGTGATTTAGCCGTCACGGGTGGGGGTTCACTTATTGTTAATCTTGTCGTCAATCAACCGCCTTATAAACTCCAGCAACGATATCAAAAAAGACCCCGCTGCGATGAGTAACATCAATATAGATATTACGATATCCAAAGGCATCCCCCCTTTCACCGATAAAATGGATCCAGAGGGAAGTGAAGGTCCCACCCTAACGACTCACCATGCTTATATTTATTGTAGCCTAAACAATGCAATTGGTAATCATCCGATAGTCATAAGGATAGGAATAGTTATAATGACCTATTTTTCTAATTTGGATTGAAGTGCGTCTACTTTTTCTGCAAGTTGATCTAGTTGCTTCTTACGCTTTCTGGAAGAACGAAAAAAAATAATAAGTACCATCGAGGTAAGTATAATGAAAGCAATAAAGGCTAATTGAAAAATCATATCCGCTATATGGAAGCCATCCATGATTATTCCTCCTTGCATTGATTTCCTATCTTTATTGTATCATTTTTTTTTCAAAGATTGTATCAGGCTTGATAATGTCCTTACGAAGGAAAGTAGAATTAGTTTCGAAAAAATTTTTATTTTCTTAATTATTATAGTTTGGTATGCTTTTATCTACAAGCATTAAAAAGGGAGATGAGGGGTATGAAAACGGAAGAAATATTACAGTTAAATAAAACAGGTTGGGAGCAATCGGCTGAGCGTTTTTTTTGGCCGAACTGCACTACCGGAATTAGGCCCATTTGCACCAACCGAGAATGATTTACATCTGTTTGGAGAGGTTGCCAATAAGAAAGTGCTTGATATTGGCTGTGGAAGCGGACATTCTCTGCAGTATATGGGGAATAATGGGGCTAAGGAGTTATGGGGATTAGATCTAACGAAGAAGCAAATTGAAACTGCTCAAGAATTACTCCAAGAACAGCGAGCGTTAGTAAAGTTATATGAATCCCCTATGGAAGAAAATCCCGGACTACCTCAGGATTACTTTGATATAGCGTATTCTATCTATGCTTTAGGGTGGACGGTTGAATTAGAGAAAACATTGACACATATCCATCGATATTTAAAGCCTGGTGGAATATTCATTTTTAGCTGGGAGCATCCGATGCATGACCGAATAAGACGAGTAGACGATTCATTTATACTAGATAAGTCCTACTTACAAGAGGGTCCCGAGTACAATGAAGCATGGAATAATACGGTAATCATACCACATCGAAAGTTAAGTACTTACATAAATACACTTGTTACGGTTGGGTTTGAAATAGAGAAAGTAATCGATGATGTCGTATTACCCAATGTAGCAACGGAAGGTAATGATCACCGGTGGTATTCGGTCGACAAGGCGAAGCTAATTCCAGCGACGTTTATAATCAAGGCTAGGAAGAAATAGTTTGGGATAAACGAAATAATACAAATCAGATCAAAAAAAGGTGCCACGATACGTTCGTGACACCTTTTAACTATTTTGTTATAAACATCTGTGTCCAGTGGTTTCCATTCTGTTCATAGCCAACACCGATGTGGGTAAAGTTAGCGTTTAAAATGTTCTCGCGATGGCCTTGGCTGTTCATCCATGCTTGGACTACTTCTTCTGGTGACGTTTGACCTTTGGCTATATTTTCACCTGCAGAACGATACGTAATACCGAAGTCACGCATCATATCAAACGGGGAGCCATAAGTAGGACTAGTATGCGAGAAATAATTTTGTTGCTGCATGTCAGTCGACTTCTGACGAGCAACTTGACTTAGACTTGTATCAATCTCTAAGGCATTTAACCCAGCTTGTCTTCTTTCTCTATTCGTTAAAGCGACAACATCGCTTTCAAATTTACTTAACCCATGATTCTCCGTTGTTTGCTGCTCTGGTGCTTGTTGCCCCTCTTGTCGTTGTTCTTGACCACGCTGTGGCTGTTGATTCTGTTGCGGTGCTTGCTGGAATTCTTGCCTGTCTTGTGGTTGTTGTGGTCCCTGTGGAGCTGGAGTTCTCGCTGTTATATTGTTTGTATTCGGAACTTGGTCTCCATCTGGTAAGTTTTGATCTTGTTGTGGTGCTTCGCGAGCCTCATACTTTGCATCTTGTGTTTTGATTGGTTGTGTATGTGGATACTCACTACTAGTTTGATCGGTGCTTATACTAGAGATATTAGGATTTTCATGGTTTTCATTATTGGCGTTATCAGTATTACATGCAGCAAGCACGAACAGTATTAGGATTCCAATCAAAAGTTTAACTAAGTTTCCTTTCATAATATATCACTCCTTTTTCATGTTTCTCATAGTATTAGTCATCTATGGAAAAATATTGATACGAATTTGGCTTTTTTTGAACGTGTTGGAGATTTACGGTACCTATTACTGGTGCTAAACTAAAAATAGTAAATACTATAGGAAGTGAATACTAGATGAATACGATTCTTGTTGTGGATGACGATGCACATATTCGAAAA
Organism: Ornithinibacillus liuyingii; assembly: GCF_055550225.1. NCBI lineage: Bacteria > Bacillati > Bacillota > Bacilli > Caryophanales > Bacillaceae > Ornithinibacillus > Ornithinibacillus liuyingii. The sequence continues at coordinate 112,470 of NZ_JBPWOS010000008.1, read as the reverse complement.
TTAATTCGATTATATTTGGAAAATAGTAGTTATGGTGTAGTGGAAGCAGAGGATGGAGAAGAAGCCATTAACTTGTTAGGGAAGCATAAAATTGACTTAGCTATTGTCGATGTTATGATGCCTAAGGTGGATGGGTATGAACTTACAGAAGACATTCGTTCTTATTTAGACATTCCTATCCTGATGGTGACAGCAAAAGGAGAATCACAGGATAAAGTAAAAGGCTTTCGTGCAGGAACCGATGATTACTTAGTGAAGCCATTTGATCCAGTCGAATTAATCCTGCGAATAGAAGCCTTATTAAAGCGTTATAATCTAACCAATGAAAATATTGTTAAAGTAGGGAACACCCTTATTGATAAAGAGAAATTAGTCGTTCAAACAGAAGAAGAGACGGTTACTTTAAAAAGAAAAGAATGTGAATTATTAGCGGTCTTAGCTAGTTCTCCAGGAAAGATTTTCACTAGAAATCAATTAATTGAGAAAATCTGGGGATTTGATTATGAGGGGGATGAAAGAACCGTTGATGTCCATATTAAACGGCTAAGAGAGCAGCTAGAACACTTTCACGATATCACGATAACCACCGTAAGAGGTCTCGGCTATCGGTTGGAGGCAATTCATGGTTAGGAGCTTGTATCTAAAGATCGTTGGTACATTTATATCGGTTGTGATTGTTAGTATTTGTCTGTCCTATGTGCTAACACCGTATTCCTTAAATCAGGAAGTCATCTTTAAAGAAGAATTGTCCAAAATATCTATCGGTCTAGCTGAAGTCATTCAAATGACTGGGCCAGAGAGTATCCCAGAATTAATGGATAAATTTGATGACATCGAATTTGAAGTGTTGATTACCAATGGGGAGGATATCTTTTTTAAGAAGGAAGATAAATTCTCTATTCCAGTTCGTATGGAGGACGTTGAGGAAATTTTAAGGCATTCCTTTGATGATCCGGTAGTATTACTGGATAAGAACAATAGGTCTGCGAGGATTGTCGGTGTTCCGATATATGTTTCGGGAGAACCCTACGCACTTATTACTAGAATTGATTATGAAGATGAATTTGAGGATATGAAGCAGGGGATTTTTATATCGCTATTATTAGTGTTATTGGTCGGAAGTTTATTAATATTCCTTGCTTCGAGATATTTAGTAAATCCAATTCGTAAATTAACCATTGCTGCTCGACAAATTGCTAAGGGTGACTTTTCTGTACGAGTAGATAAAAAGCGGGGTAAGCATCAAGATGAGGTTGGCGAGCTAATTGATAGCTTTAATCACATGACTGGAGAGCTAGAAAAAATCGATACGATGCGAGCTGATTTTGTAAGCAATGTATCACATGAAATCCAATCTCCACTAACATCTATAAAAGGGTTCACCAAAGCAATAATGGATGATGTGGTACCACAGGAAAATCAAAAAGAATATTTAACGATTATTTACCAAGAAATCGAAAGGATGTCTCGCTTAAGTGATAATCTCTTACGAATTGCATCTTTAGATTCCGAGCACCATCCTTATAACCCTGTTTCCTATCGCTTAGATGAGCAAATACGAAACTCGGTACTAACGACAGAACCGCAATGGACGAAGAAACATATTGATATCCAATTAGATTTAGAGCCGGTGGAAATTTTTGCTGATAAAGACTTAATGGAACAAGTGTGGCTTAATTTGATTACCAATGCGATTAAATATACGGATGAAAACGGCGTAATCCAAATTGCTATACAGATTATTGGTGGCAAAATAACGGTTAGGGTAAGAGATTATGGTATTGGAATACCAAAAGAAGCCATCCCGAATCTGTTTGCTCGCTTTTACAAGGTGGACCGTTCAAGAAATCGGTCGGTAGAGGGGAATGGATTAGGCTTATCCATCGTAAAGAAAATTTTATCCATCCATAAGTTCAGTATCAGTGTGAAGAGTGAAGAAGGAAAAGGATCTACTTTTACCGTACACATCCCAATAAGTCATTAGAATAAGGCATAAGAAATGGTTCCATTCCAAACATCTGTTTAGAATGGAACCATCTTTTACAGTTATAATACTCTATAGTTTCTCTACGGAAGACGGAATGTTAGCTGCTTGGGTAATGGCAGAAATAACGGCCACTCCATCAGCGCCAGCCTCCATAACATAGGCAGCAGTGTCTATCTGGATTCCGCCAATCCCAACTATAGGAAGGTCAGGATATTGATGACGTATCGCTTTAATCCATGCAACACCAACTGCAGCTTTGGCATCTGTTTTTGTTGAAGTAGGATATATTGGCCCAGCCCCAATATAATCCACTAAATGAATAGGGCTATTATTTAGTTCATTCCAATTAGAAACCGAAAGGCCAATAAGTAAATGCGGAAATTCTTCTCGAACCTTCTCTACAGGCTGATCATCTTGACCAACATGTATTCCATCGACATCTAGAGCATTTGCTAATTCTATATCGTCATTGATAAAGAATGGGATATGATATCTTTTGCAAACTGCTCTTAATTTTTTTCCAAGCTCCAACTTTTCCTTTCCCTTTAACGAACCGTACCCCTTTTCCCGATATTGAAAAGCGGTAATACCACTTTTTGCTGCTATTTCTAGGATTTCTACAGGGTCTCTAGTGCAATCTTGACTACCCATTATAAAATATTTTCGCAAGATCTGTTTATTCATAGTAGGCATTACAGTGATTCTCCTTTAAGCGCTGTGACATCCATCGATAGCGCATCAATAAAATGAGGAATGAAGGTTCCAGATGCTTTCACCTGTTCTTGCGATGCAGTGTATTCCGCTGCTAATCCATAAAAGGCTACTGCAGTTTCTGCTTGCTCGTAAGGAGAGTCATCTGTTGTTAAACAGGCAGCTATAATGGAACCTAATAAGCAGCCTGCTCCGGTTACTTTCGCTAGTAATGGGTGTCCGGTTCCATTTATGGTAGTCGATTCTGTTGTACTAATGACATCGCGTTTCCCAGTTAGTACAGCCGTTGTCTGATATGTTTTGGCAACCTTTCTGGCTATTTCCTCTATGTTTCCGTCACCAAAAGAATCGACACCTTTTGTCTGCCAAGGGACATTAACTAGATGAGCAAGCTCCCCAGCGTTTCCTTTAATAACAGTTGGCTGCACTTCTTCCAATAGTTGTTTTACTGCATTAGAACGATAAGGAGTTGCAGCTACTCCAACTGGATCAAGTACGACGGGAATTCCTTTTTGATTAGCTGCTTTTCCAGCAGCAATCATGGCCTGTAAATCATTTGCAGATAGTGTCCCGATATTCAATAACACACCATCAGCAATCGTAGCCATTGCAGCGGCTTCTTCTTCAGCCTTTGCCATGATTGGTGCCCCACCAAATGACAATAGACCATTGGCAGTGAAATTCATTACGACTTGATTTGTTAGATGGTGAATTAAAGGTTTATTTTTTCGTACAGTATCAATTATTTGCGTGTTCATAGCGGTTTTTCTCCTCTCGTATGCCCCAGTGATTAGTAGGGCCATTACCAGCTCCTAGATTAGATGCGTGCTTGATAGCTAGCGTGATAAAATGTTTTGCTTTTTCAACCGCAGCAACTAAGGAATCCCCTTTGCTTAAATAGGCAGTAATGGCTGCCGAATACGTACATCCTGTGCCGTGGGTGTTTTTACTAGGTATTCGCTCTGCAGCAAAGGAATAGAAACGCTCTCCATCGTACAGAAAATCAATTGCTTCCTCTTGTAAATGCCCACCTTTTATTAATGCGGCTTTAGCACCTAACTCATGAACAATAATTGTAGCGGCTTTTTTCATGTCTTCTAGAGAAGTAATTTTCTCTCCAGTTAAATATTCTGCCTCTGGTATATTTGGTGTGACGACAGATGTTAATGGTAGTAGTTGTTCTCTTAAAAAATCTCGTGCAGTGCTTTCAATTAGAGTATCTCCACTTGTTGCAACCATAACAGGATCCATAACATAAGGAGCATCGAGGTTGCTAATTTGATTGGCAATGATTCTCATCATATCGACAGTAGCAAGCATACCAGTCTTAAAGGCGTGAATAGGCATATCAGATATCACAGATTCGAGCTGTTGTTCAATCATATCCAATGGAATATGGTGGATCGCTTGCACGCCAGTTGTGTTTTGGGCAACAACCGAGGTAATGACGGACATTCCATAGCTCTGCAGTTCTTGAAATGTTTTCAAATCAGCATGGATACCTGCACCCCCACTTGGATCGGTTCCTGCGATAGTTAGTGCACATGGGACTTGGGTCATATCCGCTTCACTACCTTTCCTGATGGCCATTCTTCGCATGTATAAGCCATTTCCCAAAACGCTAATTCAAGTTCACAGCTTTTACGAAAGGCATCACGTATGCGGTTCTTTTCAGAAGGAGACGCCTCTTTGGCAAGATTATCTAATCGTTCACGCATTTCTGTTGTGGTACTCCTCGTACGAGCATCACTATAAAAGGTAATCCATTGATAAAAAGGATGATCTGGTGTTGGCTGATACCTCTTCATTAATTCGTCGCCAATTTCTAAATAGGTCCATGGGCAAGGTAGTAAGGCTCCTAATATTTCGCCCATAGAACCGGTATGTGCATGGTACAGCATATGTTTTATATAATGGTCGGCAGTCGGTGGTAGTGGGTGTCCTTGGAGAGACTCATAAGGAACACCAATGTACTCACAAAAATTATGATGCGGATGAATCTCATCCTTTAATATAAACTCCATTTTATTGAAGAAATATCGTATATCATCCCTGCTAGAGGATTTAGACGCAGCTAACCCATAAATTTTCATGAATGCATTAAGGTACTCGAAGTCTGCCTTAATATAATGAGCGATTGCTTCCTTTGAGATATCGCCCTCTCCAATTCCTTTAACAAAGGGATGGTCAAAAATAAGTTGAAATATATCATTGTTTTCTTCTCGTAATGATTCTGTGAATAACATGGATAAACTCCTCCTTAGAATGTGAAAGCTACTAGGAGAGTACCGTAGATATGTGAGGGATATATGCGGCCTCAACTACTTCCCTTCGCTAGCATTACCTAGATCAGGTTATTAAGGGACAAAGGATATACCTTATCTCAGCAAAAGCGCCCCTAGTAGTTTTCAGTGTTTAGTTAATTTACCTTTTCAAATGAATAGAGCCTACATTTTCTAGCTTAGTAATGTGAGATACAACGAACCAACCGAGTATAGCCCCTGGTAAACTACTTACAAGAAACGCGGGCATAAAGGCAAAAGCGCCAGTAGCATTTCCCATAAATAGGTAGGCTAAAGGGACGGAAGCCAATGCTCCGATTACCCCACTTCCGACTCCTTCCCCGATAACTGCCAAGCCTATTCTTCCTGACCTTTTATATAAGTAGCCAGCTAAAAAGGCACCAATCATACCACCTGGAAAGGCGAGTATGGTACCGAGTCCGAGAACATTACGAAGCAGGCCAATCATAAAAGCGACAATCACTGCTGGACCTGGTCCAAGAAGGACACCTGTAAGAACATTTATTGCATGCTGCATAGGGTAGGCTCGTGCTACCCCTGCTGGAAACCAAATAAGCTGAGCAGTAACGGTCCCAATAGCTATCAAGACAGCCATCGTTGTAATGAGACGAGTTTTATTCATCGTTCCTCCTTTCTGCAAGGGACACAAAAAAAGCCAGACCCATAGAAGGACCTAGCTTAATTGATTGAGATTAATAGATTGACTAATTGTCGTACTACTTCCCTCCGCTGGTACTAACCAGATCAGGTCCATAAGGGTCGGAAAAATCTATTCCTCTCAGCCCACATTAGAGCGCCCCTAGTAGTTTTACTATTCATTTGTCATGAATCACTATTATCATATCAAATGAAAAAGCATTTGTCACTGTGGTACTTGTTTTTAGGTGTAGAGAAGATGGAGTTAAACGATGGAGCATGCAAGGTATAACTACTGTAGTAGCGGGAGGTTATCGTTTTGGTGAAAGAGAGTAAAAGTCTAACAGAGGGAGGCTATCGCTGCCCTTTTTTGGTAGAAGAAGCTGGAAAAGGTACCAGAGGGAGGCTATCGGCGCCCTTTTTTAGCAGAAGGAGAAGGAAAAGGTAAACAGAGGGAAGGTGTCAGCGCCCTTTTTTGGCAGAAGAAGTTGGAAAAGGTGACAGATGGAGATTATCGCTGCCCTTTTCCAGCTGAACGAGAATAAAAAGGTAATAGAGAAAGGCTATATTACCCTTATCAGGTTAAACCATCCGAAAAAGGTAACGGAGAAAGTGTATCGAAATTATAGGATTAAATAATTTTTTTTAGTTCATATTCAGTTCATATTTGTTTTTTATACTAATGATACACCCAGAAGAAATAAATTTTTTCTTATTTGTGCAACAAAACACAAACTTATTTCGTATATATATTGAAAAACAATTCTAATAAGTATAAATCTGGGATGATATTGGCAAGTCTTATAGAAAAAAGAGACACATCTAGGGGGAATTGTCGTGTTTTTATTTCATCCAATGGATTTTCTAATACTCATTGCATTTGGGCTTGCGCTATGGGCGCAATCTAGTGTACAAGGAAATTTTAAAAAGGGTTCCAAAATAAAGGCCTCCTCTAACATGACAGGTGTAGAGGTTGCGAGAAGAATACTAGACAGTGAGGGGCTTTCTGATGTAAGAATAGAACTCTCTAAACGAGGAACACTTTCCGATCACTATGATCCAACTGCTAAAGTAATTCGATTATCGGAACCGGTTTATCGAGGGAATTCAATTGCATCCCTTTCTGTTGCCGCACATGAAGTCGGTCACGCAATTCAACATGCGAATCATTATTCGATGTTAGTACTGCGACATAAACTTGTCCCGTTTGCAAATATAGGGTCACAGCTTGCACCATTTCTTTTAATTGCTGGGTTTATATTTACCCAGGGTAGTATGTTGATAGGAATTGGGATTATCCTATTCTCAGCAGCTGTACTATTTCAGATTGTTACATTACCAGTAGAATTTGATGCCTCAAGGCGTGCTAAGAATAAACTAATAGAATTAGGTATGATTGCGAATCAAGAGGAACGAGGCGTTAGTAAAGTGTTGAACGCTGCTGCATTAACGTATGTAGCAAGTACCTTGATTGCTGTCTTAGAGCTTATAAAATACATCATGATTTTTAGAGGAAGACAAAATTAATGAAAAGGTGGGATTTTTAATGAACTTACCTGTAACAGATATGCCGAGCTTTATAAAAAAAGAAGTGGATAAATTAAACGAAACGATTTCTCCTTTCATCAAGAAAGTATCGAAATATTCATTTTGGGCATTTCCTCTCATTGTATTTTCGCTAATTAATTTATTCTTTTTGCTAGTGGTTATGCCGGAAACGAGAACAACCGTATCACTTATTTTGTATGCGGTAATGGGAGCATTCGGTTTTGCCCTATCAAAAGAAGCGAAGCATCAGAGGAAAGAAATTTTAAAAGTGAGTGAGGATTATATCATTAAGCGTATCAATAAAAGTGATGTAATAGCAAGTGCTGTTAAGGATCGCTATATTCGCAGAGTCAAGGAGCAGCCGGCCTTTGCGATGAATCATTTTATAAAGTTTTTAGAAGAAGAAAATCGTTTAATGGAGTAGTAAGTATGATATACCCTGGAGGGATTTCGTGACATTATTAGCGGAACAAGAGTATTTTAAGATTGAACGAAAGGTAGACCGTATAACACAAGTTGATGTGGAGCATAAACGCTATCTGAAGCTATATACGGACAAAATCCAGAGTAAACATCGCGAGTTTCCAATTAAGGACGTATTAGATATTTCTTACCGAGAAATAGGAGGTGAAGGAGCTGGCCTTCTTTACTTACATACAACTCGTGGTGTATTTTCATATACATTGAAATCATCTCCAAGGCATTTTATTGAAATCTTTAAACAACACATTAAAAAGTAAGACAAAGTTTTCAAAAATAGTAGAAATGGGGAATGGTAAATGACTGTCATGATTTATGGTGCAGCATGTTCATCAACCAGAAAAGCAAAAGAATGGTTTAGGAAAAATAATATTAATTATATTGAACGAAATATATTAAAGGATCCATTAACGGTTCCAGAATTACAGCAAATATTAAGCAGAACGGTAGAAGGAACGGAAGAAATTATCTCAACACGATCTAAAGTTTATAAAGAACTCGATGTGGATATTGATTCCCTTCCACTTCAAGAATTACTAACTCTGATTCATAAACATCCTAGACTGCTTAGAAGTCCTATCATGTTAGATGAAAAGAGACTTCAAGTAGGATTCCATATCGATGACATTAGACAATTCTTACCAAGAAAAACTAGAGAACGTCAATGGCTTCAATGGAGAATGAATTACCTTCCAATGACAGAAATTGTGAAATAATAAATAAATGGAACGAAGAGGTTGAGACTTTACTATATGTTTTAGTAAAAATCCGATAGAGTCACTATATTATTTAGGAATATACGTAGAAGTTAGCGGGTCACAGACAGATCTCCTTGAATAGATTACTGTCCTCCCGGTGCTGAAAGTGAAGACATCGTATTTTTCTGAAGCTAGTAAGTGGTGCGAACGAGGATGCGGATTATGTTTTGCTTGAAACGGTTGTCACAACCTCTTTTTTCTCGTTCACAATAAATTTATTTCAAATTTTTAGCAAACTAGTTTATTATTAATTTTATATAGATATATAAAGGAAGGTACTTTATGTCAGAAGATAATATATCACGTTTAGAGATAAATGGAAAAGAGATTATTCTGATTGGTACAGCACATGTATCCAAAACAAGCGCAGAACAAGTTAAACAAGTTATCGAACTAGAACAACCAGATTCCGTCTGTGTGGAACTTGACGAACAACGTTATAAGTCCATTACAGAAGGGAATAAATGGAAAGAAACAGATATTTTTCAAATTATTAAAGATAGAAAAACAACACTACTATTGATGAACCTTGCTATTTCCTCTTTTCAAAAACGGATGGCTAGCCAATTTGGTATAAATCCTGGACAAGAAATGATTCAAGGTATTGAATCGGCAAAAGAGATAAATGCTAATCTTGTATTAGCAGATCGAAATATCCAAACGACATTCTCACGGATTTGGCGTGGCATTGGGTTAAAAGGAAAGCTGATGCTTTTAACACAAGTCATTGCTAGTATCTTTACGAGAGAGACCATATCGGAAGAAGAGCTGGAGAAGATGAAGTCACAGGATATGATCGATTCGATGCTACAGGAATTTACCGAGAGCTTTCCGAGATTAAAAAAGCCTCTCATAGATGAGCGTGACCAGTATCTTGCTCAAAAGATTAAGGAAGCGCCAGGAGATAAAATTGTTGCGGTACTAGGTGCGGCACACGTACCTGGGATAAAGGAGCAAATCAAGCAGGACCATGACCTTAAAACGTTATCGCAGCTACCTCCTAAATCGAAAATTCCCAAAATAATCGGATGGACAATTCCATTACTTATCATTACGCTTATTGTTCTTACGTTTATGACAGATCAACAAGCTGGATGGGTGCAAATTGTAAGCTGGATCCTGTGGAACGGTTCCTTATCTGCACTTGGAACACTAATTGCGTTTGGGCATCCACTCGCTGTTCTCACGGCATTTATTGCAGCTCCAATTACCTCGTTAGAGCCATTTCTAGCGGCAGGCTGGTTTGCTGGATTTGTCCAAGCATATTTTAAAAGACCTAATGTGCAGGATTTCGAAAATCTATCGAATGATGTCCATAGTTTAAAGGGATTTTGGAATAATAAAGTAACACGTGTCCTTTTAGTGGTCATCTTTGCAAACATTGGAAGTTCAATCGGAACATTTATAGGAGGAGCAGATGTCATTCGATTGTTTATAGAAAATCTATAGACACTTTTCTTCTAACATTGTTCTAAATAGATTAAAGTATAAGTAACCATAATATATAGTTATTGTAAATTTTTAAGGGGGAACGATCTAGTGATCATTGCGATCATCGTATTATTGTTTGTATCCTTTTTCTTTTCAGGGAGTGAGACTGCCCTTACTGCAACAAATAAAATGAAGCTACAAACAAAAGCAAGCAATAATGATAAAAAGTCTGAGAAATTATTGAATTTAGTTTCAAAACCGAGTGAATTTATTACGACGATTTTAATTGGGAATAACATCGCTAACATTCTTTTGCCTACTTTAGTAACGATGGTGGCATTAGAATACGGAGTTAATGTGGGCTTAGCGTCGGCTATTTTGACGATTACGATCATTATATTTTCAGAAGTAATACCAAAGTCGGTAGCTGCTACATTCCCAGACCGAATCGCATATATCGTGTATCCGGTTATTCGTTTTTTCACCATCGTGTTCAAGCCATTCACGACTCTATTAAATAGCCTTACCGGATTAATTATAAAGTCATTGTCTAAGGGGAATGAAGACAACGTCTCCATTTCCAAGGAAGAGTTAAGGGCGATGGTTGATATTGCAGGAACGGAAGGTACATTTAAACAGGAAGAGTCTTATCGTATTAAAGGTGTGCTTGATTTCCAAGACTTAAATGTGAAGGACGTCATGAAAACCCCTCGTATAGATATTGTCGCTGTACCGATTGATGCGACTTATGAAGAAGTACGGGATATTGTTATCGAAAATCAGTTCACACGATACCCAGTGTATGATGGTGAAATAGATAATATTGTTGGTGTATTCCATTCGAAATATTTATTATCCTGGTCGATAGAGCCGGGGAATACGTTAGAATCCTATTGTGATATGAATCCAATGGTATTCTTTGAGTTCCATTCAATTGAAATGGTATTTCGCCAAATGACAAGAGAGAGAAAGCATCTAGCCATTGTATTGGATGAATATGGTGGAACAGAAGGTATCGTAACCCATGAAGATATTATCGAGGCGATGATAGGACTGGAAATTGAGGATGAGATGGACTTAGAAAGTGAGAAGCTAATCGAGAAGCTTACTGATAAAGAGATTATATGTGATGGTAAAATAACGCTACATCGCTTAAACTCCATTTTCAATACGGATATTCCTGAGGAAGAGGACGTATTATCCGGCTATTTACTGACAGAGTTCAATCAATTTCCTAAGCAAGGTGATATTTTAGAAAAAGATCAGCTTATTTTTAAAATATTAGAAGTAGATGGAAGGACATTAAAGCAAATCCAAATCGTAAAAAATGACTTCGTTGAGGTAGAGGAAGGGTAATTCTCGTCCCTACTAATTGTGAATAAGAAAGTAGAATAAGATGTGCCTTTATTCCATCTATTCTTGTAGTAAGATAATAAAGTTCCGAATCAACTCATGATTCGGGACTTTTCGTTGTAATAGGCGATAGGAACAAGTATCAATCTATTACGGAGAGTGCGGATAGTTAATTTATGTATTAGCAGTAAAGTGATTAGCCTATCATAAGCTATTACCAATTAGGGCATACTAAATAGAAAATAGGAAAAAGGAGAGTCGATATGGAAGACACATCCACATTTGTAGCCAAATTTAATGAACGGAAGCGAAAAGATGAATTAAACAGGAAAAGACAAGGCGGGGGTACTCGTTCCGACCGTTTACCTAGTAAACGTCATTAAAATAACTAGAAACATAAAAAAGAGCCGTGGATTGATAAATTTACTTACCGCCACGGCTCTTTTAGTTAAATTAACATTTAACGTAATGTTTTTAATGCACGGCTCCAAGCAATAACTTGGTCAAACATGCCATTAGCATTGTCTGCATGATAATCTGCTGGTTTGAATACAGAGAAGTTTTCAAAGTCAGAAAGTAGTGAGAATGTAACAGCTGTACGAACGTCAGCCACTTGAAGCTCACCTAAGATTAGACGTAGGTTTTCATGGGCACGAGTACCCCCAAGGCTACCATATCCAACAAATCCTGCAGCTTTATTGTTTACTTCAGGGTTTAAGTAATCAAGAGCGTTCTTTAATGCACCACCAACAGAATGGTTGTATTCAGGTGCAATAAATACGTAACCATCAAAAGAAGCCATTTTCTCAGACCAAGCTTTTGCAGCAGCTTGAGCTTCTTCTTTTTGTGCAGCTTTAGAGCCTAGGAAAGCTAGATCATAATCAGCTAGATCAACTAACTCATATTCTACACCTTCATCATTACGATTTTTAGCGAAGTCTAGTGTCCAGTCTGCAACTGCTTGTCCGTTACGACCTTCACGAACACTACCAAGTACAATACCGATTTTTAACATAATTAGTTCCTCCTCTGAGTTGTGTTTATAGGTTGAATTAACGATAATAGAAAACTATTTATCTTTAATTCAATATATTTGAATTAAACATTAATAATCTTATCACGTCTATTTATCGATTGCAACTATAAAGAATAATAATTTGATATTTAGTTACAAAAAGTAATTATAATTACAGTTAAAGAGGTTGGGGATAAAGTGTTTATACTATATCCCAACCTCTAAATTAAATCTTAAATTTATTAATCGTCATTTGGGAGTCATCTGCAATATCGGAAAGATTAGCTATCGATTGATTGACTTGTTTCATCAGATCCACTTGCTCTTCCGTTTTTGCGGATACCTCTTGGGAATTTACTGCTGCTGCTTCTGAAATCTCCGTAATATGGTTCATGGAATCAACCATTTCTTGAGCACCAATTGTCATTTGTTGTACAGCTTGGGATACATCCTGAATTTTTGTGCTAACGTCTTGAATGTAGCTGTTCATTTGCTCGAATGAATTTCCTACATCTGTAACAACGCCTATACCAGTTTCCACTTCATTAGAAGCCATTTTCATCGTGTTAACGGCTGTACTCGTCTCTACTTGTATCGTATTAATTAATTGAGAGATCTGTAATGAAGAGTCGGCTGATTGCTCTGCTAATTTCTTCACTTCATTTGCAACAACTGCAAAACCTTGTCCATGTTCACCAGCTCTTGCTGCCTCTATGGATGCATTTAAGGATAATAGATTTGTTTGCTCGGCAATATCAGTAATAACCTCGATAATGTGGTTTATTTCCTTGGAGCGCTCTCCTAGACCTTTAATAACTTCAGACAATCCATTTACAGTATGCTTAATTTCATTCATTTGTTTAATGGCTACAGAGATAGACTCTTGCCCTCTAGTTGCATTTTCTGTAGCTTCTTGGGCAGTATTAGAAACATTATGTGCGCTTGTAGCGATTTGCTGTATACCACTAGACATTTCTTGGATGGTGCCGGATGTTTCTTCGATAGTCTGTACTTGTGTATCGACACCAGCTGATAATTCTTCCATTGTAGCTGCAATTTCTTCTGAAGCTTCATTTGTTTGTTCAACATGTCCTACCAGTGATTTAGCGGAAGTCGCAACATGTTTTGCACTAGTATTAAATTCCATAATCACTTGTCTTAGGTCGTCAGCCATTTGGTTCAATGTTTCAGCTAAAAGCCCAATCTCATCTTTATTTTTCACCCGTAGCTTTTCAACGGTTAAATCACCTGCAGCTATCTGTTTAGCATATTCGATTAGTGAAGTGATCGGCTTTGTTTTTCTACCGATAATAAAAATCGTGAAAATGCACGCAATCAACAATGGAATAAGACCAAGTAAAATACTAGATTTTACAGAGTCTAACGTACGCTCCGAAACAATACTCGCATTGAAATCAATAGCATTCAAGGCAATAATTTCTTTATTCGGGTCATGGTCTTTAAAGATTGGTGCATAGCCGGTTAATCGTTTCATTCCTCCCGCTTGATAGATTTCAGAATATGCTGGTTGTTTCGTGTCTAGTATGGTTTGTACTACTTGTTCATCTAGATAAAAGCTATCCCCAGCATGGAATCCTTGTTTCTCAAAATGTTTATCAGCGACTAAAATGGTTCCATCTAGTGAAATAATATATTGGTTTTCGAAAATATGTTTATGATCGACTGTCCAATTGATGGAATCTTGTAAATCGATTTCTTTATTACTATTTCCATTCAGAATATCTTCCACATCATTCGTGTTAATTAGACCTGTGGTGATATTTGCACACCCAATTGCTTCAATTCCTGCAGCTTCATACGTATGTTGATAGGTTACCCAATAGTTTGATATAGAAGTAATAATGAGGGAAATCAAAAATACGCCTATAATAATTACTCCAAGTTGTCTCGTTATCCCTTTTTTCATCTAATTACGCCCCCGGTTTAGTATGTCTCTGTCTCTATCTTTGTCTATGTCTATACCCTTACTTTTAATATCGACAGTGGTACTGTTAAATTTAGTAAATTGGCCAAAAAGGAACAAAAAAGCTACATATTAGACTTAGTGAAGTCTATAATATGTAGCTTGGTATTCCTATTCGTGATTTGCTAATTCGGTTGCGATGGCATCCTCAATGGCTGTTATAGTACTGGAGGAACCTAAATAGTTATTTACCATAATCGAGAATATTAATTTCTGGCCGTCTTTCGCTGTGACATAGCCAGATAAACTAGACACTCCTGTTAAGGAACCTGTCTTTGCTTTGACATTGTTCGTTGCTGGTCCATCGGTCATCCGATAACGAAGTGTACCACCAACGAATCGTTCTGAATTACCAGCAACAGGTAATGACCGTTCAAAGGATGTATACCAATCTTCCTCTTGCACTGCATAAAGTAATTGGGATAGCTCGTTTGCAGGGATTAAGTTTTTATGGGACATACCGGACCCATCACGTAAAAGGATAGTATCAGGGTTAACGCCATATTGTATTAATACCTCTTCCATGACAGAAAGCCCTTTATCCCAACTACCTTCATTATGAACTACTTTACCCATTTCCTTCGTCAAGGTTTCACCATGGCCGTTATTACTTAGCTTCATAAAGGGAATTAGTAAGTCTTCTAAAGTCATCGACTCTTTTGATGTAAGCAATGTAGCATTCTCTGGTGTTGTTCCAGTTGTCGTTTGAGCATTCCCGACGAACGAAATCCCGTTCTCTTCTAATGCTTTCTTGAAAACATCGACTGCATAACCGGTAGGCTCCCAAACCGATACCCAGGACCTAGCCATGGATCCATCAATCGGAATGACGCCATTAATGACAATGTTATTGGTTCCGTGTTCTCGTTCGATGGAGATAGCTCTACTATGATCTGAACTTACCGTTTTCGCATTGTTGATGATGTTGACGTAGTCTGTATGGGGTGTTAGTTTTACGAAGGGCTTTCCATCTACATCTTCAGCAGGATAGACCTCTACAATTACGGTCGATGCATCATAATCTTCGTTAGGAGATAATGTCAGAGCTGATATTTGTGCACCTGTATAGAAAGGTTCATCAGACCAGTTCAGATCTTGAGATAGCCTTACATCATCATACCAAGTGTCATCTCCGATTAGGTTGCCCTTAATATTCTTGATTCCTCTCGCTTTTAAATCAGCAGCAAATTGATCTAAATCCTGTTTGAGTAAGGTAGGGTCCCCTTTTCCCTTTAAGTAAAGATTCCCTTGAAGTACGGCTCCTTTAATAGATCCGTCTGTTAATACTTCTGTTGTAAATCGATAATCTGGTCCAAGGGTTTCTAGTGCGGCAATGGTGGTAAGAATTTTCATATTAGATGCAGGGTGTAAGCGGTGATCTCCGTAGTAAGAAAATAATAGTTCTCCTGAATCTGCATTTCGAATGCTTACCCCTGTTGTCGTTCCATCTAATGCTGGATTACTCAAAATCTGATTTAGTTTATCTGGTAAAGATACTTCTTCGGTAGTCTCATTATTAGCTGATGGTGTTTGATTTTGTATTACAAAGAGAGTACTTACCATGCATACTACTAAAAAACTTAGAAGTATTCGCTTACAAAGCTTTGTTTGATTCATTTCCCCACTCCTTTGTTCATTTTTAAATATATATGAAATAATGGATAGGCTTATCCTAGGTCTAAAGTATACTTATAAGTATTTCCAAAGGAGGTGGAGGTTAACTATGCATGATGAATCTAGGAAATTTTATTGATTGCTACACAAATATCAACATTGGAATCATTTTGACCTTTCCAAACTTCCATATCATATCCTAATGGAATGAATCGATTCTGCTGTAGCCAATTATTGTAGAGGAAATCATACGTTTTATAAACATCTGTTTTCGTACCTGTATGCTTACAATTAACATACATATTTTCTTCCATGGTGTAAAGCGTTGTATCATCTGGCGCCTCATCCATATGCTGAACCTCATACCCTATGATGAGGCGTTCCTTATTTAGAAAAGGATTAAACTGCTCCATCAAAGGATAAATATGAATGACGTATACATCATCACGTACTTTATTTGGTATTTTGTCGGAAATAGATTGAAGGCGTGAGACGGTATGTTGAATTGCTTTTCTTTCCTCTTCGTCGCTAAGTTGAGTTGGTAGGCAATATCCAATCAGTTGAAATGATTTTTTCTTAATTATTTTTGGCCCCAAATCGGTACACCTCCATATATTTATCCACCATTCATATTCTGACGACCCTCTAAATATGCATAAAAAGCTCGTCCTATTTGGAATGATACGCTCTTTCGTGACATAGAAATGAATAAAAGTCTATGTTAGGGGGTTATAAGATGGAAGAGGTACTAACGATTACGGAAGAGGATATGAAACGATATTATGATCTTAACCAGAAGAAAAAAGAGATTGAAAACGAGATGAATGGCTTAAAGAAAAAGTTTCATGGCGTACTTGATGCATCCTATGGAAAACAAACAAAAGGTGAGATACAGCGAGGGAATTATAAATTGCAGCGTCAAATTAGAACGGCAACCAGTTATGACGATAATGGTACGATTGAGAAGTTAGAAGAGCTGAATTTACAAGAATTTATTATAGAAACAAAGGTACCTGATACGGATAAGCTTGACTCCGCGATTAAACTAGGGCTCGTCGAGGAAGCAGACTTTAAAGAACACAAGAAAACACGAATCACCCAAACAATTGTTGTTAAAGAGACGTTTTCAAGTGAACAATAATGACTTAATAACTAGCTAGTAGAGATACTGGCTAGTTTTTATTTGCGTTCCGTTTGTTCAAAATTTGAAGCTGAACCATGTATAGCACCGGGTTAAAATTTACGGAAAATTCATTTTTAGTTAGCAATTACTTAATCTTACTACTTTACACTTGAGGTGAAGTTACTCAATTGATGGGAGTGAGACGATGAAGTTACTTATCAAGGTATTTGTTTCTCTTTCTGCAATCTTAGTTTATATTACTTATTAATTCTGAAGGTGGGTTATTGGTGGTGAAATACTTTTCCCAAATGTATGCATTAGATTGTAAATCATTTCATTATATCAATCAGTACTTCGATTATAAGCGTCTTAATACTATATTTCGTAAAATAACCCATATGGGTGGTGCAACGTTCACAATTTTAACCGTATTGTTACTGATCTTATTTACATCAGGTGTTGAACAAATGACGGCTATTGCTAGTGCTTTATCATTAACAATTAGTCACATTCCGGTTGCGCTTGTGAAAAAGCTGTGTCCACGTAAAAGGCCTTATTTAGTTCTTCAAAATAGTCGTGTGTTGGAAAATCCTTTAACAGACTGTTCATTTCCATCAGGCCATACAACAGCAATATTTTCTATTATAACTCCATTTATTCTACTGTTTCCGCTCTTTTCTATAGCTTTAATTCCAATAGCTTTTCTAGTAGCTATATCACGTGTATACCTTGGTTTACATTACCCTTCTGATGTCCTAGTAGGAAGTTTACTTGGCATAAGTTCCGGAGTGATCTGTTTTAACTTGTTGGTAACGAGTATAACTACTTTATAGAAATGGGGAGGATAAGCATGAAAATCGCAATTTTTACGGATACTTTTGCACCAGATGTGAACGGTGTGGCAAAGACATTAAAACGGTTTACTGACTTTTTAAGTGACAAAGGGCTGGAATATAAGGTGTTTGCCCCCAAAAGTGCGAGTCAAAGTATGTATTCTAGTGATATTTATCGATTTAAAAGCCTCCCGCTTTTTCTTTATCCTGAATGTCGATTTGCGTTCCCGAATATGCTTCATGTGCGTGAAGAACTTATCCAATTCAAACCCGATATTATTCATGTTGCCACACCTTTTAATGTTGGGTTATGTGGCTTACATTACGCCAAAAAGTTAAATATCCCTCTAGTGGGATCCTATCATACTGATTTTGATAAGTACCTGGAATATTACGATTTGCAGTTTTTAACGAAGGTTTTATGGCGTTATATGCGCTGGTTTCATCGACCAATGCGTAAAATTTATGTACCATCTGTTGATACGATGGAAAACCTAAAAAAACACGGCTTTATGAATTTAGATATTTGGGCAAGAGGCATTGATTGTTCTACATTTCATCCTAATTTTGACCGGGAAGCTATGCGAAGGAAATATGGTATTAAAGAGAAGCATGTCCTTTTATATGTCGGTAGGATTGCACCAGAGAAGGATGTTATGCTTCTTCCGGAAATACATAATTCATTACCTGAACGAGTAAGAGAGGATGTGCACTGGCTAGTAGTAGGTGATGGCCCGAACCAAGAGGAATTAAGAAAAAAGTCCCCTGAGAAGATGACGTTTACCGGATTTTTATCTGGTCAGGTGCTTGCTCATGTTTATGCTGCCAGTGATTTGTTTGTTTTTCCTTCACCAACTGAAACATTTGGTAATGTTGTGCTAGAAGCGATAGCTAGTGGGACGCCAGCAATTGTGGCTAATGCGGGTGGTGTTCGGACGATTGTCAAGCATCAGAGAACAGGCATGTTATGTGAAGAAAAAGATATAGAGGGATTTGCTAAGGCTATTACAGAGCTGTTACTAGACAGGAAAAAACGAAGAGAAATGGGTTTGAATGGCAGAGAGTATGCATTAACGCAAACGTGGGATAGTATATTTGAAGCACTATTAAAAGGTTATGAAGAAGCTATTGATGAAAAGCAATTGGCCGTTTTAGCGTAAAAGAGTATATAGTAGTCATTAATGGTCGCTTAATTTAGTAGCAATGGAATTATTATCTATCATCATTTCGGACGAGCGGATTTCTATTTTGGGAATAGCGCTCGTCTATTTATTATGTGCTGATTCTTTCATGTAAATACGTGTTAACTCTGATATAGATCAAGAGAAAGTGGCTCCAAAGCTTTATATAATTTTTCGGTATATACGGAACTGGAAAAATGTATCAAATCAACCCAATAAATCTTCGAATAGTACATGTTTTAAACGTTAAAAATAAATGACAAAGGAGCTATAGGAGGAGAGGCAGTTGGATAATGAGCGAGCAGAAAAAATTATTCAATCTGATGTATTTGTAAATGTGAATTATCATGGCATTCCCGTTTATATTCAGGAAGTGAATCATGATAAAGCGAAAGTTTTTCCACTTGATGCGCTTCATCATGAGCAAGAGGTTGATCTGGCGGGACTATACGAATCTGGTCCAATTATACTGGAGGTGGATTAAGATGCACCGGATGAGAGCAGCTGATATTGCACAATCACCAGATATGAAGCGTGTGTGGTATAACGGCCAACAGGTGTATATTCAGCAGGTCAATGAAAATAATACAGCACGAATATTTCCACTTGATGATCCACAGAACGAGATGGATGTACAACTGACTAATTTGTATGAGTTGCTATAAGATGTAAAATAAAAAACCTCCTACATCTAGGAGGTTTTACCTTATGACATCCACTTTGGTGGAGTGTTTTTATCCCAATATATTTCACCTAATAGATGATGTGCTTCAAAATTATCATCTTTTAAGTGGTAGTGGAAGTTAAACCAGTACCCATCTTGTGGTCTGTTGTCACGTCTTACGTGGAATTTCGCGACATCTTCCTTAGTTAATTCATTGTATACATTAAAAATTCTTTCTCCATAGCCTTGTGATGGCTGTTCTGTAATGGAAAGATAGGATGCATCTTCATTTGCAAGAATAGTCTCTAATGCTAGTTCCATCTTAGGTAAAATGATCTGCGTGAATTCATCTTCTACTTTTTGGGAAATTTTAGGTCCAAATTTTACAAAACTTTGTTCTTTAGCCTTTTCCGTTAAGGAGCTAATGACATCTGTTTCTTCTTCAATTTCCGTGCGAATCTCAGTAGGAATGGCACTGCCATCATTCTCTTTTGGACGAACAACTTCATTATTGTCTTCGTCCGCAATTAAATAAGTAGGCGTATATAATCCAAATGTTACGATTGCGATTAATGCGACGGCTATTTTTCTCATCCACAGATTCATCTTTATTCCCCTCTTTTCTCCCTTACTTAAAAGTTTAGCATGATATTTTCATAGCTGTCTACTGAATAAAAGGTGCAATACTAAAAAATAGGAAAATAGACTTAAAATTTAATCTATTTCTAAGTGATAGGAATTTACAAACGATTTACATTTACAACATATCCACTTAATATTTGTCTCTTATACTTAAGTCTGTGAGAGGGGATAACCCTTAAATAAATATAAATTGCACTTTGGGGAGGACAATTTAGATGAAATTCAAAAAGTACTTGATGTTCCTATTTGTGGCTGCATTAGCAGTAATGCTAGTAGCTTGTGGGAATAACAATGATGAAGACAATTCTGACGACGACAAAGGTTCTGAAGAAACACCTGCAGAAAACGCAGATAACGGAACTGATACTGAATCAGAAGGCGATGAAGGTTCAAACGAGTTAGAAGGTAGTGTAGTAATTGACGGATCTGGTACAGTTTATCCGTTAATGTCAGAAATTGCTCTTGAATATATGACAAACGAACAACCAAATGTTTCTGTTGAAGTAAGCCGTGCGGGAACAAGTGCAGGATTTGAAAAATTCTTACAAGAGAATGGTACAGATTTTAACGATGCATCTCGCTACATTAAAGATGAAGAAAAAGCAAAAGCAGAAGAGTTAGGTATTGAAGTATTAGAAATGAAAGTTGCTCTTGATGGCTTAACAATCGTAGTTAACCCAGAAAACGACTTTGCTACTGAATTAACACCTGACCAAGTAATTTCAATCTTTACTGGTGAGTATGTAAATTGGTCTGATGTAAATCCGGACTGGCCAAATGAAAAAATTCAAACATATGGTCCGAACGAAAACCACGGAACTTATGAGTTCTTCTATGAAACAATCCTTGAAGAACAAGATTTAGCAAGTGATATTAATCTTCAACAAGAATATTCAACTCTAGTAACGCTAGTTTCTGAAGATGTAAATGCTATTGGATTCTTCGGCTTTGGTTACTACGACAGCAATAAAGATAATTTAAATGCTGTGTCAATTGATTTTGGTGATGGCCCTGTAGCTCCATCTCTAGATACAATTGCAGAAGATGGTGACTATGCAGATTACACTCGTCCAGTATTCACATATTTGAACGTTAACAATGCTAAAGAAAAGGCACAAGTTCTAGACTATGCTATCTATGTAATGGAAAACAACAATAGATTAGCTGGTAAAACTGGATTTGCACCAATTCCTGATGAGGAAGCACAAGCGCTTGTTGATCAGCTGAAAGAATTACAATAATTGAATATTAACTAATCTAGATAACTTGTAAATATATACCATAAGATGAGGGCACCATATGCTCTCATCTTATTGTGACTTTTAGATTTGGAAGGAGAGCTGCAAAGAGATGGCAGCAAACAGTAAGCTTAAGCGCGATGATGCGATAGATGTAAAACGTATGATAGAGCAAAACAAGCAGTCCAAGAGCTTATCGGCAGTAACAGAAAGAGCTATTCCGATACTGTTATTCCTGTTTGCGATTATTACTGTTTTGACTACGGTTGGGATTGTATTGACACTGCTCTCTGAGACGATTGAATTTTTTAAGTTGGTTCCAATCTGGGAATTCTTTACTGGAACGGTGTTAAAACCGATTAGTCAAAATCCGGAATTTGGTGTGTTACCACTTATTAATGGGACTATTATTTCTTCCTTAATTGCCATGCTAGTGGCAGGACCTATCGGATTAATGGCTGCTATATATTTAAGTGAATATGCCTCTGATCGTGTAAGAAGAGTATTAAAGCCAATGCTAGAAATACTAGCAGGGATTCCTACCATTGTATACGGATTTTTTGCCTTCACATTTGTAACACCACTAATCCGCTCCATTTGGCCGGAAGTAGGGGCTACAAATATATTAAGCCCAGGTATTGTAATGGGAATCATGATTATTCCGATGATTGCTTCTTTGTCTGAAGATGCTATGTCATCTGTTCCTAATTCCATCCGCGAAGGTGCCTTAGGACTTGGGGCAACAAAGTTAGAAACGACATTTAAGGTCGTTATGCCAGCAGCACTGTCAGGAATTATTGCATCATTTGTACTTGGTATTTCACGTGCTATTGGCGAGACAATGATTGTTACAATCGCCAGTGGTAGTTCGAAAAACTTCACCTTTGATATTACCCAATCTATGCAGACGATGACGGCATATATAGTGGAGGTTTCTGGTGGAGAAGCCGCTGCAGGTACTACCGTTTACTACAGCCTTTATGCAGTAGCAATGACACTATTTGTCTTTACACTCATTATGAATTTACTTGCAAGATACGTCTCTCGTAAGTTTAGGGAGGAATATTAAGATGAAATATATGGATGCAGATAAAGTATCAAAGCGAATGGGTCCAAGAATCCTGAAGAATAATTTATTGAAAGGCCTTTTCCTATTAGCAACACTCTTTGGACTATTGGTATTAGCAATCTTAATATATCGTGTGGTAGTGGATAGTGTTGGTTGGATAGATTGGGACTTTTTAACGGGTAAATTATCAACAGACGCAGAACGTGCAGGAATTATGGGAGCTATTCTTGGTACTGTTTGGATGATGGCTGTGGTGGCACCAGTTACCTTGATTTTAGGAATTGGAACAGCTATTTACTTGGAGCTATATGCAAGAAAAGGACGCTTTCAATCTATCATTCAAACAAATATTGCCAACCTTGCCGGTGTACCGTCAATCGTTTATGGAATCTTAGGATTAACTATTTTTGTACGTGCAATGGAGATGGGTAATATCGTGTTAGCTGGTGGATTAACGCTATCTTTATTAATCTTACCGATTGTCATTGTGGCAGCACAAGAAGCAATTCGTGCAGTTCCAGGCTATTTAAGTGAAGCATCATATGGAATGGGTGCAACCAAATGGCAAACTATCAAGAATGTAATCTTACCAGCGGCCTTACCTGGAATATTAACGGGTGCGATATTAGCGCTTTCCCGTGCAATTGGAGAGACCGCTCCACTTACTGTAATTGGAATACCTGCATTGATTTTACCGTTCCCAGGAGGAATCTTTGATAAGTTCACAGCACTTCCAATGCAAATTTACTATTGGACATTAGATTCATCCTTGGTAGCAGAATATGCAAACTTAGCAGCAGCAACTATAGTCGTTTTATTACTGCTATTGTTTGTATTGAATTCGGCAGCAATCTTTATCCGAAATAAGTTCCAACAACGTTTCTAAGTTAAGGAGGATATAGTCTTGAGTCTTTTAACAGTTAAGGAGAATAGTAGTATGTTAAATAATAGTGAAACCGTTGCGGTATCTCCTAGTCTTGCGAATAAAAATGTTGTGTTTGACACAAAGGAGTTAAACCTTTGGTATGGTGAGACACATGCTTTAAAAGATATTAATCTTACTATTAATGAAAAAGAGGTAACAGCCATTATTGGTCCATCTGGCTGTGGTAAATCGACCTATTTAAAAACATTAAATCGTATGGTGGAATTAGTTCCAACCGTCCGCACAACTGGTGAAATCAATTACAAAGGTAGAAGTATTCTAGATAAGTCATTCAAAGTAGAAGATTTAAGAACTCATGTTGGTATGGTATTCCAAAAACCAAATCCATTTCCAAAATCAATCTATGATAATATTGCCTATGGTCCAAGAATTCATGGAATCCGTAATAAAAAGATTCTAGATGAAATCGTGGAGAAAAGTCTTCGTGGTGCTTATATTTGGGATGAAGTGAAGGATCGATTAAAGGAAAATGCTTACGGACTTTCCGGTGGGCAGCAACAACGTTTATGTATAGCTCGTACACTAGCAATCGAACCAGATGTTATCCTAATGGATGAGCCTACCTCAGCGCTAGATCCAAAGTCTACATTAAAGATTGAGGACCTTGTTCAAGAGCTGAAAAAGGATTACTCCATTATCATCGTAACGCATAATATGCAACAAGCAGCCCGTATTTCTGATCGTACTGCCTTTTTCTTAAATGGAGAAGTAGTAGAGATGGACGAAACAGATACTATTTTTACAAAACCAAAAGATAATCGCACAGAAGATTATATTTCTGGACGTTTTGGATAAACTATATAATGAATTTCATCTTCCCCCTTTGATGAATATAGAAAAGACCGGCCAAAGTGCCGGTCTTTTTGTATGCATTCTAATATTTATAAAGTAAAAGCCTCAGGTCGTAAATCGTTTAGGATAATGTCTTTTCATAAAAATAATGCGGAATACATGATAAAACCTCTTATTATGTATTCCGCAGTTTAGTTCATCAAGATTATGATAGAGTTAACTACCCACTACTGTATAGTAAATTGCTTCGTGCTTTCTGTCAGTGATTTCGATATGTCGGTAAGCTTTAATCCGACCTCATGTGTATGTTCCATCTGCTTTATTTGACCTTCACTACTTGCAAGCATTTCTTCTGCGCTTGCCAGTGTCTCTTGTGACACCGATAGGAAGCCAAATGTTTCTTTTTCTAATGACGGTAATAGCTGCTCTAGTTCCTTTAATTCCCCTTGAACACCTTGAAGCTCTGTACTTACTTCAAATATTTCTTGCATCATTTCATCTATCGAAAACTTGGCTTCGTTAGACTTGATTAGTGTATTGGTTGTCTTGACTAACATATTTTCAAATTCATTTGTCGCGGTCTCGGTGACCTGCTCCATGTTAGAAATGGATTCGGTGATCTGTTCGGCAGCATTTGACGATTGTTCAGCGAGTTTGCCCACTTCATTTGCGACTACAGCGAAGCCTTTACCAGCATCTCCTGCGCGGGCAGCCTCAATGGACGCATTTAAAGATAGTAATTTAGTTTGTTCTGCAATGCCTTGAATCAGCCCAACTAGCTTATTAATGGACTTTGAATAGGATTGGACATGTTGGATTGTCTTAGTTAAGTGTTCGAACTCTTGCTTAAATGTATTGACCGTGTTAATTAACTCTGTCATATTCTTTTCACCATGTTGTGCGGAGTGATTCATTTGATTTGCACTGGAAAAGATTTCTCCCATGCTTTCAATCATTTGTTCAATTTTATCCTTCATAATTTTAAAGGACTCAGAACTCCCCTCTGAGCTACTTGCGGTTTGCTCTGCTCCTACTTTTACGGTCTGTATGGCATCGATTAAATCTTGACTAGATGCAAGTGTATTTTCGGACGATTGCTGTAACTCTGTACCAGTTTGTTCAAGGTTAGTGGTTGTATCTTTAATTTGATGGAGCATGGAACGCATATGATTAATCATAGCATTGTAGCTTTTATCTAAAGAGGATATTTCTGGGATGCTCGTATTTATTTCAGTGGAATCCTCTCGTAAATCACCATTTCTCACTTTCTTCATTTTTTCTCTTAAGATGGAAAGTGGCTTTGATATCTTATTGGTAAAAATAGTAATGACGAATGAGGATATTAGAATACCGATAAGAATAATACTAATCATAATGATAGCGAGTTGGTTAACTGGCTTCATATAGGTAGCGGTCGGTACGACTAATACATATTTTCCCTCAAGGTTACTAATCGCTTTAATACTTAATGTGAAGTCCTGTCCGTCAATTGAAGTATGTAGGATACCATCCTCTGCATTTAGTATGGTTTCTAGCAAGGAATCGGATATCGGCGGAAGGGTGTTATCACTAACTTTAAATGGAATGAGTTCATCATCTATCGTATAAAAATAATCGGAGACGATTTCATCATTGGTTAGCTTTGTTTGCTGGTCACGTACACTGATGTTAACCTGCTGCATGAAGTAATCATATTGATCGTCACTAGGATAGACAAATTTTAAATTGTCCACCAGATACTCCATTAATTCGGCTTCACGTACGAGTCTATTTTCAATTGCTTCCATTGTGGTATTACGCGAAATCGTGTACGCACTTACACCTACTGCAACGACTGTGAGGGTTAAAAGAATAATGAATATCTAGGATACGACTTCGTAGGCTTCTTTCCCGTTTGTTTCGGCTTTTATTCTTATCAGAGCTGTTCAATGTAAAACCTCCACATTAGCATTCTAGTATATAGTAAATTATACCAACGTAGTGTAAAGCCAATGTTAAATTCATGTGAATTTATAGTTCTTTAGACATAGGAATCAATTACCCGATGGTTAGGCGTGTGCGAATTGTAAATTAAAATTATTAACTAACGGATTAAAAATATTAATCAAAATGATAAATAATCTTAAAATAATCCATTTCATGTTTACAAAAATGCTGGAATTGTATATAATAATATCAAAATAAGGAAAGGGATTATCATGACACATCCATTAATTACGCAATGTCCAGTTTGTAGCAATACATTAACCGTAACGAAACTTCAATGTAACCACTGTAATACGACAATTGAAAATGACTTTTCACTTTCCAAATTTAACCTTTTATCCAAGGAACAGCTAGACTTTATTGAAACCTTTATTGTTGCGAGAGGGAATATTAAAGAAGTTGAAAAGGAGCTAGGAATTTCATATCCAACTGTTAGAGGAAAATTAAGTGATATTATTCAAGCATTAGGATATGAAACTAGACAAAAGACCGTCCTAGATGAACGTGCAATTCTTGGTATGCTGGAAAAAGGGGAAATTACACCTGACGAAGCAATTAAAATGTTAAAAGAATAAGGAGGAGAATAAAGTGAAGGAAGAAATTTCAAAAATATTGAAGATGATGGAAGAAGGAAAGATTGATGCAGATAAAGCGGGTGAGTTAATAGCTGTATTAAAGGATAAAGAAGAGAAAGGGAAGTCTTCCAATTATCTCAATAAAACGTTAAAGGTTAGAATTCAATCCAATGAAAGTGATATCGTTAATGTTAACTTGCCAATAAGACTATGTCAGGCAGTATTGAAGGCTGGCCACGGCATAGCAGCTAATATTCCAGAGGCAGAGAAATATGTAAAGGATATAGATATTAATCTTATTTTAGAAGCAATTGATCAAGAAGTAGAAGGTCAAATCGTCGATATCGTATCAGGAGATGGCGATAAAGTCGCTATATTCGTAGAGTAAGAGAATGATTAAAGTAACGATAAGAACGAGTAAGAATAGAGGATTTACCATTCCAGTACCCTACTTTGTATTACATCTTGGAACCAACATAATTTGTACGAATATGGTTTGGAAAAGGATTATAAGACGAACCAATAACTCCTATGACAATCATTCCACAACATTGACTCCTATTCATAAACAATTGATCAAACCACTTCTCAAACAAGTAATCAAAGAAGCACAAAATTACCGAGGCGAAACAATAGTAGAATTACGACAATCAGGTAAGGAAGAAATAACGATTAGACTATAAGGGAGATCGCCCATAACTGAGGGCAATCTCTCTTCGTTATTCCTCAAACTATTCTTCTTCTGTAGATTTCAATCGACGAAATACAACAAAGAAGTAAACCGATCCAATTAGATACAATCCTGCCGTTATCGTAAAGATATGTGCATACCCCCAATAGGAGCCGTACATCATCACTATCGAAGTAGATACCGGTCCCATAAACGCCCAACCAAGTTGAAATACCATTTGGTTAATCGAGTTCGCTAATCCCTTCACAGAATCATCGACTTTAGACATCATAAGTGATGACTGAATCGGGTTACCAGCATTCATAAGTGCCTGCCTGAATAAGAATCCAAGGCTAGCTAAGAGTAGATTTTCCGTATAGGCTGTTAACAATAGAAACGGAAGAGAGGAAAGCTGTAAATAAACAACGGCCCGAACTTCTCCAACCTTCTTTACTACAACTGGACCAATAAACATGGCAACCGCTGTAGCGGCCTGACCTAATGAAATGATTAGTCCAATCATGGAATTAGATGCAGCAAACCGGTCAGCGAAATATAGGTTTAAATAGGGAATGACAAGCCCACTACCAAACCCGATTAATAGCTGTGCTACTGCAAATAAAGCAATGACCTTAAAACCAGTTTTATTTACCTTTAAAAACTCTCTAAATGGTACTCTATCAACTTTCTCCACTTTAGGTTTCGGCTTCTCAACCATTTTAATAATGGGGAAGAATGCTACTAAATAAAAGATACTCCCAATCATTAATGTAAAACGAATAGCACTTAAATCACTGGTAAACAGTGAAAAGAAGTCCGTTAACGTACCACCAAGTAAACTGCCAACGACATTAGCCGCCGTCATAATAGCAGCGTGCAGACTAAAGAGATGAACACGTTGCTTTGGGTTCGAGTTCTCTGCGAGCCAGGGAATCGAAGAAACCTGAAGGAACGCTGTGAAGACCCCGGTAGCAAACCCTGTTATTAATAGAAGTGATTGCAGTTCTACTAAACTACGTAAAATAAGAATTAGTCCGGTAAGTAGCACGCCAAATGCCATAACTCGCTTTCTACCTAGCTTATCACTCATTATCCCAGCTGGAACAAGAATAATAGCCGTGGCTAGAGCAGTTAATGCAATGACTTGACCATTAACATCATGGCTAAGTCCAAGCTCTTGGATATAAATATTATAAATGACCATAAACATACCCATCCCGATTTGGGAGAAGATGTTGGCCCATATTGCTAGTTTAATATTTTGGTTGTAGGTCTTTAGCTGTTCAGACCATTCTTTAAGGAATATCGCCATTGTTATGTCGCCTCTCCTGGTATTTCGTGTCCCTAAGTAATATACAATCAATTGCGTGAAAAGTAAACGGAAGTGATGAGAATTTAATGAAAAAAATAAAAAAACCTATTGCCAATTTTCGCAAATTACGATAAATTATATATCATAAAGATATATATCAAGAAGATAGGTGTTAATATGGCGAAAACAAATCATACAAAATATGCAATATTAGGCTTACTAACAACAGGCTGTAGAACAGGTTATCAAATGAAGCAAATGATGGATACGAGCTTGAATCACTTTTGGAAAATAAGCTACGGACAAATTTATCCAACGCTGAAGCAAATAGTGGAGGAGGGGCTAGCAACTGTACAAGATATACCTCAGGATGGAAAACCAGATATAAAAGAGTACTTACTTACCGAAGCAGGGGAGAAGGAACTTCGTCAATGGCTCTCCTCACCATTAGAAAATATCCCAGTGGCAAAGAATGAAGTACTCCTAAAGCTATTCTTTAGTCGACATCAACCTAAGGAAACTACTATCGAGTATTTAGTGCATTATCAAGAAATTCTACAAGAACGACTTCACACATATGAGGGAATAGAGGAATTAATTCAGATTCATTCTATAGAGAAGGCGGATGCACAATATTGGCTGTTTACGCTAGATTACGGTAAGCAAATAACGGCCGCTGAAATTATGTGGTGTAAGGATACAAT
Organism: Ornithinibacillus liuyingii; assembly: GCF_055550225.1. Classification (NCBI taxonomy): domain Bacteria; kingdom Bacillati; phylum Bacillota; class Bacilli; order Caryophanales; family Bacillaceae; genus Ornithinibacillus; species Ornithinibacillus liuyingii. The sequence continues at coordinate 82,915 of NZ_JBPWOS010000008.1, read as the reverse complement.
AAATAAATTAAGTTAAGGGGGAGTATTATGGGGCAGAAAGTATATCCGGGTAGATACACAACAGAAAATAATGAGGATGTCGTCGTATTTATTATTGGAATGAGGATTAATAAACGATGGGCATTTCGTAAATGGTTTCCTGTGTTTAAAGCTATGCCTGGCATGATCAGGGAGTTATATGAGAATAAAGACGAATTAGGCTTTCTTTCCATGGAAAGCTTCTATGGATTGCGTACAACTATTATGATTTCCTATTGGCGGTCAACAGATGATTTACTAGCCTATGCTAGGGGTGCTAAACATTTAGCTGCCTGGAGAGAATTTAATCAGAAGGTCGGGGATAATGATGCGGTCGGTATCTATCATGAAACCTATTCCGTTCCAAAAGGAAGCTATGAATCGGTGTATGGTAATATGCCATTATTTGGTCTAGCAAAGGCAAAAAAAAATCGGCTCATTACACCTGAGATCAGAACAGCTAAAAAACGATTATCAGCGGTAAAGACAAATTCTTCAAACTGATGATTTTGCTGGTAAGAAGGGATATCATAAACTTCCGCAAGATGTTTATAACTAGCTAGGATAAAAGGGATTAGCTCCCAATATAAGGAGCTAATCCCTTTTATATGAATTCCTAATTCTTCATCTTCGGATCAAGTGCATCCCTTAACCCATCTCCAACAAGGTTAAATCCTAATACGACTAACATAATCGATACACCTGGGAAAATTAATGTCCATGGTGCTAATTGGATAAAGTCACGAGAGCTTGCTAGCATTGCTCCCCATTCTGGATCAGGTGGCTGAGCGCCAAGCCCTAGGAACCCAAGTGCTGCTGCTTCTAAAATAGCGGTACCAAAGCTTAATGTTGCTTGAACGATTATCGGGGCAACACTATTTGGTAGTATGTGATGAAAAATAATTCTTCCATTCTTCATCCCTTGGGCCCTTGCTGCCATAATAAATTCTTCTTCTCGTAAACTAATTACTTTAGATCGTATTAGTCTACCAAATATCGGGATATTAACAATAGCAATAGCGATTAATGCATTTTGTAGTGATGCCCCTAAGATTGCTACAATTGCAATGGCAAGGAGAATACTAGGAAAGGCTAGTAAAATATCAAACATACGTGAAATGATCATGTCAATCCATCTTCCATAATACCCAGCAATAACGCCAAGCAACGTACCGAAAAGAAGAGCGCCTGTAACAGCGAAAAATCCAACCTGTAGGGATATCCGTGCCCCATAAGCGATTCTAGTAAAAATATCTCTCCCAACATCATCAGTACCAAACCAATGCTCACCAGATGGCGGTTGTAGGCGGTTAACTGGATTAATCTTATCGTATGGATAGGATGTAATCAAAGGAGCAAAGAGAGCAATTAAAATGAAAAATAGAATAATGATCATACCGGCTATTGCGAAATGATTTTTACGCAGCTGACGTAAGGAATCCTTCCATGGTGATATGGCTTTTATGTCTTCTTGTTCTGGTTGAATGGTATCGCTCAAATGATTATGTTGTGTGGATGTTTCATTCTTGTCTTGTAATTTCATGACCCGCCCCCCTTAGTAATTAATCCTTGGATCAATAAATTTATAGAGTAGGTCTACAACCAGATTAATGATCACAAATAAAAATGCAATAACTAAGATGCCGGACTGTATAACCGGGTAGTCCCGATACGTAATAGCCTCGTAGATATAACGTCCAACACCTGGCCAACTAAATATCGTTTCGGTTAATATCGCGCCACCTAAGAGAACTCCAGTTTGAAGGCCGATGACGGTTAGGACAGGGATTAAGGCATTTTTAAGCGCATGCTTATAAATGATTAAGAACTGGCCAGATCCTTTAGCTCGTACAGTTCTAATGTAATCTGACTTCATGACCTCTAGCATGCTGGAACGAGTCATCCTAGCGATAATGGCCATAGGAATGGTTCCTAAGGCGATACTTGGTAATACTAAGTGCTTTAATATGGTCACGGTCCTAGAAAAATCACCATGTAATATCGAATCCAGTACATAAAAATATGTAATTGGTTCCATTGGATCTCGATTATCTTGTCTTCCGCTCGAAGGAAACCAGCTTAGTTCTTGAGCAAAAATCCATTGCTCCATTAATGCTAGCCAGAACACGGGAATCGATACGCCAATTAGAGCAACTAACATGGCGAGAAAGTCAAACCACGAATTTTGCTTCCATGCACTAATAATTCCTGCATTCACACCGATAATGATTGCGAACGCCATCGCAAATAAGGTTAATTCAAATGTAGCTGCAATATAAGGCCATATTTCCTCAGAGATAGGCGTCTTTGTTTTTAATGATGTTCCTAAATCACCCTGAAGTAGATCAGATATATAAATGGTATATTGTACGGCATATGGTTCGTTTAGTCCCATGCTTTCTTCCAAGTCCCTTATGGCTGTTTCGCTTGCTGTTTCTCCTAAGATGACTTGTGCAGGGTTACCTGGTATTAGATGGACAATAGAAAATGTAATGAGTGTCATCCCGATTAAGACGGGAATGAGCATTAGTAAACGACGGACGGTATAGGAGAACATTCTTTCACCTCAGTCTTTTGGGAAATCCGAGTCTATAAAAGGGAAGGGTAGTAGAAAGTGCTACTACCCTTATCTCTGTTACATTAATTCTCAATTTCGACTTCTGCTAAGGATTCGCTTGTTGATGGGTGTGGTACATAATTCTTTACTTGTGATGTTGTTGCTAATACAGGTCTAGAGTGCACTAACGGAACCATTGGGGCGTCTTCTGCTATTAGGGCTTGTGCCTGTTTATACAGCTCAGCACGTTCATCTTGGTCTATAGCTACTTTAGCTGCATCAAGTAATTTATCCACTTCTGGATTAGCATAGAATTCACGGTTACTTGTTCCAACATTGCTACCGTGAAGTAAGCTACTTAAGAAATAATCAGGATCCCCATTCGTACCTGACCATCCCAGCATATACATTTGATGTTCCCCGTTCATTGTTTTCTCAAGATATGGGGCCCATTCTTCTCTGACAATCTTAGCCGTAATACCGATGTCAGCTAAATTACTTTGAATAATAACCGCAACAGTTTCTGGATCTGGCATATATGGACGAGCAACAGGCATTGTCCATAATTCGATTTCCAGTCCATCTGCATAACCAGCTTCGGCTAATAGCTCCTTCGCTTTGTCGACATCATATGGGTAGCCTTCTAATTCATCGTTATACCCCATATAGCTTGGAGGTAATGGGTTCTTAGCTGGTACAGCATACCCGGCATACAAGGCGTCTGCAATTGCTTGACGGTCGATAGCATAACTGATTGCTTGACGTAGTGTTTTATTTGTAAATGGTTCCTTTTCAACATTAAAGCCAACATAACCAAAGTTATTCTCTGCACGTTCGTGAAGAATTAGATTTTCATCTGTTTCAACACCGGCAGCATCATCTGGATTTAATCCATCCATAATGTCAATTTCTCCAGAACGAAGTGCGATAAGTCGCGCCGCGTTATCCGGAATAACCGTAAATACGACACGGTCTAATTTTGGCTGCCCCTCGACACGATAGTCTTCAAATTTCTCTAAAACTATGGAATCATCCTTACTCCAGCTGACAAATTTAAAAGGCCCAGTACCCACCGGATTTTCATTAATTCTTGAACCAAATTCCTCAAGAGCAGCTGGTGATGTAATAGCAAAGTAGGACATCGCCATATTCTGTAAGAAGAATCCTAAAGGTCGATTTAGGACAAATTCAATTTCATGATCATTGATGACGTTAATTTCTTTAATGACATGCCCCTCGTCTCCTTTGTACCCGCCAAACATCGTTCCGTACATGGAGTATACGTAGCCATCATCTGAAAAGGAATAATCGTGATCTGGATCTGACCAACGTTCAAAGTTAACCTTAACGGCCTCCGCATTAAACTCTGTTCCGTCATGGAATGTTACCCCTTCTTCTAAATAAAAGGTATAGGTTAACCCGTCTTCAGAAACTTCCCAGTCATGGGCTAACGATGGAACTACCTCAAAAGATTCCTTATCAAAATCAAGTAAACCTTCTAATACCTGCTTCGTTACCCTAGAGGATTCCCCATCTGTCGTACTACCAGGGTCAAGACTTTCTGAATCACCACCACGTGCAAAGATTAGAACTTGATCCCCGCCACCAGCTGCTGCTTCTTCGGTATCGTTTTCCTTATCATCTGTTTCGGTAGAGTCAGTATCTGCTGGATTGTCTGTTTCCTCTGGCTCATTACCACCACTACATGCAGCCAATAATAAAAGAAAAGCTAGAAATAGTGTGATAAACAGTGATTGCTTAAACTTCACATAAATTCCCCCTATTAACATTTTAATATTGTAATATTTCATTGCGCTGTCTCATTGTATAAATGACAGGCAACAAAATGATTAACCTCAACTGGTTCAAACTCAGGCCTTACCTGTTTGCAAATCTCCATCGCCACCGGGCATCTGGTGTGAAATGCGCAGCCAGAAGGTGGATTAGATGGACTTGGAACATCACCTTGCAATATAATTCTTTCCTTTTCCACATCCGGGTCAGGTACTGGTACAGCGGATAGAAGTGCCTTTGTATATGGATGTTTTGGTTCATCGTAGAGTTTATCTTTTTCCGTTAGTTCTACCAATCTACCTAAATACATAACACCTACACGGTCACTGATATGCTTAACTACACTTAGATCATGGGCGATAAAGACATAGGTTAAGTTAAATTGATCGCGTAAGTTTTCCATTAAGTTTAGAATTTGTGATTGTACGGAAACATCAAGTGCTGACACAGGCTCATCACAGATAATGAGTTTTGGGTTATTCGCTAGTGCTCTTGCAATACCTATCCGCTGTCTTTGTCCCCCACTGAATTGATGTGGGTAACGGGAGGCGTGATAGCTGCTGAGCCCAACAACCTCTAACAATTCCTTCACACGAGCTTTGCGTTCTAATTTGCTCATGCCATGAACTAAGAGAGGCTCGCTAATAATCTTTTCTACGGTATGCCTCGGGTTTAAAGAAGCATATGGATCTTGGAAAATGATTTGCATGTCTCGGCGTAGCTTTCTCATCGATTCGGCGTTCAGCTTCGTTACGTCCTGCCCTTCAAATTTTACTTCTCCATCAGTAGGTTCAATCAGGCGGAGTATGCTTTTTCCAGTTGTAGATTTACCACATCCGGACTCTCCAACGATTCCTAATATTTCTCCGGGGTTAACGGTAAATGAAATATCATCTACTGCCTTTACCTCGCCCACCTTTTTTCCAAGCACCCCACCCCGGATGTCAAAGTATTTCTTTAAATGATTAACTTCTAATATTGGATTGTGCATCATGTACTACCTTCCTTTCTCCATCGTTTAATAAAAAGCACCGGCTGGAACGATTGTTAGCTAAGGAAAATAGTTCGGGAGTTTCTGTACTGCAACGCTCAAAGGCGAATTCACAACGATCTTTGAACCTGCAGCCGTTCATCCCCATCTTGGGTTTTGGAACCGTACCAGGGATGGAGTATAGTTTTTGATTTTTTTCATGGAGTTTTGGAATGGAGCGGATTAGCCCTTTCGTATAGGGATGTGTTGGATCTTTTAATATCTCTCGGGTGGTTCCTTCTTCTACTACTTGACCAGCATACATAACCACTACTCGGTCACAGATTTCAGCTACGACACCGAGGTCATGTGTAATCAATAAAATAGCAGTATCCTTCTCTTTATTTAACTTCTTCATGAGGTCTAGAATCTGGGCTTGTATCGTCACATCTAATGCGGTTGTTGGTTCATCGGCAATCAATATCTCTGGATCACAAGACATTGCGATGGCAATCATTACCCGCTGTCGCATACCACCGGATAATTGATGCGGATATTCGTTCATGACTTCTTCCGCACGTGGTATTCCTACTAGCTTAAGCATCTCAATCGACTTTTGGTTAGCTTTATTTTTAGACACCTTTTGATGGATTCGAATTGCCTCGCGTAACTGATTACCAATTGTGAATAATGGGTCTAACGAGGTCATTGGTTCTTGGAATATCATGGATATTTCATTACCTCGTATATCTTTGATTCTTTTCTTTGATGCTTTTAGAAGATCTTCATCTTTAAAATAGATAGACCCTCCTACGATTTTTCCGGGAGGACTGGGTACCAATTGCATAATCGATAGAGAGGTAACACTTTTTCCACAGCCTGATTCACCGACAATGCCAACTACTTCTCCCTTATGTACAGTAATACTTACACCATCTACAGCAGGAATTTCTCCTTGATCGGTAAAGAAGTGTGTATGTAGGTCTACAATTTTTAGAACTTCATCTGACACACAAGTAACCCCCTTTGGTAGTTGCTTTTCTAGACCTTTTTAAGTAGCATATTGAATTTTTGCTTGTGATATTACTAGGTCAGTAAAATTAGCTATAAAAAGAAAGGAAAGCATCATCGTCATGCTAATGCTTTAGCAATACTTATTCCACATAATAGAACAAAAACCCTTCTAAATGTCGAAAGATTACAATAATTCTTAAAAATGGACAGCGGTCGACATCGATGTGTCGAAAGGGGGATGTTGAGGGGATAAAAGAAGGACAAATGCCATTGGGCGCCATAAAGGGAAAGTAACAGTGATGTAATAGAGCTTATAAAAAGACCGCCTAAATGGGCGGTCTTAAGAAGGGTTCCGATATAGCTTTAAAAATTCCGGAATATATAAGATGAACGATAACGCTAGAAATACTCCTGTAATCAACATCAGGAGTGAGGCGTAGTGTGGGCTGATTTCAGGAAAAGCAATAAGGATAAATGCTGCAGCGTAAAATATAGCTGTAGAAACTTTTCCGAACCACATGGCCCCATCTAACTTTTTACCTTTTTTCAGAAGGATTAGTCCGTTTATACCCATGAACAATTCTTTCACAACTAGTAATAAGACTAGTATCCACATGTAGTCATACCGAAACATCAAGCACCCAACAATAGCTGCCTGCGTTAACTTGTCTGCAATAGGATCTATTGTTTTACCGAGTTCGGTTATTTGATTAAACTTCCGGGCGATGAGCCCATCGAACATATCTGTTAGTCCTGATAATAAAATGATAAGTGCTGCTACGTAATAATCGGACGTACTGTTTGCGGTTATGTAAATATAAACGAAAATTGGAATTAAAAGCAGTCTTATGTAAGATAGAATATTCGGTATGGACCATATTTCTTTTGCTGTAAGCTTCATATAATTTCCTCCTAGGAGCAGCTTAACTTAGATAGTAATTTGTCCCTATTGGTATTGTAATGGTTATGGATAATATTGGGAAGTAGAAGGTAACAAAAAAGTAGCATTGGAATGAAAGAATCCAAATGGTAAGGTTTTCATGATAAAGTAATAGTAGTTATTGGTTAGTGTATGACGAAATGGAATATAAAAGAATCATGTAGAAAAGGGTTATGCTTTAGTAAAGAAATATACGTGAAGTAGGATGGGTCCCGAAAGAATGTCTGTAGAGGGAAATGGCTTTGGATGGAGACCAATAAAAATGAATTTACATGAGTAAATAAAATAAAACACTTATTCTGCATAATTTACAAACCTTTTTGGGCATACTTTCCAATGTGGCTTTTTCTTGTGTTATAATTAATATATTGATTATAACTGAGTAAAGAAAGTAAGGTTGACAGTGCAGATTAGCTGTAATAAAATTATATTGAATTAAAGATATTTATAAGGATAACTATATCAGTTTTTTATATGGGCAAAGCCTAGTCTTTCAAAGATTGAACCATAGGAAATACATCTGTGGATGAGTTTTTGTTAAATCTCTTATAGAGAGAAAGGAAGTAATTACATGGTAACACTTTACGTTACACCAAGTTGTACATCCTGCAGAAAGGCAAAAGCATGGTTTCAAGAAAACAATATACCATACAAAGAAAGAAATATCTTTTCGGAACCGTTAACATTCGAAGAAATAAAAGGGATTTTACGCCTAACTGAAGACGGTACCGAGGAAATTATTTCAGAACGGTCAAAAGTTTTCAAGGAGATTGATGTAGACATTGAGCAATTACCAATGAAGGAGCTATATCAATTAATCCAAGAAAATCCAGGATTATTAAGAAGACCGATTATTATTGACGAGAAGCGTCTTCAAGTAGGCTATAACGAAGATGAAATTCGTCGTTTCTTACCAAGATCAGTTCGTACATTCCAGCTACACCAACTTCAAAAGATGGTGGACTAGATTAAATGGGGTGAGCACTTTTAAACAGTGCTCACCTTTTTTTTAAAGATAAGAAAAAAATTCCGCTTTGCCACAGTGTTTCTAGCTGTGGTATTTTTATGCGGATGGGATGGAGGCGGACAGTTGGTGCCCTATTTCGGTTGGGTGAGGAGAAAAGGGTAACAGAGGGAAAGTGTCAGTGCCCTATTTCGGTTGGGCGAGGAGAAAAAGGTAACAGAGGGAAAGTGTCAGTGCCCTTATTTGATAGGGTGAGGAGAAAAGGGTAACAGAGAGATAGTGTCAGTGCCCTTATTCGGTTGAGCGAGGAGAAAAAGGTAACAGAGGGGTAGTATCAGTGCCCTAATTCGGTTGAGCGAGGAGAAAAAGGTAACAGAGGAGTAGTATCAATGCCCTAATTCGGTTAAGCGAGGAGAAAAAGGTAACAGAGGAAAGTGTCAGTGCCCTAATTCGGTTAAGCGAGGATAAAAAGGTAACAGAGGGAAAGTGTCAGTGCCCTAATTCGGTTGAGTGAGGATAAAAAGGTAACAGAGGGGAAGTATCAGTGCCTTAATTCGGTTGGTTGAGGAGAAGAGGGTAACAGGGGGAAGTATCAATATCTTTTCGGCAGCATAGAAAAACGAACACATTCTGTAATGACAAGAATGTGTTCGTTTTTTTTTAGTATACTTTGTCACCATTAAAAATAGAGTTTTTAACGATTACATAATCCACATTACGAATAGCATCGAGCGTTTTGCCACCAGCATAGGAAATAGAAGATTGAAGATCTTGCTCCATTTCAATGAGTGTATCCTTTAGTGAGCCTCTATGCTCCACTAGCATTTTCTTACCTTCTACATTCTTTCTTTCACCCTTTTGGAATTCAGAAGCGGAACCAAAGTATTCCTTATATAGCTTGCCATCTCTCTCTACAGTCTCACCAGGTGATTCCTCGTGCCCAGCAAATAGAGAACCAATCATGACCATGCTAGCGCCAAAACGGACAGACTTCGCAATATCACCGTGTGTACGAATGCCACCGTCAGCAATGATAGGTTTACTTGCTGCTTTTGCACACCAACGAAGTGCAGCTAATTGCCATCCGCCAGTACCAAAGCCAGTTTTAATTTTTGTTATACATACTTTACCAGGTCCAATTCCAACCTTAGTAGCGTCAGCACCAGCATTTTCTAATTCTCGTACTGCTTCTGGTGTTCCGACATTACCAGCAATAACAAAGCTTCCTGGTAGTGTCTTTTTAATATGTTGAATCATTTCGATAACCGCATTGGAATGACCATGGGCAATATCGATTGTAATATATTCTGGTGTTAAATTATTAGTAGCTAATTCTTCAATAAAGCGATATTCCTCTTCTTTTACGCCAACACTAATGGATGCGTATAATCCGCGTTCTTGCATATCCTTAACGAAGTCTAAACGCTTCTCTGGTTGGAAGCGATGCATGATATAGAAATAGCCTTCCTCAGCTAATTTCAAGGCAATCGTTTCATCTATAATGGTTTGCATATTAGCGGGTACTACAGGTAATTTAAATTTGCGACCACCGAATGTAATAGATGTATCACATTCTGAACGGCTATTTACAACACATTTTGCGGGAATTAACTGGATATCTTCGTAATCAAATACGTTTTCCATAATTAGCACTCCTAAATACGAATATTTTATCGTATGATAATAATAATTGTTCGCCATCAGCTAATTTACTACATTTTCTTTTGTGTGTCAAATTCCATTTATAGGCTATGCTAATTAGTGCAATTTAATCCATTATAAAACACCCCCGAAAGTTAGGGATTCACTCTAATTTCGGGGGTGTTTCTAGTTAAAGTTGTGATTATTTCTTTTTTTGACGGAAAAAATCGATCGTCTTATACCCTTGGGATAATACCTCTACCATTTGTTCAACTCGTTTATCTCGGGTTTTTTGCTGTTTGGCAGAAAAGATGAATCGTGCCCAGTCTCTTCTATAGCCAGGGGTTAGACTCTGATAGAATGAAAATTCACTTGGATGATCGATTAACATTGCTTCCACGTCCTTAACATTAACGTTATAATCGGCTACAGATTGACTAGAGGGAGACGTTTTTTTCTCCTTTTTCTTTTCACGCTTAAGTCCTACAACGGTAAATACATCATCCATACTAACCATTCGAGCAAATTTAATATCACTATCGTAGACATATCCATCTTCATCAACCTTTAACGCAGGGAAAATTTCATCGCGATGGACATGTGTATCGTATCGTTTGTTTCCTTTTTTAGGGTAGGCGAAAAAGAGGTAGCCCTTTTCCTGCAATAATTCATTACCCTCGATAACTTTGATTGTGTGTTTTACCATTTCCTCAATCGTTTCAATAAAAATAAAAATGGCATCATGATTCTTTATCAATTCTGTAGCAAAGTTGTCGAATATTATATAGTCTTCAGGTTTATTCAATACTACGAGGTTATGATATTTTGATAACTTTAATTTCTCTATAATAGACATCTTAGAATACTCCTTTTCCCATGAAACTAATTATTATATTGAACATATCTCTCTTTACGGGTGGTGTCAATGTAGTTAAATGGGTAAACTGACTAATAATAATATTGGAAGGTGATATCATGCAAGAGGCAGTTTTTTTAGATAGAGATGGGGTCATTAATGAGGTATTGTCCCATCGGGTGAGATTTGTTAATAAGGCTAGTGACTTTTATTTACTAGAAGGGGTTGGAGAAGCCGTTAAGTCATTAAATAATATGGGGTTTAAAGTGTTTGTGGTCACTAATCAAGGTGGTGTTGGATTGGGATATATGACGGAATCAGCGCTTGAGGAGGTCCACCAAAAAATGCGTGATGATTTAGCAGCATTCGGAGCAAGAATTGATGATATTGCATATTGTCCACATAAGCCACGAGCCAGCTGCGCATGCAGAAAACCAGGTGCTCAAATGTTACTTGATTTAGCAGAAAAACATGGGGTGAATTTAAGGAAGAGCTATATGGTTGGCGATCGTGACCAGGATATTGAAGCTGGGAAGAGAGCTGGAACCAAAACAGTGTTGGTTGGAACTCGAGAAGAAACGAAGAGTGAAGCAGATATGAAGTTTAAAGATTTGTTAACTTTTACAAAATGGCTAATAGATGGTGCCCCAGATTAAGGGGCACCTAATATTGATTGTTAATACTAGAAAATCAAGTAAGATCTATCTGTGGTCAGATATTCTCCACCATATAAAAGTAGTAGTTAATCCAATAATACTAATCAATATTACTAGTGTAAAGCTTAGTAAACCGATACTTTCACTTGTACCATCAATGCCACTATAAAGAGCAGGTATTGCCCATGGGAAGTATGCCCCATACCCTATTGTAGCGAGGATTTGTGAGAAGACTACCATTAAGATTACAAAACCCAAAGGAACTAAGTACCCTCGACCTAAACAAGCAAATAAAGCTACTGGTGTACTTAACAAAACTGTTAAAAGTGTTGTGACAATTAATGTATAAAGACCTTCTACCAGAGTTGTAATAGACCAATCAGGTAGAATAATGATAAGTCCTAGGATAATGCCAAATGCGATAATATATAACGCCAATGCCATATTAGCTACAAATGCAGTGAAAAACTTTGCTAGAATAATGGTTCTTCTTGGGAAGGGAAGAGCAATTAGGTCTTTTATTGTTCTATCCGAATATTCCCTCCCAAATATCCAACTTGTTACAAATCCGAATATGACTATTCCTCCAATTGCTAATATTTGTGATAGTAAATTGAGGTAAGATGGCCAGCTAGCTTCCCCTATGATCTTGGCTTTAGCTCCGATTAGACCATTGTTTTGTGCAAGGATTGGATCCTTAAGGATAATCATAAAGAGTCCTCCCATTAAGGGTGCGAATGAAAAAGCTCCTAAGGTTATCCAGAACATTTTTGATTTGCGTAATTTAAATAACTCTGTTTGAATTGCTCCTAATGCAGGATTCATGTAAATGGTCTCCTTTCTCTTGAATAATACGCAGAAAATAGCTTTCTAGGTCTTCTTGTTCAACCGATAATTTAGTGAGTAAATGACCGCCTTGAACTAGAATTTGGGCAACTTGTTCGGGTGAGGTGATTGCCTTTTGCTGATGCAATTCTATTGTCCCTGCTTGCGATACATGGGGATCATACCCATGTTGCAGTAATAGATCCACAGTAGATGATAGGTTTTTTGTTTGAATATGTAGTCGTTGATTCAATAATTGTGGTAGTTCTTTAGATGATAGCTCTTGATGTAAATTCCCATTATGAATAATCCCTATTTTTGTCGCAGTTCTAGCAACTTCACTAAGAAGATGGCTGGAAATAAAGATAGTTACTCCGTGATTATGAGCTAAATCCTGTAGTAGTTCTCTAATTTCTACTATTCCAGCGGGATCAAGTCCGTTAACAGGCTCATCCATTATTAATATTTGAGGGTGATGTAATAATGCCTTTGCAATGCCTAAACGCTGTGCATTTCCTAGGGAAAGGTGTTTGGCCTTTTTATTGGCGTATCTTGTCAAGTTTAGCCGCTCCAAAATATTTGTTACGGACTGTGGGTCCAGAATGCCATATAGTCGACGAAATATATTAAGGTTTTCTTTAACGGTTAGTTCCGGGTAGGCATATGGAGTTTCTACTATATAGCCCACATCCTGCCAAATAGGGTAGTTAGATAGATTTACATGTTTCCCATTAATAAAGCAAGCCCCTTCACTAGGGTTTATCATACCAAGCATCATTCTTATCATGGTTGTTTTTCCTGCTCCGTTTAAGCCAATAAATCCATAAATCTCTCCTCTGTTTACTTGAAGCGATACCTGATTGACAGCCTGAAATCCTCTATAGTTTTTTGAAAGGCTCTCTGTTTGAATCACAGCTTGCACGACTTATTCCTCCTTTATAAGTCCATTAACTGTATGGTTAATGAGAAACTCTATTGTTTTTGGATATTCCAATTCACCAATTTTTTCCTTTTGGAATGAAAGAAATACCAACGATCGTAATATGCTAGCTATCATCTTTGGTGATTCTGTAAACTGTAACCCTTGTTTTTCCCACTTTTGAATTAATATGGATGAAAAGTCAGAGTCTTTATCGAAGTGACTTTCTAGTTTCTCCGGTGGTAGCTTTCTAAATAAGTACTCCAAATTGTTCTCTAAGTACAGCTGCTGAATAATGGTAGATTTTTCTATACTAGTAATCATTCTTAGAAGCGTTATCTTAACAGTTTGTTTAGGGTTATCTCCGAGTTCAAGCTGTAATAGCTCATTCTTTATTTGCGCTTCTTCTTGTTCGAGAACCTCAAAATAAAGTTCTTCTTTTGATTGATAGAATTTATAAAAGCTACCAGCAGCAATACCTACTTTCGATGTAATATCTTGAATACTAGTTTTTTGTAGACCATGTATCGAAAATAGTTGTTTCCCTTGTTCGATTAACGCTTCCTTGATGACCTTCTTTTCATGATTGTTGAACCCTTTTGGCATATCGTTATATCCTTTCTTTTGAATGTGTGAATAAAATATTTTTTTATTCACATAAAGCATAGCATCTTTTTCTGAATAATTCCAGAACAATTTTCAATTTTTTTTAAAAGGAAGCTAGTGTGCGTAGAATGGCTACAGCTTGAATGATTATGATAACCATGGATAGCTAAGGTCTTTTAAGATTATGTTTAATTGTATAGAATTTGTTAAATTTTATATCAATTTAATGATTTTAGCAGGATTCACCGAAGTCCCGATAGAATATAGTATCTAGGAATGATTAACAAATAGAGGAGGAATTATCATGTCCAAGAAAGTATTGATTCTTGCTGGTGATGCAGTAGAGGCGTTAGAAATTTACTATCCATATTTCCGTTGCCTAGAGGAAGGGTTTGAAACGACTATTGCTGCATCATCACCAAAGAAGTTGCATACTGTTGTTCATGACTTCATCGGTTGGGAAACATACACAGAGAAAGAAGGATACTTAATCGAGGCGACAGCGAGCTTTGAAGCAATTAAACCAGAGGAATATGACGGGTTGATTATTCCAGGAGGTCGTGCACCGGAATTTATGCGTCTGAATGAGCATGTACCAGCTATTGTAAGACACTTTTTTGAAGCGGATAAGCCGATTGCAGCGGTTTGTCATGCTGCTCAGGTACTAACGACAGTACGTGAGCATATGAAGGGAAGAGAGCTAACGGCCTATATTGCGTGTAAGCCGGAAGTAGAAGCGTTAGGCTCAACATATGTTAGTGAGCCAAACCATGTTGATGGGAATTTAATCTCTGGTCATGCTTGGCCGGATTTGCCTGGGTTGATGAAGGAGTTCGTGAAACAAGTAAATGGTGTAGGAGTAGAGGCGTAATCTAGCAAGAACATCGAAAGAAATTTCTTCATGTAAGCCATAAAGAGTAAATTTCAAAGAAAAGAAATAATTGCCCTATTACTTGTTAGGGCAATTATTTTGTTTTGGTTTAAGGTATATCATGTTATGGTATGAGATAACGTGCTGAACGGAAAATTGTAACGAACAACCATAAGATAATCCTAAACAATACAGCATATGGAGGCTAACTATGAACAATGATCAATGGTTTACCACTATTCCAACATTAGAGACGGAAAAATACATACTTAGAGGAATTCAGCTAGAGGATGCTAGCCGTTTATTTCCATTTTTACGTGATAAGGAGACAATGAAAAATATTACTGCCCATCCGGTTCAGAGTGAGGAAGAGGTACGGCAAGGAATTATCGACTCATTAGCGAAATTTGATAAACAACAGGAAATTCCATGGGTAATTATCCATAAAAGGAACAATGACTTAGTAGGGCAATTCCGACTACATAAACTTAGCTTATGGCATCAGAAGGCAGAAATGGGTGCCGTTATTCGCGAGGATTATCAGAATAAAGGCGTAATGACGGAAATAATAAAAGTTCTCCTACCATTTGTGTTTGACACCCTTCGACTACATCGGCTTGTAGGGGATATTTTTGCTAGAAATGATGGTTCCAGGAAGCTATTAGAAAAATTCGGGTTTACGAAAGAAGGCGTTCTTCGTGACACCGACTATGATGGAGTGAAGTTCCATGATACCGTAGTGTACTCTATGTTGCGTAAGGAATATGAATGGAAAAAGAAATACGCTTGATGGAGGTACAAGCTTTAGCTGGAAAGCTGAAAAGTGGACTAATTTACAAAATTATTAGAAAAATATATGATATAACTATATTTAGTTAGATATGAGGTGTGATAATGAAACTAGTTAGTTACCGATTAATAAACGAGGAACCCCCCTTACGTGTAGGAATAGTACTGGAAAATGACGATATAGTGGATGCTCAACAAGTCTATGAAATTTACCAGCAGATGGAATCACAAAGCAAACTAGAAACGTTATTACCATCGGATCCAACAACGTTTTTTAAGCAAGGGCTACCTCTTATAGAAAAGGTAAAGGAAGCATATGGATATGCAAAGGATAATCGGTTAGAAAAGGTAAAGCGATACGAGAGAAGGGAAGTGTATTTAGGACCTGTAATTCCAGCACCATCGAAGATTATTTGTGTAGGTCGAAACTATGTAGAGCATGCTCAAGAAATGAAAAGTGAGATACCGGAATACCCAGTACTATTTGCGAAATTTGCCAATTCGTTAATCGGAGCGGATGATGCAATCGAAAAAACCTCTTTTACAGATAAGCTAGATTATGAAGTAGAGTTAACCGTCGTTATTGGAAAAGAGGCCGCTAAAGTAAAAAGAGAAGATGCTCTTGACTATATTGCAGGGTATACAATAGGAAATGATGTGTCAGCCAGGGACTTACAGAAACGTACTCCTCAATGGTTACAAGGCAAGACAGTGGATAGAAGTACACCAATTGGTCCGTGGATCGTAACTCCAGATGAAGTAGGGGATCCTGGGAAACTGGATATTACATGCTATGTCAATGGAGAAGTACGTCAATCATCAAACACGGAGAAATTCATTTTTGATATTCCGTATTTAATTGAATTTATCTCTCATCTGATTACTTTAAATCCGGGAGACATCATCATGACTGGTACACCAGACGGGGTAGCTTTTGGCATGGAAACTCCTAAATTCTTACAAGACGGAGATATTGTTCGTTTGGAGATTTCCAAGATTGGTCACATGGAGAATCGTGTCAAACAAGCTGACTAGCGCAATAACCCATCATATTCTGATGGATGAAACGTAAGCTGTTAGTATAGGTTTATCTCGTATGAAACAGGTATTATGAGTTCCTATGGAATAAAGTTTAACTTTCACAAGAAGGAGTGATCACATGAGTGAAAAGGTTGTTATCAAGGTGAATGATAATGGTTCATACCGAATTACTGGTGATGTAGAATTAGTCGATGCTGAGGGCAATGTTTTTGAAACGAAAAAGAGTTTTTCCTTATGTCGTTGTGGGCACTCAGCGATAAAGCCATTCTGTGATGGTACTCATCGAAAAATCGGGTTTGAAAGTGCACCTAGGGCAAATAAAGAAAATCCGTAATCCATTCAATCGGGTTACGGATTTTTTTAGCTTAATCATTGGATGACATAAAAGCATCCTTGCCCACGCGGAAATCTAGAATCGTTGAAACGAAAAAGATAATATTCCTTACTCATCTATAATCGTTAAATTAATTTCTGATCCATCTGGTGAATAGTGATAACTCACTTCGGATACCTCTAACGTGACAATGGAATGGTTCTGACTATCTTTATATTGGTTAGCTAATTCTTCATTAGTAAAGTAAAATTTCACATTACCGTGTGCATCACGATCAGCCAGTGGTAACCAGCTTGGCGGTAAATGGCCTTCAGGGATAAAGCTTAACCGTTCATCGCTTGTGAATTGTCCAGATATTGCTTGGGCTTCACGATTACGAAGTGTGATGATAGCTTCTTCACCTTGATGCTTCACCTCTTCCACTTGCATATTTCCTAACCACATATCTGGTTCAATTGTGTCGGGATTAAATAGTAGAGAATCTGCTTCTTCTTTTTTATTGTTCGTTTCTTGATCAAACGTAGATGCATGATCCTCCATCGATTCTTCTATTGCCATCCCTGCTTCCACTTCGGATCCATCACTATCGAAGCTAACCATTTCATTCTCTGCACCATTCGTATCGTTGCTACTTATCATCATACCCATTTGATTTTGCACTACGACAATCAATAATAGTGCAACAGCGGTAATGGCTGAAGCAGTAATCCAGACTGGAATGGCTGGTTTAGACTTGCGAATCGGTTTATTCGTAAGCTCCTCTATTTTATTGCGGACCGCTTGTTTATCGTTCTCGGTAAATGATGTGGGAATTTGGTTAAATTCATTTTTTAAATCGTTAAACTGCTTATCCATGGCTGACACCACCCTTTTCAGAAGATAAGCATTCCTTCAATTTACTCCGCCCACGATTAAGACGTGTTCGTACAGTAGCCTCATTCATAGTCAGTACCTTTGCGATTTCCTTCGTTGAAAGGTCCTTAAAATAGAAAAGAATGATGACTTCTCGGTATTTAATGGGTAGATCCATTACTTTTTGAAAAAGCTCGCTGGAATTATCCTTTTGGAGGGTCATTTCTTCTGGCGTCAATTCTACTGTTTTCATTGATTGTGAGGAAGAAATGAGCTTCTCCTTTAAGCGTTTATTCCTTGATTGCCAGCTTCTTAAATGATCCTTGCATTTATTAATTGCGATGGAATAAATCCAGCTTCTTAAGGAAGAGTTCCCTTGAAACGTATTTAATTTTTGATAAATCGTGACAAATACTTCTTGTGTCACATCGTCCGTATCTGCTGAATTTTTCATATATGCAAAGACTAAGCGCTTTATTTCATCACCGTACGTATCCATAATTGTTTCAATGGCAAGGGCTGGATTGGACTGCAGTTCCTTAATGCCCTCATTATCGTACGTCGGATGGAATGCTTTCGAGTGGCCCACTCTAATTCCTCCTAACTTCCTAATCTCTTATAAGACGCCATCACGTCGTATTATGTTTCACTTAACGTAAAGTTTGTTGTTAGTTGTAGTCTACCATATTTACATTTTAAATATTCTAAAATTTAATGATAAGTAGGCAATTTTAGGAACAATCATGTTGGGAATTTGGTATTTACTGCTGTTTGGAGTAGAGGAGAATGATTAAGGAATTATTAAATAGCAGTTCTAAAGCATATTTGATATGTGTATAAGTTTATCCACTAATCCTAACACTAATTTTCATACGGGAAGGGAGGCGAAACGATGGTCAATAAGGAAAAGGAATTCAATAATATGTTCAAGGAAAACAGAAATCATGGCGAGCACCGTAACGGGAGAAAGAGTCAATACAAAAATAGCTCTGCCCATGGCGGAGACCAGCCAGACGAGTACTTAAACCGAAAAGATTAATGGGTAAAGGCATTCGCTAATAATTTAGTGAATGCCTTTTAAGTTTCCTGCTATAACAACGTACTACCTGCCGCATTCTCAGTGGTTTTAATTAGTTTTTTGTCCCGTGTTTTTCCATGTGTGCATACGATAAAGTAGTGGAAATGGAATAGTAAGGGAGAGGGCATTGTGAGTCTTTTCATGAATACACAAACACATCCGAATTTATTTAAGAATAATAATCAAATAGAAGAACCGAATCAGTCCTATTATAAAAGTGATTATGTAAAGGAACTACTGGCCGAGCAGGAGGAAAGGAATAATTCCTTTCAGAAAGCGATGAGAGACATACGTCGATCCTTCCAAAGTCACTGGTTACTTGAGGAGAAACGATGGGGAGAAGTGTCAGAGGATCTTAAAACCTTGAAGGAAAAGGATAAGCAGCACCAGGTTTTTGAAAAACAGACGAGGGAGTGGATCATGATGTTAGAGCGTGACAGTCAGGAGCTTCATCGTATTGTGGAGAAGAACAGTACTATTAATGAAGATATTTTAAAGGAGATTAATCGAATTCATCAATCCAATGAAGCTATGATAGACCAGCTGGCGAAGTTCTACGAAGCAAATCAACAATTCACTCATAAAATGGATGTGATTAGTGAGCAGCAACAAGTGATGGCGGAGCAAGTAACCAAGCAACAAGATAAGCAAGATAAAGTAATCGGTCAGTTAGAAAACCAAGAAGCATTAATGGAGAAGTCATACCGCCAATTAAGTATCTTGCGATCGATATTGTTCGAACGAACCAGTTTTGTCGTAGAAAAGATAGAGGAAAGCTATCAGCTTACATCATCTGTTTTGTATCAGTATTTAACAGGAAATGACAAACCATTAACACTAATGATAAGAGATCAAAGTAAGGGAAATAATAATAATGGGTAATGGAATGGGCGATATCGATATAGGTATCGTCTCTTGCTTAATGGGGAAATACCACATCTCTTGAGGTTAGCGCATACTTTATGTATAACCGAATAATGCGTTCACCAGCTCCGGATATATAGGTAGGATGTACGTATATTCCCGGTAGCTGGTAAGGATGCATAAATGAAATTTTTCTTCAAGCTAGTTCTAGTGACGTTTATTCAACCATAATACGCCAGATTTTACTAATCGAGGAACAATACCAGTCATTGGCTGCTTCATCATATTGCCAAAGCCATCACTTTTACCTAATGATCCTAGTGTTCCTTTTAAGCGAATTTCTTTTGGCTTTTTCGGTTCTTTATTTTTCAAGACGCAATTTAACACGGCTGCTGTTTGTTCGCCTTGAATACCAGCTAGCTGTGCACTTGGTGAGTGTATGGAAGATGCACAATCACCAATCACATATACGTTTGGTTGCGCTGGTACCTGGAAGAAATCATTAACGACGATTTTTTCATGCTGGTCCTTTTGGAAAGGTAATTCTCGGACAACCTTGTTCGGGCGTACCCCAGCAGTCCAAATCGTTACATCATTCACATAACAGACACCGTTATTACAAACACCGTCTTTTTCTACGTATTCCACATTGGCATGATGCAGTACCTCGACATCGTTTTTATTAAACCAGTCTGCCACGTAACCTTGAATCCGTGGATCGAACGCTCTAAGTACAGAGCCGCCGCGATCTAGAAGGCGAATGTTAAGGTCTTCTCTGCTTTCGCGTATTTCAGAAGCTACTTCAATACCACTTAAGCCCGCACCAACAATCGTTACTTTACCATAGGCTTTTAGGTTTCCTACTGCAAGACCCGCTCTTCGTGATCCAGCAAAAGATTGTACACTTTCTGTATAAATATCTGCCCCTTCAATACCGTGATAATTATCTTCACATCCCAGTGCGACAACTAAATAATCATATGAAATTACTTCACTACGATCTCGAAAAACGATTTGCTGATGTTCTGCATCAATCTTTTCTACTTCTGCAAACACATACTGGATTCGGTCATTCTTTGGAAAGTCTACTCGTACTTCGCGATCGGCAACGGTACCGGCTACAATCGTATAAAATTCTGTCTTTAATGATTGGTATGGATTGCGATCTACTATGGTTAGATTTACGTCTTCTGGTAAGCCTTTATCCAGTAAACCTAATGCAACCTTAATCCCTCCATAGCCACCGCCTAGTATTACTAAATTTCTCATATCTTTTACCCCCATCCCCTGCTAGAAATCAGAATGCTAGTATTTTGGGATATTTTTTATCCGGAAACGCTTTCCACTTTTAAGAGTATCAAAGAAATGCTTGTTAGACTAGTAGAAATCATAAAGACTTTAAAAAAATATAGTAAAAATTTCCCAACATTTATTCATGAATTTTCATTATTTGGAAATAGTAACGAGTGAAATGGTGGAAATATCAATCAGAACGAAAGGAAGATTATAGTGAAGAATAAACATTTCCTATTATTAGCGGCTATTATCGTTGCTGGATCCTGGCAGCTTTCTAATGTGTTCGCCGAAAAACAAGATGAAGCTTGGTTTGACTTCTTCCAAAAGGATGGGGAGAAAAAAGAGAAAGAGGAATTTCGACACGAACATAAGGGAATTCAACATGAAGCCTGGATTAAATATAAGGCGAAGGAATTAGGGATTGAAACAGAAGGAAAAGATCTCCATGCATTGGCAAAGGAAGTAAAAGAAGCAAAGCTATTAAAAAAAGCTGAGGAACTAGGTATCGAAATAGAAGGCAAGGATATAAAAGAACTTGCAAGAGAAATCCATCATACGAAGGTAGTAAACGAGGCAGAAGCGCTTGGTATTGAAACAGAAGGGAAGGAACCGGAAGCAATTGCCCAAGAAGTAATGGATGTAAAGCTTAAGCATAAGGCAGAAGAATTAGGAATCGATATGGATGGGAAAGAGACAGAGGAGCTACTAAAGGAAGTGAAGACAGTTATTCTAGAAAAGGAAGCAGAGGCCTACCATATTGACATAGATGGGAAAAAGCACCATGAGATTGTTATGGAAATCCATGAGGCTAAAATTTATGACACTGCAGAAAAGCTAGGTATCGAAACGGAAGGTAAGAACCCACAAGATATCTTAAATGAAATTTTCGAAGAACATGCTGATAAAGCGAAAGAATTAAAACTATTTCCTTTTGAGGATAATAAGGATAAATTTTACTTAGAACACCATAGAGAAGACATGGATTAATCAAGAGGGAAAAGTTCCCTCTTGATTTTTGATTTGGAATTGACTGAAATAGATTTATTAGTAATGAAAGGTTGCCTCTACGAATGCTGTAATTTGATTTTGTCCGGCTTCAATTGGGGTTGTCACGGCACTATCAGTTGCAACGCCTAGTACATATGGGCGAGGAGTTTCTGGTGCATGGCTAGTTAGTTCTTTTAATTGGGTAGGGGTTTGAGGAATGGAAACGCCGAGCGTCTCTGCGATTGTGGCAGCTTTTTCTTGAGCATTTCGAATGGCGCTTGCCAGTGCTTGTTGATAATAACGTTGCTCATTGCCAACACGTAGCGCTATATTTCGTACCGTATTCGCACCATTTTCCATCGCTATATCGACTATTTCCCCTACTCTTTCTATATGTTCTATTTTTATGGTAAGCAAATTACTCACGCGGTAGCCTCGGAATACTTGAGTACCGTCTTGGTAGTCATATTGAATGTCTACTCGAAAATCAGATGTTTGAATGTTTTCCCGAGAAATCCCAGCATTAACGAGAGCGTTGATGACATTGGTTGTCCTTTGCGCATTGGCTTGCTGTGCTTCTTGTAACTGCTCATCCTCCGTAATGACACCAAGTAAGATAGTGGCATGATCTGGTGTAGCGAACACACTACCTTCTCCGACGACCTTTACTTTGTTTTCAGTTTGTCTTGTCGGAATCGTACCACGGTTTTGGTAGTTCGTATGATAATACATGTTTATTCACCTCTTATAGGTTAAATATATGATAGTTGACTGATATAGGTGTAAGAAATAGTGGTAAAAGTTAATATTTACAAGTTGTAGTAATGAAATAGGAATAAAAATGTTCAAAACCAGAAGGGTATAAAAAGGAATGACTAGCGATAAAATCATATAAACAAGCCATCCCGTACTGTTTTATAAAGGTACTGGATGGCTTGTTATATTTATTGGCTTATGCTAAACGCTTAATACGCTCATCTAAATCTGGATGTGTAGAAAATATGGATGATTTACGTTTGTTATTAATTTTTAATGTTGCAATGGATGTATCGTCTTCACCTTTAATACGGCTAGTGTATGCTTTTAGGCTTTCTAGCGCATGGCGCATTTTATCCTTACCAGCTAAGTCAGCTCCACCACGGTCTGCGTGGTATTCGCGATGTCTTGAGTACGCAAATACGACAATACTTCCTAGGATTGAGAAGACAATCTGGAATACGATAATCGCGATGAAATGGACAATTGGTGCAAGCTCTTCCTTAACAAAGCGAGAAACAGCAAATGCAACGATTCGGGATAGGAATACGACAAATGTATTCACGATTCCTTGTAGTAATGTCATGGTTACCATATCGCCATTCGCAATATGTGCAACCTCATGAGCGATAACGCCTTCAACTGCATCATCATCCATTTCTTGTAATAAACCAGTTGAAACGGCTACTAATGAACGTTTCTTGGATGGCCCAGTTGCAAAAGCGTTAACCTCAGGAGAATGATAGATTCCAACCTCAGGCATATGCATTAATCCAGCAGCTCTGGATAAGCGATGTACTTTTTCCACAACAGCTCTTTCATATTCGTTCATCGGTCCATTAGGATCAATAACCTTTACACCCATCATTTTCTTAGCCATCCAGCGGGACATGCCAAGTGATATGAATGATCCAGTGAAACCAATCACAGCACTGAAAATGAGGAGGGTACCAAATTGAATTTGCCCATCATTACCAATATAATTTCCGATAGGTAAAATACTAAAGATAATACCAATGGTTAATAAAACAAGTACGTTAGTTAGTAGGAAGTAAAAAATTCTTTTTCCCATACTCTCACCTTTCTATTTAAAATTTTTAAAATTGTATTCACAACGTTAATACGTATATTATAAAGGCAAATACAATTGTTGTCATCTCTGGTATCAATATATGAACAAAAGGGACAAGATATTCAAAAAAGAGCGATAAAATGAGAGGAAAAGTGGTACATGCAATTCAAGATGAATATGCAGAAGACTATTCATGGTGTTACGGATGTGGCCGATTAAATGAACAGGGGCTTCATTTACGAACAGGATGGGATGGAGATAGGACGGTTACCTACTATGCCCCTCGTGCAGAACAGATGGCTGTTCCTGGATTTGTTTATGGAGGGCTTATTGCTTCTCTTATTGATTGCCATGGAACAGGCTCTGCCTCCTTAGCATTACATCGTAAAAACGGTTATGAACCAGGAAGTAAGGCTCCTGAACCGCCTAGGTTTGTTACAGCATCTCTTAAGGTAGACTTTGTAAAGCCCACTCCACATGGTGTACCATTAAAAGCAATTGGTGTGACCGAAGAGATTCATCCAAAGAAGTGGAAGGTATCTATTGAAGTATTTGCGGAGGATACATGCTGTGCTATGGGTGAAGTGATAGCGGTTGTGATGCCAAAAACATTTCAGAATAAATGACAAAGGGTGAGCAAAATGGGAAAAACAGTAGCATTAAATGAGTTAACGATTGATGCAGACGAAGTGGAATTATCAAAAGCTGAAGTAGGTGGACAAAGTCGATATCAATTAAAACTAGCGTTCAAAGTGACCCATAAGGATTATCATGATGTAACTGTTGAATTATATAAAAATGACTTCCTAGTCAAAGTAGAAGGCGCTGAATTTCATGCTGAAATTCAACACTATGCTACGTCTGTTACCAACTTGTATGAAGAAGGTGCAGTAGGCGATTTTAGCTTAACATTAATAGAAAAATCGAATTAAATGATGTCAGGCTTACCACAAGCAGGATAGTATTATTCCTTCCTAATAAAGTGCATTTGGTTGCGTCTGACTAACAGAGAGTTTATGGATGTAAACCAAGTTAGAATAACCGTTATTCTATCTTTATCCAACAGGAACGTGTGAATGTAAGGTGGGAGATTAAATATGGAGATTTTAGAAATTATTGGTGAACTATTTTCAGATGAAATATCGATTGCAGTTTCTAATGGAGGGGAATACGTTTATTATCGACCTAGTAAGCGGATAGACCTTAAAATCAGTCCTGGAGATCCGGTGAAAGAAGGGAGCATTGCACATAAGGCATTTATGACCAATCAAAAGGTATCTGAATTTATTGATCGTAATGTGTTTGGGGTGCCTTATCATGGTATGGCGGTTCCTTTCCATGAGAATGGGCAGGTAGCAGGCTGTGTATTAGCGATTTTCCCAACTTATACAGACGGCAAATCGGTTATTACGTTAAAGACCAATGATGGATGGAAGCCTATTCCATTTCATGATGTATATTATTTAGAAGTAAAAGAAAGAAAAACACATGTCTATGCGAAGGCAATGTGTGGGACACATAAAAATACATTACAAGAGTTTGAATATAATCTACCCCGGGATGTGTTTATTCGTTGTCATCGTTCTTATATTGTGAATGTCCATTATATCAAGGAAATCTTTCCTGATACACATTCTACATTTTTATTAGAAATGGTAAATGGGGATAGTATTCCAGTTAGCCAATCCTATTCTAGTCATTTCAGGAAAATGTTGGGATTCTAAAATCTTCTGTTTTAGTTTTCGTTTATTCTAGGTTAAACAAAAATCCAGTCATTCCATCAAAATTCCCCAAATTCAGAATTTGATGCGTTAAACTAATTGAAAACGCTTTTATGGGGGTTGGCTATGGAAGTTTTTCAAAATCGAATAAAGAATCCTCGCTTACTTGACCGTGTAGTCTCTGCAGAAGAAGCGGCATCCTGGATACAGGATGGTATGACATTAGGGTTAAGTGGATTTACTCGTGCTGGGGATGTAAAAGCAGTACCAATGGCACTAGTGAAACGTGCTGAAGCGGGAGAGAAGTTTAAGGTTAATGTATTTACTGGGGCTTCACTTGGGTCTGATGTAGATAAGATGTTTGCCGAGGTTGGCATTATTCATAAGCGTCTACCTTTCCAGGCAGATCCAACCATGAGGAAGAAGATAAATGCTGGGGAGCATTTGTTTGTTGATCATCATTTATCACATACAGCAGAATTACTTCGAGCAAATGTGGTGGAACGAGTTGATTATGCGATTTTAGAAGCCATTTCCATTACGGAAGATGGCATGCTCATTCCGACAACTTCTATCGGTAATTCGATGGCTTTTGCTGAAAATGCAGAATCCATTATTGTGGAGAT
Organism: Ornithinibacillus liuyingii; assembly: GCF_055550225.1. NCBI lineage: Bacteria > Bacillati > Bacillota > Bacilli > Caryophanales > Bacillaceae > Ornithinibacillus > Ornithinibacillus liuyingii. The sequence goes on along the minus strand of NZ_JBPWOS010000008.1, from coordinate 56,868 downwards.
AAATCTGGCGCAATCTGAATTGTTAGAGGGTCTACATGATGTATATAGCCCGGGTAAACAAGGGGAACGTGATCCAATTCCATTAACCAAGGCAAATGATCGAATTGGAACACTAGGAATACCTGTAGACGAAAGTAAGATTAAAGGGATCGTCTTTACAAATCAAGTAGATTCCCCATCGACGATAGTACCACCAGATGAAGAAACACAAATCATGGCTAATCACTTACTAGATTTTCTTCGTAAAGAGATTGCTAAAGGCCGGTTAACTGAAAAACTAGCACCATTGCAATCGGGGATAGGTTCAGTCGCCAATGCTGTATTACATGGCATGATAGAATCCGAGTTTACAAACTTAGAAGTGTACTCGGAAGTATTACAGGATGCGGTATTCGATTTAATGGATGCAGGAAAAGTGGATGTGGCATCTTGCTGCTCTATTACATTATCAGAGGAAAAGATGAATCAAGTCTATCGTAATTTTGAGAAATACCGTGATAAGTTAATCATGCGTCCACAGGAGATTTCCAATCATCCTGAAATTATTAGACGTCTCGGACTAATTTCGATTAATACGGCGTTAGAGTTTGATATTTATGGAAATGTGAACTCGACACATGTGTCCGGTACAAGGATGATGAATGGAATTGGTGGCTCTGGTGACTTTGCTCGTAATGCAAGGCTAGCTATCTTTGTTACTAAATCTATAGCAAAAGGCGGAGCTATTTCCAGTATCGTTCCATTTGTATCTCACGTGGACCATACCGAACATGATGTGGATGTGGTAGTAACAGAGCAAGGTTATGCAGATTTACGTGGGCTTGCACCACGTGAGCGAGTACCTTTGATCATCGAAAATTGTGCACATCCAACATACCGACCGCAGCTGTGGAAATATTACGAGGAAGCACTAGAACGGGGTGGGCAGACCCCACATGTGCTGGAAAAGGCATTTTCATGGCATGGAAATTTTGCGAAATATGGTTCCATGCTAGAGGCGGAAACGGTGACGAAATAGCTTTTTAAAGAAAAAGGGGGCAGATGGATTGGCTACCGAGTAGATAGTCAATTCCATGATAACGGTAATCTTGGGGCAGCTTGATTACTGACGATAAAAGGGTTTTGTTTTATATAGAACGAAAAAACCGATTAGCTTTCTGGGGAGGGAGCTAATCGGTTTTTAAATTTATTCTAGACTATTACATGCTGTTCATTACTACTTTCCTACTAATGCTTCTTTTGCTTTTGGTCTACTCTCTTTATCACTTAATACATACACGGTGTCACCTTTTTGAATTACCGTTTCTCCTGTCGGTGTGATGAGCTTGTTGTTCCGGGTTACACCAATAATTAATGTATCCTTAGGTAAATCCAGCGTATTAAGGGAGAGCCCATTGGCAGGACTTCCTTTTACAATCGTCATTTTCATTATCTCAGACTCTGTCGTTCCAAGATTGATTAATTCAATACTTGGTGCTGTTTCATCTTGGTCATTATCCAGTCCTAGCTTTTTAGCGAGCCAAGGTAAAGATCCCCCTTGGACGAGAGCGGAGAAGAAGACAACGAAGAACACCGCATTGAAAATCAATTCACTATTTTCTACCCCAGCAATAATTGGGTAGGTACCAAGAACAATCGGTACGGCTCCCTTTAACCCTGCCCATGATATAAAAACTTTTTCTTTTAGATTATATTTCATGAACATCATACTGATAAAGATCGCAACAGGACGGGCAATAAACATTAAGATTATCGCTAATAGAATTCCTTGCCAGATGACATCGACAAGATGGCTTGGGAAAACTAATAGACCTAGTAGGATAAACATTACAATCTGCATCATCCAGGCGAAACCTTCATTAAAGCGGGTAATGGTAAAGCGATAGGTTAGATCACTATTGCCCACAAATACAGCCATGACATAAACCGCTAGTAGTCCACTTCCACCTACAAAATCGGTGAAGGCATAGGTGAAGATTGCAGCACCCATTGCTAGAACAGGATAGAGTCCCGATGTATCTAATTTAATATTATTGATGATAGCAACTGTTATTTTACCAAAGAGTAAACCGAGCAATAATCCTAATCCCATTTGAAGGAAGAAGCTACCAATCGCCATCCAAATAGAAGCATCTGGTGATTGAATCAATTCAATTAGTGCTACTGTTAAAAATACTGCCATTGGATCATTTGACCCTGATTCTGCTTCTAGTGTAGCAGTGAGTCGCTTTTTGAAATTCGTGTTTCCTAATACGGAGAATACTGCAGCGGCATCTGTGGAACCAACAATTGCTCCAAAGAGCATCCCTTCTAATAACGAGAGGTTAAAGATATACATAGCGGCTAAACCAGTAATAACCGTTGTTAATAGCACGCCTAGCGTTGCTAAAACACCAGCTGGTCCAATAATTGGTCTGATGCTGGTCCACTTGGTTTGCGTACCACCATCAAATAGGATGACGATTAATGCCATAATTCCAATTAATTGGGTTAATTTAACATCATCAAAATAAATATAGCCATTCATAAGCATTCCGGCTAATAAAAACAGAATAAGTGCAGGTAGACCGAGTCGAGAAGAGAATTTGGTGGCTAGAACACCGATGATTAACATAGCGGAAAATAGAAAAATTAGTGTTTCTATGCTTAGGTTCATATGATTCCTCCGATGCAAAAAGATACTATCTTAATGATAAACTAAAATTGCTAAAAAACAAAATGTAAGCAACTTTTTTGATGGAAAATCTTTTAAATACGAATACTTCTCTACTACATGGTACAATATGATTCATGATAAATCGTAAAGAGGGAATAAACAATGACGAAAATAAATGCCTTACCATTTACCGTATCGAAGACGGAAAACTTCTTTGACCGACTAGGTGATTATGTTGGAGATGTTTTCTATGATATTTTACCGGAACAAGGATACGAATTACGTGATGAACAAATCTATATGGCTTTTCAATTGGAGCAAGCTTTTAAGAATAAACGAACAATCTTTGCGGAGGCAGGAGTTGGTACAGGAAAGACGTTTGTTTATTTGATTTATGCAATATGCTATGCACGTTATATAGGCAAGCCAGCAATTATCTCCTGTGCTGATGAAACTCTTATTGAACAGCTTGTCAAACAAGGTGGAGATATAGAGAAACTAGAAAAGGCACTTGGGATTGAAGTTGATGTCAGGCTTACTAAGGCGAGAGAGAATTATGTTTGTGCACGAAAGCTGGACCGGGTTGCGGAAATTACAGATAACGAGGATATCATAAGAGTACATGATGAAATTCCGGACTTTGTTTATGATTATAGTTCTGCTAAGAAGATTTTTGAACGATATGGAGACAGGAAAGAATATCCGTGGGTTTCGGATGAAACATGGGAGAAAATTGCATGGGATCCTCTGCAGCAATGTTCTACCTGTGAACTAAGACATCGCAGTGGGCAAACATTAAACAGGGAATATTATCGTCATGCCAAGGATTTAATCATCTGTTCCCATGATTTTTATATGGAGCATGTTTGGACGAAGGAATCTCGTAAGCGTGAAGGTCAGATTCCATTACTACCAGAGGCAAGTGCGGTTATCTTTGACGAAGGACATCTATTAGAATTTGCTGCGCAAAAGGGATTAACGTATCGTTTTCATTCGGAAACATTACATAATGTTCTTACAGGATACATGGGCCAGGACGTTCGTGAGGAATCGCTTTATTTGATTGAAGATATCCTAACCTTACATGAGGATTGGTTTGATCTGCTAGGTAGTGTGGCAATAGATGTAGTAGGCTCTAACCGGAAAGAAATTGAATTATCAGATCGTATGCTAGCTATCGCTTCTAGCTTATTTGAAAAAGTGGAAAAACTTCTCGATCAGCTAGTATTTGATTCGGAGATGTTTACGATAGATGGCTACCATCTAAAGATTATTGAAGAATACTTGGAGTTCTATCATTATGGTTTATCCATTTTCTTAAAAGAAGATGAGGGTATCTTCTGGTTGGAAGAAACACGTGATACGACAACATTAGTCATGATGCCTAGATTGGTAGAAGATGTGTTTAAAAAGGAAGTATTTTCCAAGGGCATTCCATTTGTCTTTTCATCTGCCACCCTTTCTCAAGGTGGAGATTTCTCCTATCTGGCAAACAGTTTAGGAATAGATACGTATGATTCGTTTTCTGTTGATTCACCATTTGATTATGAACAGCAAATGAAGATGAATGCCTATATGGAGAATACAAAAGAAGATAAATGGCTCACTATACAAAAGCAAATGGAGCAAAATAATGGAAGTACACTTCTCTTATTTTCAACCGTAGAAGAAATGGATGATTTCCGCATATGGTCGAACCAGAAATCATGGGTGCAACCTATTTATTTCGAAGGCGATCAAGAAATAAGTGAGACCGTACGAAGATTCCAAGAAAATCCAGAATCCGTGCTATGTGCGTATCATTTATGGGAAGGCTTAGATATTCCGGGCGAGGCATTAACACAGGTTATTATCTCTTCCTTACCATTCCCGCCAAAAGATCCAGTGTTTAAAGCAAAACGGAAACATGCAATCGACCCAGAACGAGAAGTAGATGCGCCTTATATGCTATTGCGATTACGCCAAGGAATTGGCCGACTAATTCGAACAAGCACCGATTATGGAATAGTTCACCTATGGATGAGAAAAGAAGAACGAGATACCTATAAAGAAGTAATCGATGAAATTGCCCCAGTTACGATAACCTGGGATTAAAATAGTCATCACATTAGACCCCCCGGCCTTGGCTTGGGGGTTTTTACCATGACATTATTCAGGGATTCTTGTCCGTTGAGGTTATAGGGGAGGGTAATTAGTGCCTTTTATGGGAAAGCTAGCATGAAAAGGTAACAGAGGGGAGTGATCAATGCTCATAATGGGAGATGTAAGCGTGAAAAGGTAGCAGAGGAGAGTTATCAGTGCCCATAATGGGAGGCCCCAGTATGAAAAAGGTACAGAGGAGCGAACTCTGTTCCCCTTTTCAAGGCTACGCGCAAGAAATGGTAACAGAGGCCCGCATCTCAGCGCAATAATCGAACAGAATAGCTCACTCTGCACTCTTATCCAGAGTTTCACCCCTAAAGTCCTCACCGTCAAGTCGTCCACCTAAGGCCACAAACATTATTCTTCACGACAGTCCGCTACATATAAAAAATGATTTAGTATCTTTGCTGTTAGTCCCCAAATTACTTTATCTTGATAACGATAAAATAATTCTTCAAAATGCCGTGTCTGCCAGTTGTATTTTTCGCCACCTACGATTAGATCAAAGGGGAAGTTTTCTTCTGGAATCACTTCTACGTTAACTTTATACGATTCCGGTTTTGTTTGTTTGAGGTATGAGATTGGAACATAGAATACTTCGCCAACTTCAGACTCATTCGGTGCGATTTGGTTTATGTTCGTAATTCTTCCCACGTATGGATAGATGATTCTCCCCATATCCGCTACGACATAATCAATTGGGGTCACATCCGTTATTTGATCATAGTGGATTCCTAGCTCTTCAGTAGTTTCTCTTATTGCACAGTCCATCGGGGATGCGTCTTCTGGGTCCATCCTCCCGCCAGGAAAGCAAATATCCCCGGGTTGTCTCCTTAATTGCATAGATCGGACCTCAAATAAGATATGTGCTTCACCTTCTATTTCAACAAGTGGAATGAGAACAGCGGATTGCTTAAAATTCTCCCTGCCCATAATACCGGGTTCCCTAGTAGCTAAATGCTTCAAAATCGTTTCGATGTTCACGATTCCCCCTCCAGTACGTGGTTGTTATTATATTCATTATACTATGTAAACCAATATTATTCATTTTCCATAAAGGGGTTAAAGTGTAAAAGAAAGTAAATAATTTATGTTTTATTTTCTTAGAAATAGACAATCTAAGGATGTGCGAATCAGAAAGGTGGCACATTGAATGAATTTTATAAGGAAGATGGCAATGGGAATCCTAAGTGGAAATCCACAAGAAGAACCGATGCATTATGGTGAGGTGTTTGGAGCATGGACAGCTGTTTATGCTGGAAAAGGTATGATTGCATCGTACCAAACACTGTTAAACCATGCAGGTGACGAAGACTTAAAAAAGTTAATACAAGAAGCCATTGATCTAGGCAATCAGGAAATGTCAGATATTGAAATGCTGCTCAAGAATAATGGGATTGGTTTACCACCTACCCCACCTGAACGTCCAAAAGCTGATTTGGAATCCATTCCAACTGGTGCGCGTTTTATGGATAACGAGATCGCTTCTAAAATGTCAGCCGATGTTGCTGCGGGCTTAATAGCGGCTAGTGAAATGATTGGTCAATCGGTTCGTGAGGATATAGCAACACTATTTGGTACAATTCATAACCAAAAGGCAGCTTTAGGTATGAAGATTCTTCGCTTGAATAAAGAAAAAGGATGGCTTGTACCGCCTCCTTTACACCTATCTAATGTGGATGAAAAATAAAGAATTTTTATGGTGGTGATGAAAATCATCACCTTTTCTAATTTCGCTAAAAAACTCTGTGCCTTATACAAAACTGATTAATAACCATCGCGTGCAGCTAATATGACATTTGTCATATGAAGAAACTGACGAATGTGACTTAAAACGGACAACCTCTCCGATTATTATTAAAGATAATATATGAATGAAATAGGGGGAACAAGATGAGTAAAGAAAAGCAGGCACAATTAAGAAAAAGTGTAACACCATATGCAAAGTCAAACACTAAAACCAGTATTATTCAGATCTTGAATACAATCATTCCGTTTATTCTCCTTTGGTTTCTCGCCTATCAAAGCCTTTCCATATCGATTTGGTTAACGATAGCTCTATCCATTATCGCTGCAGGTTTTGTTGTGCGAACGTTTATTATTTTCCATGACTGTACCCATATGTCCTTTTTCAAAAATAAAAAGGCCAATCGAATTGTTGGTACGATTACGGGAATTATCACCCATTTTGCATTTGAAAAGTGGAAATGGAGTCATTCTATCCATCATGCAACAAGCAGCAATTTAGACAAACGCGGAATCGGTGATGTCTGGGTAATGACGGTTGATGAGTATGTAGAAGCCTCTACATGGAAAAGGATAGTTTATCGTCTTTACCGAAATCCAATCGTCATGTTCGGGCTAGGTCCTCTTTATTTATTTTTAATCTCGAATCGATTTAATCGTAAAGGGGCAAAGCGAAAAGAGCGGTTCAATACGTATTTAATCAATTTATTCATTGCAGCTATTTATGCCCTTTTGATTTGGGCGATAGGCTGGCAGGCATTTTTAATTATTCAAGTCCCTATTTTATTTATTGCAGGTGCGGCAGGCATTTGGTTGTTTTATGTTCAACATCAGTTCGAGGATTCCTACTTTGAGAATGAAGAGGAATGGGATTATGTGAAGGCTGCTGTTGATGGGAGCTCTTATTACAAGCTTCCTAAGATTATCGAATGGTTAACAGGTAGTATTGGGTATCATCATGTACACCACTTAAGCCCAAGAGTGCCAAATTATAACCTAGAAAAGGCACATGAATCCACACCACCATTGCAAAAGGCGACAACAATCACTTTAGCAACAAGCTTAAAATCGATTCATTTCCGATTGTATGATGAAGCTAGTAAAACCTTTGTCAGTTTTAAGGAAATAAAGGATCAAGTGAAAGCGCAAAAGAACGACCTGCAGTTATCGACGAGAAGAGCTAGTATAGAAGATAAATAGTGAATCCAAAAGCCCTTTTATTATCGATGAAAGGGTTTTTGTATGACTGGTTATCTGCTATACTCAGGAGAAATAGAACTTAGGAGGGTATCAAATGCAAAAATGGTATCAAATTATCTACAAGAATACAGGACTTAGCATTTATTTGTGGATTGTATTTTGTATTTTACCCTTCTATTTCATTATTCGTTACTTTACGCCAATCGAAATATTAGTTGGCATTTTGATGGTTGTATTGTTTTTTACCGCATATCGATTATCGTTTATCAAAAAAGGCTGGACGGTTTATTTGTCTGTTGGAATAGAAATAGCAATTAGCATTGGAATGACGATTTACTTTGGATTTGTATATTTTTCTCTTTTTCTTGCCTTCTATATGGGAAATATCCAAAATAAGGCAGGATTTATTACATTATATGTCGTTAATTTAGTTACCACTATTTCTGCAACTACTCTTGGTTTCTTTACGCAAAGCCAAATCTTCTTTTCTCAATTACCATTCATCGTAATTAGTGTTATTGGGGTAATACTAATTCCTGTTAATATATTCTACCGTATAAATCGAGAAAAACTGGAGGACCAATTAGAGGATGCCAATAATCGAATCTCCCAATTAATGATTTTAGAAGAAAGGCAACGCATCGCTCGGGATTTGCATGATACATTGGGACAAAAGCTATCTTTAATTGGATTGAAAAGTGATTTAGCTGCAAGATTACTTCAAAAGCATCCAGAAAGGGTCCAAAAAGAGATTCTTGATATTCATCAAACAGCAAGAACAGCATTAAAGGAAGTACGGGAAATGGTTTCCGATATGCGTACGACAAGATTAGAGGATGAAGTAATTCATGTTCAACAGGTGCTGGAGGCTGCGGAAATGGAATACGTGTTAGAAGGTGACCCGAAGCTTGTGCATACGCCATTATTTGTAGAAGGAGTACTCAGTATGTGCCTAAAGGAAGCTGTAACCAATATCATAAAGCATAGCAAGGCTACATCCTGTCGAATTGCCATTCAACAAACACCGAGTGAGATTTGTATCCAAGTACAAGATGATGGTGTCGGGATCGGAGAGATTACAGATAAAAAAGGTAATGGGCTACGTGGTATGAGAGAACGTTTAGACTTTGTTAACGGAATTTTACATATGGAAAGTGGGAATGGTACCCTGCTTTCGATAAGCGTTCCAAATGTTGTTCAACCATTACCAGAGGAGAGGTTGTCATGATTCGAATTGTGATTGCAGAGGACCAACGGATGCTACTCGGGGCACTTGGTTCATTGCTAGATTTAGAGGATGATATGGAGGTTGTCGGAAAAGCCCAAGATGGCGTCGAAGCCTTAGAAATGGTTAAGCTCCATCAACCGGATATTTGTATAATGGACATTGAAATGCCTTTAAAGAGTGGCTTAGATGTAGCCGAAGAATTAAAAAATGAGGCATGTAAAATCATTATATTAACAACATTTGCTAGAGCAGGTTATTTTGAACGTGCAAGGGATGCCAATGTAAGTGGATATTTATTAAAAGACAGTCCAAGTGAAGAATTGGCAAATTCAATCCGCATCATTATGGAAGGAAGAAAAATCTATGCACCTGAATTAATCGATATAGCATTCAATAAAGAGCAAAACCCACTTTCCGACCGGGAAGAGCAGGTTATTCATTTGATTGCGGAAGGAAAGAACACAGAAGAAATAGCAAACCAGCTCTTCCTTACCAAAGGAACAGTGCGGAATTATGTATCGGTAATCCTAGACAAATTGGAGGCTAGCAATCGGATCGAAGCTATCTCTCGTTTTAAGGAAAAGGGTTGGTTTAAATAATCGCCATGCTTGTTTGTTAGACCTCGCTTCGGTAGGAAGCGAGGTCTTTTTTACAGCTTCTGCATCGAAAAGAGAATCGAAAGCCATTTTAATACCTATCAGTTTTTCTTCCATAAACAATTGACTTTATCCAATAAACATACTAACATAATAAACATAAGTTTATAATATAAACAAAAGTTTGGTTAGGTGGCATGATATGAATTTCTCACTTAATGAAAATGAACAAAAACTCTTTAATTTAATTAAGAAAAACCCTTTTATTTCACAGCAGGAACTGGCAGAGGAGATGAATCTATCCAGACCTTCCGTTGCGAACCTTATTTCAGGTCTAGTGAAAAAAGGTTATATTCACGGCAAAGCCTATATTGTAGGGGACGATAAGCAAATTGTCTGCATAGGTGGCGCGAATGTTGACCGGAAGTTTTACATAAAGGGTAAGCTTCAGTATGGGACTTCGAATCCAATCAGGTCTGTACAAAGTGCAGGTGGAGTGGCTAGAAATGTCGCAGAGAATCTAGGACGGTTAGGGAAAAATGTATCGCTACTCACGGCCAGCGGTTTTGACGCGGAATGGCATTTTATTGAAGAGGCTTCCTCTAGCTATATGAGCCTAACCCATACCATTCCATTAGTAAAAGAAGCGACAGGGTCTTATTCAGCTGTGATTGATCAATCGGGTGAGTTAGTATTGGCTTTAGCGGATATGGATATTTATGATTCCATTACACCAGAAGTACTACAACCAAAGCTTTCTAAGTTCTCCCTGGCAAGATGTTTCGTAGCCGATTTGAACTTGCCTATGGATACGTTAGCTTCTATCAAACAGTTTGCCTTAAGTAGAAATATTCCACTAGTATTTATTGCGGTATCTGCCCCGAAGATGGACAGACTACCGAAGGACTTACAAGGACTAACCTGGTTAATTACGAACTGTGATGAGACCGAGGCCTTTTTCGATATCGCTATTAAGACGAAGGCAGACTGGCAAGAAGCAGCTCATAAATGGTTGCAATTAGGAATTGAAAATATTGTAGTAACCAATGGAAAAGAAGGAGCACTAATCGGAAATCTAGAAGAAGGAATTCATCATATGCCAGCATTAGAAGTGACGAATGTCCATGATGTTACAGGGGCAGGAGATGCCTTTTCTGCAGGGGTAATCTATGCATGGCTGGAAGGGGAAAGTCTTCCTACTATCGCGAAGGCAGCTGCCGTTAATTCTTCTAAAACAATCCAAACGAATTATACCGTAAGACAAGATTTGACACCTCAACAACTTAAATTAGATATGGAGGAAGTAGAATGAGACATTATGTAGAACTATCAGCAGAAGTAAAACAAGCAAAGGAACAAGGAAAACCAGTAGTTGCATTGGAATCGACTATCATCTCTCATGGGATGCCATATCCACAAAACGTGCAAACAGCTCGCGAAGTGGAACAAATCATTCGTGATAATGGTGCTGTACCTGCTACGATAGCATTGATTGATGGGAAAATTAAAGTAGGCTTAACAGATGAGGAATTAGAGCAATTTGGCAATAGTCAAGGTGTTGCGAAGGTTTCCCGTCGTGACCTTCCATACATTTTAGCTACGAAGCAATTAGGAGCAACTACAGTAGCTGCTACAATGATTTGTGCAGAGCTTGCTGATATTAACATATTTGTTACGGGAGGTATTGGTGGTGTACACCGAGGTGCAGAAACAACCATGGATATTTCGGCAGATTTAGAAGAGCTTGCACAAACGAATGTAGCAGTAGTATGTGCTGGAGCTAAATCCATTCTCGATTTAGGACTAACAATGGAATACCTAGAAACAAAAGGGGTTCCCGTAATCGGTTACCAGACAGAAGTTTTACCTGCATTTTATACGAGAACAAGCGAATATCCGGTCAACTTCTCAGCGGAGAACGTAGATGTCATTGCGAAGACATTAAAATCAAAATGGGATATAGAGCTTCAAGGTGGAGCGGTTATTGCTAATCCAATTCCGGAAGAGCATGCAATGCCTGAGGAAGTAATTAATCATGCCATTGCTTCAGCCGTAAAGGAAGCAGATGAAAAAGGGATAACAGGAAAGGACACAACGCCATTCCTACTTGGAAAGATTAAAGAAATTACTGGCGGAAAGAGTTTAGATTCTAATATTGCACTTGTTAAAAATAATGCAGTATTAGGTGCGAAATTAGCCGTAGAGCTAAATTCACTAGTCTAATCTATGGAAGTAGTGCAGACATAACGATAAGATAGAGACCCGAATGAAGCACAACGTTACACTGACATATCCTCTCATGAAAAGTTAAGGATATGTTAGTGTGATATTGTAGAGTCATTCGGGTTTTTTAACGTGGATAAGCCCATGCTGTTTTTACTCACCTTCCCCTTGACCTTCAAGTTACTTTAAGGTTTATCTTAAATGTAGGAGGGAATGAGATGCTATCTATACAAGAATTTTCCAAAAGAAGTGGAATACCGAAAAGCACGCTACGTTTCTATGAAGAAAAGGGCTTACTGATGCCCAATAGAAAGGAAGGGAACGGTTATCGGGTATATCAAGAAGAACAAATAGACCTTGCTAGATTAATTGTAAGTTTGCGCTTAGCAAATGTGCCGATAAGTGACATTCAAACATATCTCTTAGCCACTGAGCCTGCTCAGGAGCAAATGAAACAATCATGGATTCGTCTATTAAACCAGCAAAAAGCATTACTGGATGTGCAAATTAAGTTCTTAGAGAGTAACAGTTCCATAAAGGAATTCTTTTTATATGAACGAAAACGGGAGAGAGTGGTCTGGTTTTTGGCTGAAGGTCATCAGGGGGAATTCGGAGCAGCGTTATTAAGGGGAATAGAAGAGCTAAATAAGTATAATGTGGCGGTTCGAAATTCTTACTTACAATATGCGTCTGGAACGGAAACGGTAAAAGCATGGATAGGCTTTGGAATCGATAATTCCAGTGACATTTCGAGCAGTACCTTATTTGAAAAAGAAGAAATGATCAATGAAGCTCTATGTGTAGCGACAACCTTTCAAGGAGACTTTTCCAACATTGGTAGTGTTTATCGTAGTCTTATGAAATATGTTAGTGACAATGGCTATATTTCTACTGGCTCCTTGATGGAAAAGTATCACGGAGATAACTTAAAGCAAGTCACGATGATGATACCAGTAATGAAATTAGGGGGAGAATAAATGAGAAAGAAACTATTTGTACATGTAGTGGAATTAGAGGGGACCAATTATGAAATTGGCCGTTTACAGGCAGAGCATATAGAATTCGGTCATCGGTTTGATGAGCTTCAGGCTACTTCTTCTAAGACAGACGCAGAAGAAATCTATACTTTATTAAAGCGGGATTTTTCAAGTTTTTTAGAAGAGTTGCAGGGCCTAGCAGCTGGGTTAGAGCTGGATTTTTATACGATATTACGAATGTACAGTGGATACAATCTATCATTACCCTCCATGGGATGTACAGCCTTCTCACAGGGGAGCTACTATGTTCGCAATTATGATTTTACCCCAGAACTATATGACGGCCGTTTGGTTTTCCATAAGCCAGAAAAGGGCTATGCAAGTATCGGGTTTAGCCAACAAATGGTCGGTAGACTAGATGGAATGAATGAGCATGGGCTAGTTGTTGGATTACACTTAGTAAACGAACGCCATACCGGTATTGGTTTTATCGCGACAACCATTGTCCGACTAGTTTTAGAGCATTGTAAAAACGTGATAGAAGCAGCAGACTTTATAACGAAGCTTCCACATGGCTATTGTTATAACTATTCATTGACCGATCGTTCTGGAAAGAATTGTCTAATAGAGGCTACGCCAAATGAACAATTGGTACAATATCCATCCGATTTAATGTGTACGAACCACTTCAATACAGAACAATTAACCGGCAAAAACAGGTCCTATATTGCATCCTCCTTACACCGTCAGCATATCCTCCAAGGATTTAAAGCTGAGCCCCTATCACCAGAAGAAGCGTTTCGAAGGTTTAACAACGAAGATTCACCACTCTTTTACAAAGATTATCATCATTTCTTTGGTACGTTACACACCGTAGTTTACATGCCTGAAAAATTAGAGGTTATAGTTGGAATAGGCGGAAATGCTAAACCAACTAGATTCTCTTTAGCGAAATGGCTTAGTGGTAGGTTAAATGTAGGAAAGACGCTACTAGGCGAAATAGATTATCAACAAAATCATGCTAGTCATGATTAAATGAATCGAATTGGTAAATAATACAAGCGTAACGATGATGAAAAGGAGAATGAATATGGTAAAACTAGCGGTAATTTATTATAGTTCTACAGGCATTAACTATCAGCTTGCAAAATGGGCAGAAGAAGCGGGAAAAGAAGCAGGTGCTGAGGTGAAAGTGGTAAAAGTACCAGAGCTTGCACCAGAAGCAGCTATTGCATCTAACCCTGCATGGAAGGAACATTACGAAGCAACAAAGGATGTACCAGAAGCAACTAGTGATGACATTGAATGGGCCGATGCGATTATCTTTAGCGCGCCAACTCGCTTTGGTAATGTTCCGTCTCAAATGAAGCAATTCATTGATACACAAGGTGGTCTTTGGGCGTCTGGGAAAACGGTAAATAAAGTAGTTAGTGCAATGACATCAGCACAAAACCCTCACGGCGGTCATGAAGCAACCATCCTGGCACTATATACATCGATGATGCATTGGGGTGCAATCATCGTACCTCCTGGATATACCGACCAGGTACTATTTCAAGCAGGTGGCAATCCGTATGGAACCAGTGTATCTCAGGGTCAAGATGGAAAAATGGTGGAAGATGTTCAAGGTGCAGTCAAACATCAAGTGAAACGAACACTAGAAATTGCTCAAAAGGTAGCAGGCAGCTGAAAAGTTTGAGAAAGGTGGTATAGAGCTTAATAGCTTTATACCATCTTTTTTGTAGATAGGAAAATAAATTCTTTCTCGCTAGTAGTAGAAAAAGCTAATACATTAGCTATGAGCGAATGTGTTGGCTTTTTTATTTTCTACCAGCAATTGATTCATAAATAATGATTCCTAACAATTAATAGATGACAGAATTGCCTGTGTTCCGTAAAATGTTATGAGAGGAGGAGCGTCTACAAATGAATCCATTAAGAAAAGCATGTGCTAGAATTTCAGAACATCCTGTTTTCACGAATACGATAATTGTATTAATTATGATAAATGCTATATTAGTAGGGTTAGAGACTTACGCAGGTATAGCGAGCAAATACCACGATTGGATCTATTTAGGTGACAAGCTGTTATTATGGATATTTACAATCGAAATTATTATCCGTCTAATCGGAAGGAAATCGATAAAGGGATTTTTAAAGGATCCATGGAACATATTTGATTTTGTTATTGTGACATTAGGTCATGTCCTAGTTGGTAGTCATTATGTAACAGTACTTCGTATTATCCGAGTACTAAGGGTGCTTCGTGCAGTGTCTGTTATACCTTCGCTCCGAAAAATGGTTAATGCATTAATTTTAACCATCCCTTCTATGGGTACGATTGTATTGTTATTAAGTATATTCTTTTATATTTATGGCGTTATTGGTACGATGTTATTCAACGAAATTGCACCTGAGTATTTTGGAACGTTGCATGACTCTCTGCTCTCCCTTTTCCAGGTCATTACACTGGAATCCTGGGCAAGTGGTGTCATGAGGCCAATACTAGCGGAGGATCCTTCCTCATGGTGGTATTTTGTTACATTCATTATGATTGGCTCGTTTGTTATTGTAAATTTATTTATTGGTGTTATTGTCAATAATGTCGAAGAGGCAAATCGTGAAGAAAGCCCTTCTCCAACTGATATTAAGCTTGCTGAAGTACAGAAAGAGCTAGCGGAGATTAAAGAACTTCTAAACAAGAAAAACTAACTAAAAGTCCCTCTATGTGATCACATAAGAGGGAGATTTTTTTGAGAAGATAGGAAAGTATAAAGTCTTTCTCGATTGTGTAAAAAAACGAATTTTACTAATGATAGTTTCGTAATAAAGGAGGATATGATGGGGCAAGAAATGAAAATTAATCGGCCAAAATTACCAGCAGATTTACCAATCACAGCTTTTCAGCCTTCGGAAGATGGATATTATGATAATTGCATGTTCAAAGATTGCTTGATTTCGAGTGAGGATATCGATAGGGCGCGTTTTGATCAAGTTGTATTTGATCATGTTACCTTGGAAGGGGATTTTTCCCATATTGAATTAACCGATTGTCTCTTTATTCAATGTGATCTTTCCAATGTTGATTTTACGAAATCCAGTATCCATCGGGTTGAGTTCAAGCAGTCCAAATTAATTGGGATTGGATTGGCGGAATCAAGCCTAGGGAATGTTGTTTTTGAAAGCTGCCAGTTAAATTTTAGTGCATATGGATACGCTAAATTAAAACAAGTACGTTTTCTCGATTGTACAATGAAAAATAGCGATTTTTACGAATGTAAATTTGAAAAGGTCGACATACAGTATTCCGATATGGAAGATGCGAATTTTACCAATACTAAGCTAAAAGGTGTCGACCTATCCACTTGTAAATTTGAAAGATTACAAGTCTCATTAGAAAGTATGCAAGGCTGTAAAGTCTCCACCGAACAAGCTCTTGGCTTTGTGAGACTATTAGGTTTAGAGATTAAGGAATAGATATTGGAACGCGAAGCTATCAACAAGATAAATCCTTAGGAAGAAAAAAGAACACAGAACGCTCTCTGTGCCCTAAATGAGGAAAGAAAGCCGAAAAAGGTAATAGAGAGCGCCTCTCTGTGCCCTAAATGAGGAAGGAAAGCGAAAAAAGGTAACGGTGAAGCTTAATCCGTTACCTTTCTTCTTTTCTCACTGCCTTCATTCACTTCATCAAATTCCCGACAATCTCAAAGGAGCGTAGACGGTCCTCAAGATGGAAAATTTGCGATCCGATGATTAATTCATCGGCTTGTGTTTCTTCGATAAAGCTCTCTATTCCTTTTCGTACGGTGTCAGGGCTTCCGACAATGGTTGTTTTTGGATCAAGGGTTTCCGAAACTGCTGCAATTTCTCCCGGTGAATACAGATCTTCCAGATTCTTCACTGGTGGCTGCAGTTTTCCGGGATTACCACGACGTAGATTTAAGAATTGTTGCTGTTGAGATGTGGCAATAAACTGAGCCTTTTCATCTGTATCTGCAGCTATTACATTTATACCTAGCATAACATATGGCTTTTCCTGTACCTTAGATGGCTGGAAGTTATCGCGATATAACTTTAGTGCTTGGAATAAATATGCAGGTGCAAAATGACTAGCAAAGGAGAAAGGTAATCCTTTGTGTGCCGCAAGTTGTGCACTAAAACCACTAGACCCAAGTAACCAAAGCGGAACGTTCGCACCTTGGCCGGGTATGGCTTTCACTCGTGAAACTGGCTCATCAGAGAAATAATCCTGCAATTCATTAACTTGCATAGGAAAATCCTCTACACTCGCATTTAAGGTTCTCCGTAATGCATAGGCAGTTGCTTGGTCACTACCAGGTGCTCTTCCTAGGCCGAGATCAATTCTTCCAGGGTATAAGGCTTCCAATGTCCCAAATTGTTCAGCAATTACTAGTGTCGCATGATTTGGAAGCATGACTCCCCCTGCTCCGACACGAATGTGCTTAGTTGCCCCAGCAATATGGCCAATGACAACAGAAGTAGCAGAGCTAGCAATACCAGGCATATTATGATGTTCGGCTAGCCAATAACGATTAAACCCCCATTTTTCTACATGCTGTGCTAATTCTACACTATTTTTAAAGGACTCACTAGCATTACTTCCTTCTGTAATGGGTGCAAGATCTAAAACAGAAAGTGGTATATGATGAAAAGTTTTTGCATGATTTGATATCAAATTCATTCACTCCTTTTATGCGCTCTTCGTAAGCAATAATAAATATATTAAAGGCTATAGTCCAATTTAACGCTTGAAAACTAACGTGTTACTATGTTAGCGTTTACA
Organism: Ornithinibacillus liuyingii; assembly: GCF_055550225.1. Lineage (NCBI taxonomy): Bacteria > Bacillati > Bacillota > Bacilli > Caryophanales > Bacillaceae > Ornithinibacillus > Ornithinibacillus liuyingii. The sequence continues at coordinate 39,296 of NZ_JBPWOS010000008.1, read as the reverse complement.
ACCATTGATATAAAAAGGTTTGCATAAATATAACTTTCTGAATATTGTGTATTAACTGGAATTGTGCTATAATATGAATTACTGTTTGATTGTGAAAAAAGGTTATCCAGAAAGGAGCAAGGTTATGACGAAACGTAACTACCCTAGAGCACAGGGTTTATATAACCCAGTTTTTGAACATGAAGCATGTGGTATAGGTATGATTGCGAATATAAATGGAAATCGAACACATAGTATTGTTCAAAACGCGATTAATATGCTTTGTAATATGGAGCATAGGGGAGGACAATCTGCTGATACAAGCACTGGTGACGGTGCAGGGATTTTAACGCAAATACCAGATCGGTTCTTTCAGAAGCAATGCGCAAAAGAAGGTGTACGATTACCCCGAGCAGGGGAATATGCCATTGCGATGATTTTTCTGCCTAATGAATTAGAAACTAGGGTAGAATGTAAGCGAATTATTGAGTCGATCGTAGAAGAAGAAGGACAGACCTTCCTTGGGTGGAGACCAGTTCCACTGAATGATTCCTTTATCGGGTCGCTTGCCGCTAAAACAAAACCAACAATTAGACAAGGTTTTATCCAAAAATCTCCAGATATTACAGATAGTAAAAGCTTTGAACGAAAGCTATATATAATCCGAAAACGCATTGAGCATGTCATGAATCAGAATCCCGCTTATTACGATACTTACATATCCAGCCTATCATCTAGAACCATCGTATATAAAGGGATGTTAATTCCAGAACAATTAGACTCCTTCTACATTGATTTAAACCACCCTGAATTTAAATCCGCATTGGCATTAGTACATTCCCGTTTCAGCACCAATACATTCCCGAGTTGGAATCGAGCACATCCAAACCGGTATACAATCCATAATGGTGAATTTAATACGATACGTGGAAATGTCAATTGGATGAAAGCACGAGAGAGATTATGTACATCTAGTTTTTTTGAAGCGGAGGATTTAGAAAAAATACTACCGATCATCGATGCAGATGGAAGTGATTCTTCGATATTTGATAATACGTTTGAATTCTTACACCTATCAGGCTATTCATTAGCACATGCTGCCATGATGATGATACCCGAGCCTTGGGCAAATAATCCTCATATGACAGAGGAGAAAAGAGATTTTTACGAGTTTCATAGTACATTTATGGAGCCGTGGGATGGACCGAGTGCCATTGTATACACGGACGGGGTTCAGGTTGGAGCCACACTCGATCGAAATGGCTTACGGCCTGCTCGCTATTATGTAACGAAGAATGGGATGATTGTTCTTGGCTCAGAAGTAGGTGCCCTCGATATATTCGCTGATGATATTTTGTATAAGAAACGTCTAGAGCCTGGAAAGATGCTTCTAGTCGATTTAGAAAAGGGAATAATCATACCAGATGAAACGATAAAACTACAAGTTGCTACAGAAAAGCCGTATAAGGAATGGTTGATGGAGCTGAAGGATATCGATACTATTCCCAATACAGCGACATCTCAACCAACCTATCGAGGCAAGAAATTGTTGGAAAATCAAGTTGCCTTTGGTTATACCCGTGAGGAATTAGAGAAAATTATGAAACCATTAGTATCAGGTGGAAAGGATCCAATTGGGTCTATGGGATATGATGCTCCATTAGCTGTCTTATCGAAGAAGCCGAGGCTTTTATTTGACTATTTTAAGCAATTATTTGCCCAGGTAACCAATCCTCCAATTGACGCGATACGGGAAAAAATGATCACGATGACAACGACCACGATTGGTCCTGTGGGGAATATCGTGGCTCCCAATGCAGATAGCTGCAAAAAAATTCGATTAAATACACCGCTCCTAACGAAACAACAACTAGAGAAGCTACGCCATAATAGAATGCACGGCTACCGTTCAAAGACGATTTCTACCTTATTTGGCATACACAATGAAATGGAACAAGCATTGCATAATATGCTCGAACAAGCGGTTCAAGCAATAGAACAAGGGGCAACGTTTATTATCCTTTCTGATCATGGGCTTTCCGAGTCAAAAGCTGCGATTCCATCTTTACTTGCAGTAAGTGGGCTACACCACCACTTGATTCGCTTAGGATTACGTACACAAGTCAGCATTATTGTAGAGTCAGGGGAACCGAGAGAGGTTCACCATTTTGCAACCCTAATTGGCTATGGAGCAGAGGGGATCACACCGTATCTCGCCTTTGATACAATCGAAGCCCTTTTGCAGAACGATGAAATTAATGCTAAATCCGTAGAAGAAGCTATCAATCAATATATTCATGCTGTAACAGATGGGATTGTCAAAGTTTTATCTAAAATGGGAATTTCTACGATTCAAAGTTACCTTGGGGCACAGATATTTGAGGCTGTTGGAATCGCCAATCAGGTGATAGAACAATACTTCACAGGTACATCTTCTCGTATCGGTGGTATTGGACTAGCAATAATACAACAGGAAGTTCTCATGCGCCATAAAAAGGCGTATAAGCCGAAACGTGGAACTACGCTTGCTTTGGAGGACGGTGATGATTATCAATATCGTTCGAATGGCGAGGATCATCAATATAATCCGAAAACAATCTATACTTTACAACATGCCGTACGTTCAGGGGATTACGAATTATTCAAAACTTATTCTAGCATGATTACGAATGAAAAGGAGAACTTACAATCATTAAGAGGGTTATTACAATTTAAAAAACGCAAGCCAATTCCGATTGATGAAGTGGAATCTGTGGATGAAATATGTGCCCGTTTTCGAACAGGTGCCATGTCTTTTGGGGCATTAAGTAAGGAAGCGCATGAGTCATTGGCTATTGCTATGAACCGTCTTGGAGGAAGAAGTAACTCTGGTGAAGGTGGAGAATCTGTTGATCGAAATCAAACCGATGCTAATGGTGATTTGCGTAAAAGTGCTATTAAACAGGTGGCCTCTGGTAGGTTCGGGGTTACAAGTAATTATTTAGTCCATGCAGAGGAGATTCAGATAAAAGTAGCACAAGGTGCCAAGCCGGGTGAGGGAGGACATCTCCCAGGAAACAAAGTATATCCATGGGTTGCCGAGGTACGGAACTCAACACCAGGTGTTGAGCTCATATCACCACCACCACATCATGATATCTATTCAATTGAAGACTTAGCAGAATTAATTTTTAACTTAAAGAATACGAATCCGAATGCACGAATTAGCGTGAAATTAGTTTCTGCTGTCGGTGTTGGGACCATTGCAGCAGGAGTAGCGAAGGGGCGCGCAGATCACATTCTAATTAGTGGCTATGATGGTGGTACGGGTGCTGCACCATACACGAGCTTAAAGCATGCGGGGCTACCTTGGGAAATAGGCTTAGCTGAAGTCCATCAAACTTTACTGTTAAATGGGCTACGTGACCGTGTTGCAGTGGAAGCAGATGGAAAGCTGATGACAGGAAGAGATGTTGTTATTGCTGCCTTACTAGGGGCAGAGGAGTTTGGCTTCTCGACTGCACCGTTAGTAGCGTTAGGGTGCGTAATGATGCGAGTTTGTCATTTAGACACTTGTCCAGTTGGAATCGCCACACAAAATCCGGAGCTACGTAGAAAGTTTTCCGGAAAGCCGGAGCATGTCGTTAATTTCATGCGCTTTATTGCTATGGAAACACGAGAGATCATGGCAGCGTTAGGTTTTAGAACGATAGAGGAAATGGTTGGCTGTACAGATGTATTAGAGGTTAACGACGAGATTGAACATTGGAAGGCGAAGAAGATTGACTTGGCAAGCCTACTCTTTCAGCCGAAGCCAGCTTCTGGTATGATAGCACGTTATAAACAAATCGAGCAGGACCACGGGATTACTTCTACGTTGGATTATCAGGAACTAATCCCTAATTGTAAACGTGCATTTAAAGAAGGAAAGCAAGTAGAATTTACAACCGCTATTCGGAATATTCACCGAGCAACAGGGACATTATTAGGTAGCGAGATTTCGAAAAGATATGGCGAATCAGGTTTGCCGGAAGACACGATTAAATTGAACTTTAGTGGTTCTGCTGGTCAGAGCTTTGGCGCGTTCATTCCAAAGGGGATCACCTTACGATTAATTGGAGATGCCAATGACTTTGTCGGAAAGGGACTTTCTGGAGGGAAAATTATTGTTCATCCAGACCCTGTTGTGACCTTCCAACCGGAGGAAAACATTATTGTTGGTAATGTTGCCTTTTATGGGGCAACCTCTGGTGAAGCCTTCATACGGGGGATCGCTGGAGAGCGTTTCGCAGTGCGCAATAGTGGAGCCAATATCGTCGTAGAAGGTGTTGGTGACCATGGATGTGAATATATGACCGGAGGAAGAGTTGTTGTTTTAGGTCTAACAGGGAAGAACTTTGCTGCTGGGATGTCTGGTGGTGTTGCCTATATTTATGATGTAGATGGAAGATTCCGTGAACGAGTAAATCCAGATAGGCTTCATATTCAAGGTCTCGAGGATTTGTCCGAAGTCGATGAGCTATACAGCTTAATCGAAAAACATGTTCACTATACCAATAGTATATATGCGGAACGAATTTTAGCATACTGGGAAACCAATTCTGCAAAATTTCTCCGTGTTATCCCTAAGGCATATGCCAAAATACAAGAGCGGATAAAGGCATTAATGGCGCTTGGGTTAAATAAGAATGAGGCAGAAATGCAAGCCTTTCAAGAGATCCATGGGCAACGTGACCATCATAAGGAAAAGCAAATAATAGGTAATCATCGAAAGAAATCTGAAATGCTTCCTAGCTTTTAATCGAAAGGAGGATTTTATGGGAAATCATACCGGTTTTATGCAGTATGAACGACAAACACAACCCGAAAGAGGGCCAACGGAAAGAATTAAGGATTGGAGAGACTATACAGCTTCATTTACAACCCAGGATATACAGGTACAAGGTGCCCGTTGCATGGGGTGTGGTGTTCCAACTTGTCATGTTGGCATGGAAATTAATGGGGTTACAACGGGGTGCCCATTAAATCATTTAATACCGGAATGGAATCATCTCGTTTATGAAGGAAAATGGCAAGAGGCGCTTTATCGTGCCCATGCTAAAAATAATTTTCCGGAATTTACGGGAATTGCATGCCCTGCTCCATGTGAGGGGGCATGTGTTCTCGGCATTAATGAGCCACCAGTAGCCATCAGATCTATTGAACGGGCAATTGTAGAAAAAGGTTTTGAAGAGGGCTGGATAACAGCAAATCCCCCCGAAAAAAGAACCGGAAGACGGGTAGCGGTAGTCGGCTCCGGGCCAGCTGGCTTAGCTGCAGCGGCACAATTGAACCAAGCAGGACATGAGGTTACGGTCTTTGAGAGAGAGGATCGTATTGGTGGGCTATTAACATATGGAATTCCAGAGATGAAGCTTTCCTATCAGGTGGTGAAAAGAAGAGTAGACATTTTAGAACAAGAAGGGGTTCACTTTATTACGAATACAGAAGTTGGCAAGGACATCCCAGTAGAAAAGCTCAGGTCCGAATATGATGCGATCATTCTAGCTACTGGTGCAACGGTGCATCGAACTATGCCAGTAGAAGGAAATAATCTTAAGGGAATTCACTATGCAATGGACTTTCTCCATCAGAATACGAAGAGCCTACTGGACTCAGGGCTAGAAGACAATAACTATATCTCCGCAAAAGATAAGAATGTTATTGTCATCGGTGGTGGTGATACGGGGACGGATTGCTTGGCGACTGCCGTACGTCATAATTGCAAATCACTAACCCAATTTGATATTTATGAAAAGAAAGGCACAGAGCGTGATGCTACTTCCAATCCATGGCCACAATACCCTATTATCCATCGGGTTGAATATGGTCATAAGGAAGCGGCAGGGAAATTGGGAAGGGACCCACGTGCATTTGCTGTCATGACAACGAAATTTGTAGGAGATGAAACCGGACATATTAAAGAAGTTCATACGATTAATGTGCGTAACAAAATAGAAAACGGCCGGAGAATCCGTGAAGAAATAAAAGGAACCGAGCAAATATGGCCTGCCGATTTAGTATTAATTGCCATCGGATTTACTGGCCCAGAACAGGGCTTACTCGATCAATTAAATCTTGAACGTAATCCCAATACTACAGTGAAAGCAACGTATGGAGACTATCAAACGAATGTAGAAGGTGTCTTTTCTGCAGGGGATATGCGAAGGGGTCAGAGTCTAATTGTATGGGCTATCCATGAAGGAAGAGAGGTTGCACGGGAATGTGATCGCTATCTCATGGGAGAAACGGACTTACCTTAATATAAAAGGCTGTAAAAGCTAGATACTAAAAGGGAAATTTAATTTGATTCCGGTCACTATATCAAGTATGATTAGAAAGTGATTTAGCGAATACGATTACTAGTTATAGTACGATATAGTTATTTGGAGATGAGGATATATTATGAAATTAAGATCCATTTATGGATTAACAATGGAACAATTAACAGAATGGTTAATAGAAAAAGGACAAAAAAGATTCCGTGCTGAACAAGTTTGGGATTGGTTATATAAGAAACGGGTCCGTCATTTTACAGAAATGAAAAATGTAAATAAAGAAACGATTGAACTATTACAAGAGAATTTTGTTATTGAAACATTGGAAGAGGAAATCGAACAAGTCTCTAAAGATGGGACAGTTAAATTTCTGTTCAAATTAGCAGATGGAAATTTAATTGAAACGGTGTTGATGCGTTTTAATTATGGTCTTTCTGTATGTGTCACAACACAGGTCGGGTGTAATATTGGTTGTACCTTCTGTGCTAGTGGTCTACTTAGAAAGAGCAGAGATTTAGATAGTGGCGAAATTGTAGAGCAGATTATGAAGGTGCAAAAGCATCTGGATGAACAAGGAAAAGATGAACGGGTTAGCCATATTGTCGTAATGGGAATTGGTGAGCCGTTTGATAACTTTACGAACTTAATTGATTTCATTAAAGTCGTAAATGATGAGAATGGCCTTAAAATTGGTCAGCGTCATATTACTGTATCAACTAGTGGCTTAGCTCACAAAATTTATGAATTTGCTGATACCGGTTTACAAGTAAACCTAGCTATTTCCTTACACGCACCGAACAATGAACTAAGAACTAGCATTATGAAGATAAACCGAGCATTTCCTATTGAAAAGCTGATGAAGGCTGTAGATTATTACTTAGAGAATTCTAATCGTAGAATAACGTATGAGTATATTATGCTTAAGGATGTCAATGATCACGAGGAAGAAGCGATACAGCTTGCCAAATTACTACGTAGCAAACGCCATCTTTCCTATGTGAACCTCATCCCTTACAATTCTGTTGAGGAGCATGGCCAGTATCAACGAAGTGAGACACATGTCATCCAAGCATTCCACGAAGTATTGAAGAAAAATGGTATTAATAGTGGAGTTCGCTGGGAAAATGGAGCTGACATAGATGCAGCATGTGGGCAATTACGAAGCAAACAAATTAAAAAGCAAAAGATTGTATAAGCGGAAACGAAAAGACCGACTCATCATAATTTTGAGTCAGTCTTTTTTTGTTTGAATATAATATTGCAAAAGATACGTTTACTATACGAAAAGGGGAAATTAGTGTGTCTGGATTTGTTGGTTTACTCACATCTAAAAGATTTAAGCAAGATAGCAAACCGACGCAAGAGGCAAATTTAACTGAGCTTGAGAATGAGGAAATGCATGATGAAATGGAAACTATGGAGCAAGCTGATTTTCTGGTTATGAAACTCACCGATTATCGTAATGTTCGACCCTTTATATTCAATAATGAACGATATGGACTAGTTTTCGATGGAACCATTTATAATGAGGGAGACTTACGTAAAAGGCTAGAGAAGAAAGGCTATATGCTTAACTTGGATACAGCAGAAGAAGTCCTTGGTAACCTATTTCTAGAATGCGGTGTTAAGGGATTCCAACTGTTAAGGGGCACATTTGCATTGGTAATATGGGATTATCAAGAAAAGATTCTCTATGCTGCTAGAGATCCCTTTGGAATTAAACCGCTTTACATGATGGATACAGAAGAGGAGGTTCTTTTTTCTACAGAAATACAAGCTATAACTAGGCTAAGGAAAGATCTAACATTCCATTATCAAGCATTACAACACTACTTTTCATTTCAATATATTCCCCCACCACTCACCTTGAAAAAAGAAATTACTAGCTTAAAACCAGGTCACTACTTAATCAAAAAAGCCTATCAACCTCTGGAAACCTATGCTTATTTTAAAGCAGCATTCCATCCCGTAAACGGCAACGAGAACCAAATTATTAATCGGATCCAAGAGATTTTAGTAGACTCAGTAAAGGTGCATATACAAGAAGAAAAGTTCTTGGGAGCATTATTATCAGGTGGTATTGATTCAAGCCTTCTTGTTGGGATAGCCAAGCAGTTTAACCCTAGTATAAAAACTTTCTCTGTTGGATTTGATGTAGAAGGATATTCTGAAATTCCCATTGCACAGCAAACCGCAGAAGAGCTAGGAGTAGAGAATATCTCGTATCTAATTAGTCCGGCAGAATTTGTAGCCAGCCTACCAACTATTATTCACTTGCTAGAAGAACCGTTAGCAGATCCATCATGTGTTCCATTATATTTTGCTGCCCGAAAAGCAAGTGGCCATACGAAAATAGTGCTATCAGGTGAGGGGGCTGATGAATTATTTGGAGGCTATAACATCTATCATGAATTTCATTCGTTAAAAGTATTTCAATATCTGCCGGATACAATAAGAAAATGGCTGAGAACATTATCCCGAATTGTTCCTGATGGGATAATAGGAAGGGGCTTTCTAGAACGTGGTACCACCCCACTCCATGAGCGGTATATTGGAAATGCTAAGATCTTTGAAGAAGAGGAAAAAAGTCGCTTTATGAGAACGTATGATGAATTAACTAATTACAAGCACATGACAGCCGACTTATTTGCCATGGTGAAAGAGGCCCATCCAGCTCATCAAATGCAATATGTAGATATGCATACTTGGTTACCTGGGGATATATTAAGAAAGGCAGACCGAATGACGAAAGCACATTCCATTGAGCTTAGGACACCATTTTTAGATAAAGAAGTCTTTGATGTTGCAAGCAAAATACCAGTATCTTATAAAATTACCAATAAACAAACCAAAGCAATATTACGTAAAGCTGCCATCGGTTTCATTCCAGAGCACGTTACCAATCGGAAAAAGCTAGGCTTTCCTGTACCATTAAAAAACTGGTTAAGAAATGAACTGTATGATTGGGCAACCGAAATCATTCAAGAAAGTAACACCGATCACATTCTGGATAAAACCTATTGCATGAAGCTCTTAAAGAGTCATTACAAAGGGTATCACAATAACGCAAGAAAACTATGGACCATCCTTGTCTTTATGATGTGGCATCAATTATTTATCGAGTCGTAAATGTACTATCATGGTTTACACAGAGACATAGAAATGAATTTAATCGTAAATCGAATGAAACATAAATACTAGCCCCGCAACTATAGATAGACTTGAGCGAAGGGGCTTACCTTATCACCCGTGGAAGGCGGTGAGGCCTGCTACTAGATTGGGAGGGATATGCTATTCATTCGGTTTTTTTTTCTTTACCACTTATGTCCAAGCTTCTATCTGCTTTCTTTATAGATAAACATCGTTCATTCACTTATATAGACTTATTGAAGTTAACTTTGTACACAGGTATAATGAGGTGTATAATGTAATGAACAATCATGAAAAAGTCTATGATATTTAATAAAAATACAATATTATGAATAGGATAGTAACACCCTAATAGGAGTAATCGATATGAATCATAAAGCAGTGATTTTAGGTAATAATTATTATATAGGATTAAGTGCGATTAGAAGTCTAGGTAAAGAAGGCGTTCATACAGTTGCGGTAGATTATTCAGAAGATGATCGCTATGGTGCGGCTTCGAAATATTGCTCAGAAAAAATAATAGTGCCACATTACAAAGAAGAGACGGAAGAATTTATTCAAGCATTAATTGATTATGCAAAGAAGCAAGATAAAAAGCCAGTGTTGATTCCATGTCATGATACATATTTGGAGGTTATCGACGCGCATTTACATCGGATTAAGGAATATTACTTAATCCCTCAAACAGAGCAAGGCTTAGCAACACGTGTAATAAATAAAGATACATTACACGCACTAGCGACAGAGCATGGTGTACGAGTACCGGAGACAGTTAGGGTAAAGGAACCGAATTTTAAAGAACGAGTAGAACAGGAAATAAAGTTTCCTTGTTTAGTAAAACCGTTCGATTCCCCTAGCTTTGTTGCTACCTTTAGAAAGAAAATCTTTAAAGTTCATAACATGGAAGAACTAGAAGAAGCATTGGAAAAGGCGAAATCCGCCAATCAAGAAGTGTTCGTTCAACGGATTATTCCGGGTTTTGACGACCATATGTACACATTCGATGCTTATTTGAACCAAGATTCTAAGGTGACCCATTGGACCACTTGCCAAAAGCTTCGCCAATACCCTATTAATTTTGGAGCATCGGTATACACAATCCAAAAATACACCCCCGAATTATTTGAGCTTGGTTCGAAGTTTCTAGAGGGGATTCAATATAAAGGCTTTGCTGAGATTGAATTTAAAAAAGACGAAGAGACTGGCGAGTTCTATTTAATTGAAATCAACGCAAGAATTACCAATTTTAATCATTTATTATATAAAGTTGGCTTGAATTTCCCATACATCACATACCGGGAAATGATCGGTGATCCATTAGAGCCAAAAGCAGTGACCGAAACGACAAACCGTGCTTTCTGGTATGGATATGAAGATTTACTAGCAGTAAAGGATTATGTCAAAACAGGTCAGTTAAAATCTTCAGAGGTCGTAAAATCGTTATTTCGACCAAAGGCATATGCAATCTGGAGCTTGAGCGACCCTAAACCTGCGTTTGTATTTATGAAAACGAGAATTGGTAAATTGTTTGGCCAAAGGAAAGGATAGGAGGAATTTTGTATGCAATTAAAACAATTATTACAAGCTATTGAAGTAACCAATGGTAGGGAAGTAGAGCCGTTAGAAATTCGTAATGTCTCCTATCATTCCCAAAAGGTTCAAGAAGGAGATTTATTTGTCTGTGTAAAAGGTTATAAAACGGATGGTCATCAGTACTTGGCAGATGCAGTAAAGCGTGGCGCTGTGGCTGCGGTAGTAGAGGACTTCCAAGATGGGATTGATATTCCACAATATGTTGTAAAAGATAGTCGTATTGCATTAGCGAGACTAGGGGCATGCTTTTATCAAGATCCATCATCCAAGTTGAACATGATTGGGATTACAGCAACAAATGGTAAAACAACAACTACGTACATGACGAATGCTATTTTAGAAAACGAAGGGCGTCGCACAGGTCTAATTGGAACTGTCATTATCAAAAATGGTGACGAGTCAATCCCTGCTGAACTGACAACCCCTGAGTCCTTAGATTTACAACGCTATTTAAATGAAATGGTTCAGAATGATGTGACCCATGTCACGATGGAGGTGTCCTCAGCTGCACTAGAATTACACCGTGTAGAAGGGGTCAACTATGATATTGTGTCTTTAAACAATATGAGTAAAGAGCATATGGAGATGCATGGCACCTTCGAACGCTATTTTGAAGCAAAATCGAGCTTAATTCGGAATGCATCTGAGAATAGCTTTGCGATTTTAAATTTAGATGATCAATATTCTGCTTCATTAGTGGATAAAACAAAAGCAAAGGTTATTTCATTTGGAATCGACAGTAAAGATGGCTATGTCCATTGCAAAAACTTGGATTTAACTACTGGTAGAGGTAAGTTTACCGTTGAGATTTTAAAGTCATTTGAAGCAAATGGTATTTCATATGAGCCAAGTGAATTCGATGTTGAATTAGCTGTACCAGGACTTCACTCTGTGTATAATGCGATGGTTGCGATCATTGCTTCACTTATTAGCGGAGTTCGAATAAGCACGATTCAAGAGACGCTAAAAGAATTTTCTGGAGTACCTCGTCGTTTTGAATTCATCTATGAAAATGAAATTAAAGTAGTAGATGACCATTTTGCAAACCCAGGAAATATAAATGTTACCTTACAAACATTAGACTTTATGGATTTCGAGCAATTACAGCTTGTCTATGCTGTTCGTGGACAGCGTGGGGCAACCATTAACCGTGAAAATGCGGAAGTCATTGTGGAATGGGCAGATAAGCTTGATATTAAGGAAGTTATTGCAACTCGAAGCGTATCCCATACTACCTCGAAAGACGAAGTGACAGATGATGAAGTCAAGGCATTTTTAGATGTGATGGAAAAAGCTAATATTAAAGTTAACTTATATAATGAATTACCAGATGCGATACATGAAGCATTATCAAAAGCGAATAAAGGTGACTTAGTACTACTTGCTGGATGTCAAGGTATGGATTATGGTGCAGGTATCGCCTTAGAAGCGTTAAACAAAGAAAATGCGGAAGTCAAATAGTGTCTATGCACAGTATGATATAAAGCAGGTGGATTGATTGAAACAGAAAAAGCTAGGAGTTTTAGGTGGGATGGGACCTGCTGCTACATCGTTATTTTTTGATCGAGTTATTGAAAATACGGTAGCCAATAAGGACCAAGACCACATTGATATGGTTATTCTTAACCATGCTACGATTCCGGATCGGACAAGAGCAATTCTTGAAGATAATAAAGAACCGTTTTTACAAGCGGTTAAAAAAGATTTTGAGATTTTTGAAGCTGCTGGAATAGATAACATTGCCATTCCATGCAATACGTCCCATTATTTCTTCCGTGAAATGCAGGAAATGACTTCGATAAACATAATTAATATGATCGAAGAAACGGTAACCCATATTCGAAATACGTTTGGTAGTACGGCTAAAGTGGGGATTTTAGCAACGGATGGGACAATTAATACAGGTATATATCAGGCTGAGTGTCATAAATATAATATGAAGGCTCCTATCCCAAATGTGCATGACCAACAAAAAGTGATGCAAACAATATATAATTTCAAAGCAGACCAACCTGTTGATGTTCACGGGTTCGAGCAAATTATTGCAAAGCTGATAGAGGATGAGAACTGTGATTGTGTCATTTTAGGATGTACAGAGCTTTCTTGTATTGAAATCTCAGAGCATTGGAAGCAGTATTGTGTAGATGCAATGCAGGTGTTAGTAAATGAGTCCATCATTCGCTCAGGCAAAGAATTAAAAAAGCGAGTAGTGGTCTCTAACCTACCTATTTAGTTCAGCCATAATAGGGATTTTATAATGACTAACGTATAAGAATAGCTACCGCATGAAAACTTTGTGAATGTTATTTCTCTAAGTGTAAGGAGGGAAGTTCGTGTTATCAGATAAAGAAGCATTTGATGAATTCTTACTCGAATCCTTCAAGGACGGTAGAAGTGTACGTGAATTGAGGCTTTCAGAGGAGGAAGCTAATTACATTAAAGTTAAAATACCTAAAGCAAAGTTTCGAAAAATAGCAGAATGCTGTAACGCATCTGTTAAAGAATGGTATGAAGTAGATACTCGTGGTATGAAATAATGAATGTTAGGATGTTTCAGGAAGTTTAATTCTGAAGCATCCTTTTTTAATAGATGAAAAAGGATGAGGTATAGCCCCTAGTCTTATAGAGTGGAGTTATTGGATTAGGCGATTTCAACATGGTTTTAGCGCGAAGTTACGTTGGATTCGCGCGGGAGTTATCGGAAAACGCGCAGGAAGCTCCAGAAAACGCGCGAGAGTCATAGAAAATCGCGCGAGCACCACAGAGTCGCGCGATTTTTATATAAGGTCGCGCGAAACAAAACCAAGCCCGCGCGAAATACCCAAACCCTCGCGCGAATTGCTTTGCTTACCGAATGCGAGCTTATCTTAAACGATAAGAAAGAATAAACAAACGTGTCTACGTATTCCTCATTAGGATGAAGAAAACAGGTGTGTACTATGGACACTTAATTTAGCCTTTGGATCCAAATAGGCTTTTGCGTGATTGATAGCGATAGTTGCTTCCCCAAATCCAGTAGCAATAAGCTTTGGCTTCCCTTCATACGAGCAAATATCTCCACAAGCATAGATTCCGGGAATGTTAGTCTCCATTTTACCATTCACGAAAACAGCATTTTTAGTCGTTTCTAGTCCCCAAGATTTTATCGGTCCAATATTTGTGATAAAGCCATAATTGACGATGACCTCATCGACCGTGACCGTCTTCCTGTCTTGTTCTTTCACCTTCTGGAGTGTGACATGATGTATTTCATGCTCCTTTCCAATTAATTCGGTAACTTCATATGGGGTGAGGATAGTTACGGACGAATGTTTAAGCTGTGTGAGACTATGCTCATGCGCCCTAAATGCGTCTCTCCGATGGACAAGCGTAACATCCTCTGCAATATCTACTAGTGCAAGCGCCCAGTCCACAGCTGAATCCCCGCCGCCACATACTAATACCCTTTTGTTACGAAACCTTTCTAACTCCCTAATAAAGTAGTGTAAGGTATGCTCTTCGAATTGAGCTATATTAGCTAGTTTTAATTTTCTAGGTTCAAAAGCGCCTGCACCTGCTGAAATGAGAATGCTTTTCGAATAATGAACGGTTTTAGTTGTATAAATTTCAAACGTACCGTTCTCTAGACGGATAATATCTAGTACTTGCTCATTCAGACAGATGCTAGGAGAAAATGTTAGTGCCTGCTTATGTAGCTCCTTTACGAGATCCTTTGCCTTAACTCCCGGAAATCCTGCCACATCATAAATGTACTTTTCTGGATATAAGGCCGCTAACTGCCCACCAACCTCTGGCATACTATCAATCACTTTCACACTTGCTTCCCGCATACCTGCGTAAAATGCACTGAACAAACCAATCGGTCCAGCACCGATAATCGTTATATCCACCATCTCTTTCATGTGTTAGTCTCCTTTTTACTATTTTCAAGCACATTAAATAACAAAAATTCATATAACGTGTAAAATACGAACGAATATATTTTGATACATAAATAATAAGAATATTATAAATAAAAGTCAATCATTATTCTGAAATTTTAAATATGAAGGTCTCTTCTCCTACATTTTAATGGGAAAATACTCTTGAAATCGTTTTATATTCAAGTTTAACCTTAATTGTTAGAATACACATTTAGTTGACTTAATTTGGATTATATTGACAACTGGTAGAGTAATATTTAAACTGAAATAAACGTATTTTAAACGGACTAAGAATTTAAGTTTTATTTTAGTAAACATGTAATTTGAGGAGTGGAGAATTTGAGATATTCTATTTCTGATTTGCAAAAAGTTGTATCAGATGGATTAACCCCGCCACCTTGTGATGTAACGATGCAAATAAAGGTGGATGATGCAAATGATGGCATAGCCAATGGGATTTGGACGGTAGATGATAAATATATTAATGGTTTAGGAGTCGTCATGGGGGGGTTTTTATCATCGGCAGCCGATATTTTAATGGCCTATGCAGTTGCTTCTAAACTGACAGAAAATCAGGGCTTTGTGTCGATTGATCTAGATACAACTTTTCATCGACCAGGTGTAAAGGGGGAAATAGAGGTAACCGCTAGAGTCGAGAAGATGGGAAGGACCTTAGCATATGTGGTGGCGGATCTAGTGCAGAATGGGAAGAAGATTGCTACTTGTGTATCGTCTGTACTAATTCAGTCACAGTAATCGAAAGTATAAAACATGATGAACTGGAGTATCGATGTCATGATATAAAAAATATGGGGTTAACGAAAGAAAGTATTATATAGTGAAGAGGGGTTGCAATGATTAAAGAAATGGTCATGGCAAATAGGAGCAACGCAGAAGAGGTATTAACCTTGCAACTAGCATCATACAAGGTCGAGGCGGAAATAATTGGCTCCTATGAAATTCCACCATTAAAGGATACCGTTTCTACTTTACAATATTGTGGAGAAACCTTCTTTGGGTATTATGAAGCGGATAAATTATGTGGAGCAATCTCTTTCAAGCTAGACAATGGGGAGATGGACATCCATAGGTTAATCGTACATCCAAGCCATTTTAGACGAGGAATCGCACAAGTGCTTTTCACGTTTATTGAAAATGCGTTTGAAGTGGAAACGATAAAGGTAGCAACAGGCTCTAAAAATACACCAGCAATTCAGTTTTATAAGAAAAATGGATTTCAATTTATGAACGAAATAACGGTGAATGAATTATTGTCTTTATCTTTTTTTCAAAAGAAGGCTTAAACGTAACGGACAATGGTAGCACAATTGGTAGTAAACTCTACTCTACGTAACAAAAAACGCCAATTGGCGTTTTTTGTACATATTATGTAAGGAGTTGATTTATTCTTTCAGGCTCTCCTGGAACCTTTGGATATCGCCCTGCTCGTAGACATTCTTGAAAAATCGTCTTGCTGGCTCAATTAACATATTATAGTAGTCCGTGAACAAGGAAGCAGCAGAGTCACCAAGCCATCTTGTTGGTAAAAGCTCCTGCGGTAGGTTTGGGTCAATGAATAAAAACTTCCGATATTGATGGACTAAAAGCGCTGACTTCACAAAGCAACTACCATCCGTTAATTCCCCTTTTTCAATTTTATTTTTGTCTATAACGTATTTTTGACTATATTCTTGAATGAATAATTGATACTTGTCGTTCACATCATCAAGATTCCAGCATTTTTGAACTAGATCTTCCTCATTATTCATCCCAATATAAGAGGCATCGAAGAACGAAACATACTCATGGATATCGTATTTCTCCATTAACAAATTTACTTGCTCTTCTAATGGATTTGGGGTAATCCAGCAGCTATTTGATAATAAGCCAAATCCACTCCACACCAGCTCTTTTCTTAATTCATCTCGTAAATGGCGTTTATTCTCAGGAATGGTGTATACAAGAATTCGCCACTGTCCATCCCAAGATGGGTGCTCGGTTTTATAGATACGCTTCGATGCTTCTTCCATCCTTGCTTTCCCTCGGTCAGTCAATGAATAAAAGCTCTTGTTGCCAATCTTTTCTGACTGTACCCAGCCCTGTTTACTCATTCTGGAAATAGCTGCTCGAACCGATTGTTCGTTATGACCAAATTCCTCTAATAATCGAATTAAGCTTCCAATCCATATCACATTATCATAATGCCTAATATAATCTCCAAATAACGTGAAGATCATTGACCTCGTATTAAATTGCTTTTCCACCTGAAACGTCCTCTCTTATGTCCATCCGGTTATGTAATTTTTATATGTTCAAATTTTAACAAAAAATCTGTGAGCTGAACAGTAATTGCCTTGCTTTTTCCATTCTTATCATTATAACAGAAATAAAACGTTTTATATCTAACTGTCATATAGATTTGATTTCTAGTCCTTATAACTAGATTGGCAGAACCCATTATAGCATAAAATGTCGATTAAATTTGAGAAAATTTAAAATTATTATATTGTCATATATATGACACTTTGTTATCATTGCGTTAAAGAAACGTTATGAAGGGGTGGTAGAATGTATAACTATGTGGAGGACGGGGATTCCAAAACAACCGCATATGTTGAACACGATCCAGAGAAATATGATGCATTTATGGCCCGAATTAATTCTGGGGAAAAAATTGAAGCAGATGACTGGATGCCTGTCGATTATCGTATGGCCCTGATCAAGCTAATTTCCATGCATGGAATAAGTGAAATAATGGGAGCACTTCCTGAAAAAGAATGGGTGCCAAAAGCTCCAACCTTGAGAAGAAAGCTAGGCATAATGGCAAAGGTGCAAGATGAAATGGGCCATGGTCAATTATTACTTCGGGTCGCAGAAGACCTTATGAAGCCTTTTGGGAAGACGAGAGAAAATCTGATAGAGGATTTATTAAATGGAGATTTAAAGTTTCATAATGTCTTTCATATGCCAACCAAAACATGGGCAGATGCCGGTATGGTTGGTTGGCTAGTTGATGGCGCGGCAATTATGTCACAAACCAATATGCTAGATGCGTCCTATGGTCCATACCAACGGGCATTACAACGAATTTGCCAGGAGGAAGTTTTTCACGCCCAACATGGCGAGTCCATCATTATGGCATTAGCGGAAGGAAATGCGTACCAACGTGACATTTTACAGGAATCACTGAATCGTTGGTGGCCGGCACTACTCATGTTCTTTGGGCCTGCTTCAGCTGAAACGACTGGATCCTCGAAGCAAGACATTATGATTAAATACAAAATTCGAAAGAGTACCAATGAAGAATTGCGCCAAACATTCTTATCAAAGTATTTGCCTAGAGTATTTTCACTCGGACTAACCGTTCCAGACGATACGATTCGTTATGATGAAAAAGAAGAAAAATGGATTTACAAGCAACCTGATTGGGATGAATTCAAACAAATTATTAGAAATAAAGGGCCAAAATCAAAGGAGCGTTTACGATTAAGAGAGATTGCGTATAGCCATAACCGTTGGGTACGCCAAGCGCTTGCTGAGGATATAGTCACGGTGTAATGAGAGGAGGGAGAGACAAATGACGAAGGAAACCGATTTTTATCAGGTCTATGAGGTGTTCAGCAGAAGGGGTAACAAAGCGCCAATGCAGCATCAATTTAGTTTGCTAGCACCGAACCAAGAGATGGCCATGATCATGGCACAGGAAAATTTTATGCGCCGGGAAGACGTAGTGGATGTATGGGTTGTAAAGCAAAGTGATATTCGAAAGATGAATAGCGAGGAAAGACAGGTCTGGACTAAGCGCTTGGATAATAAAGAGTATCGGACAACTAAAGGATATGGGTATTTACGACAAAAGTGGAAGGAGAAAGAGCAGGGCATGCTTGATGAAAAAGAAATCATGTCTTGGAAAGAGGTGAAGAGAAAATGAGCGAGATAATCGAAACACCAGATCAAGCAAAGCAAGACCCTACGTATTTTCAAGCGTTAAAGGAGCTCTTATTTCAGTTAGCGGATGACAATTTATTGATAGCATTTAGAGGCTCCGAATGGTTAGGGTTAGCTCCTCATATTGAAGAGGATGTGGCTTACTCTTCTATTACCCAAAATACAATGGGTCATGCGGTAATGTACTACAACCTTTTAGAGGCGTTAGGGGTAGGAAAGGCAGATATATTGGCACATGATCGAAAGCCAAGTGAACGACGGAATGGCAGCTACTTGGAAAAACGCAATGGTGAGGGAACGTATTTAGAAGAACCATATTACGACTGGGCATTAGCAGTAGTGAGAAACTATTTCTATGAAACGTTTAAAAAGATTAAATTGGAAGCGATTGCAAATAGCTCTTATCAACCGTTAGCTCACGTTGCTAGAAAGGTATTAATGGAGCATCCGTATCACTTGGCTCATTGGAGGATTTGGATGAGACAGCTTCAAGGCGCTACCGAAGAGGCGAAGAAACGGATACAAGATCGCGTCGAGGAAGCATGGAATGAATTTGCTGATGTATTAGAACTTGGCGCATTGGAAGCAGATATGAGGAAGCATCAATTAATTATGATCAGTGCAGAGGAACTAAAGGCTAAATGGCTAGAGGAAGTGAACAATGTGTTACGAGAGACACCACAAAGCCCACTTCAACAGAAATATGGTAATGGTAGAAACGGAGAGCATACTGGTGATTTAGAACAGGCGCTGGATACTTTAGCGGAAGTATATAACAGTGATAAAACAGCAGCATGGTAAACGAATCATCTTAATGTGTCATGTTACAGGAGAGGAGGAGAGACATTGGAGGAGATTACGAATTTAGAAGCGATTTATGCTGTCTTAAGGACTGTCGATGACCCGGAGCTCCCTTCTGTTAGTGTCTATGATTTAGGTATGGTACATGAAGTCGCTATCGACGGAAATCAGGTGGAAATCAAAATGGTTCCAACGTTTGCAGGCTGCCCTGCGTTAGACTTTATCGGGGTAAATGTGCAAAAGGCTGTTGAAACATTAGAGTGGGTTACTAGTTGCCAGGTGAAATTTACGATGGAGCATCAATGGTCAACCGATACCATAACTGAAAAAGGGAAACAGGAGCTAAAGAAACATGGTATTGCACCGCCACCAGAAAATTATCAACCAGGGGATGAGTGGACGGTGAATTGTCCATATTGTGACTCGGATTACACTTCGATGGAAAATGTTTTTGGACCAACTGCATGCCGTAGTATCTTGTATTGCCGTGCCTGCAGGAATCCATTTGAAGCAATGAAACCAGTGGTAAAACCACTTCATACCAATTATTAGGAGGAGAAAGTATGGTAAAACTTATTGCGTTATACAAGCAACCAGCAGATAAGGAAAATTTTGATGAGCATTATTTTAACACCCATGCACCAATTACAAGCAAGATTCCAGGATTAAGAAAGATGGAGGTTACTAGAATTGTAGGTTCACCAATGGGAGAGAGTGAATTCTATCTATTGTGTGAGATGTACTATGACGATCATGAATCCTTACAAAAGGCGATGAGAACAGATGAAGGGAAGGCATCTGGGAGAGATGTTATGAAATTTGCGGGCGATATTGTCACGCTCATGATTGGTGAAGAGGTAAATGACTAGATTCATTAAAGTCTACTCGGAAGACGGTGTTGGTGTCATTCAGTTCGATCGCCCAAAAGTGCTTAATGCCTTGAACCGAGAAATGGTCGATGAAATTGTGACACAGCTTGAAGCCTTTGATCTGAATGAGTCCATCCGGGTCATTGTGTTAAAAGGGAGTGAAAAGGCCTTTGCAGCTGGTGCTGATATTGAAGAAATGATGGAAGAAACGTCACTCTCATTAGAGCTCTTAAATCCTTTTGCACAGTGGGATAGAATTAGTCTAATTAAAAAGCCACTACTAGCAGCGGTAAATGGTTTTGCACTTGGTGGCGGATTTGAGTTAGCGCTTCACTGTGATCTTATTATTGCAAGCGAAGATGCTAAGTTTGGTTTTCCAGAAGTAAAGCTCGGTATATTACCCGGGGCAGGTGGAACCCAGTTTCTTACGAAAGTGATGGGAGTTAGAAGGGCGTTAGAGTGGATTTGGCTAGGAGAACAAATGACAGCAAGGGAAGCTCTTCACTACGGGGTCATTAATCGGAGTGTAGCACCGGAGCTAGTGGAGGAGGAAACAATGAGGCTAGCCCACCAACTATCCAAACAAGCTCCAATATCATTACGGTTAATTAAGGAGGCCGTTCATGCAGCAGCTGACTTATCTCTACTTGAGGGGAAAATGCTAGAGAGGAAGAATTTTTATCTTGCTTTTTCCTCGGAAGATCAAAAAGAGGGAATGCGTGCATTCACAGAAAAGCGAACACCTTCGTTTAGGGGGAAGTAGTGATATGGACTATGGAACTATTTTTTATGAGAAAAATGAAAATATCGCCACTATCGTATTAAATCGGCCTGCTGCCTATAATGCATTTACAGAACAGATGAATTTAGAGATAGGAAAAGCATTGAAACAGGCAACGAAGGATGAAGCAGTGACATGTATTGTCATAACGGGGAATGGGAAAGCCTTTTGCTCAGGACAGGATTTAGCGGATGTCGAAGAACATACAAACCATGCTGAATTCCTAAAGAATCGATATCATCCGATGTTAAAGCAGCTTAAGGAAACGCCGAAGCCTGTTATTGCTGCTATTAATGGAATTGCTGCCGGGGCTGGAATGAGCTTAGCACTAGCCTGTGACTTCCGTGTAATGAAGAACACAGCGAAATTCGTTAGTGCCTTTATGAATATTGGATTGGTTCCAGACTCTGGATTTCTTTATCAGCTTCCACGTATGGTTGGCTATGCCAAGGCATTAGAGATTGCAACATTAGGGAAACCAATCTTAGCGGAAGAGGCTCTAGAAATTGGATTAGTCACAAAAGTTATTAGCGAAGAAGCGTGGGTATCACAAATAGGAGAATTTGCTTCACATATTGCAAGTCTACCAACAACGTTATTCTCCCTTATCAAGCGATATATGCTTGATAGTATGCACACGAGCTATGAAACCTTTTTAGAGCAAGAGGCCTTTGCTCAGAGAATCGCAGGATTATCACAAGACCACCAAGAAGGACTCCAAGCATTTATGGAAAAACGCAAACCAAATTTTGTTGGGAAATAAGGAGGAGAAATAATGGAACAAGTGGTATCCGATAAAATCACATCGGTTGGAGAAATGAAGCGTAGTCACTACGGGATGATTATTAATGGTGAGCGAGTAGAAAGTGTTTCAGGCGAAGTGTTTGAAACGTTTAATCCGGCAAAAGGAGAAGTTATTGCGACGATTGCGAAGGCTCAAATAGAAGATGCAGAAAGAGCGGTTCAAGCTGCAAGAAATTCCTTTGACAATGGAAAGTGGCGTAAATATCCAGTAGGAAAGCGTGCCCGTGTGTTAAATAAAATTGCGGAGATAATGCGTAGTCGCTTTCAGGAGCTTGTTGAGCTTGAGGTATTAAATAGTGGGAAATCTCTTGGTGCTGCACAAGTGCAAATTAATCAAGCCATCGAAGACTTTGAATTTTACGCTGGTGCAATTGTTGGACATAGAGGAACGGTAAATAACATGCCGAATGGATTTTTCAATTACACACATAAAGAGCCTGTTGGCGTTTGTGCACAGATTATTCCTTGGAATTATCCGATGATGATGGCTGCGTGGAAGATCGCCCCTGCTATTGCTGCTGGTTGTTCGGTTGTTGTAAAACCAGCAAGCTTAACACCAATAACGGCCCTTCTATTAAATGAGATTTGTCATGAAGCAGGCGTACCAGAAGGTGTAGTAAATACCATTCCTGGTGCCGGCCAAGTTGTGGGAGATTATTTAGTAACCCATAAGGACGTCAATAAGGTGGCATTCACCGGTTCAACACCTACTGGTCGAGACATTATGGAGAAGGCTGCTAGTACGTTAAAGCGTTTAACACTTGAACTAGGTGGGAAATCACCGAGCATTGTTTTTGAAGATGCGGATTTAGAAGCGGCAGTTGCAGGCTCTCTATTCGGAATCTTCTTTAATACCGGTCAGTCCTGTGAGGCAAGATCACGCTTATTCGTTCATGAAGCTATCTATGATGAATTTATGGAGCAGTTCGTTACAAGAACACAGAAATTAAAGCTGGGCGACCCATTTGATAAGTCTACCCATATAGGTTCCATCATAAGTCGTAGCCAGTTGGAAAAGATTGATTCCTATGTGCAATCTGCCCGTGAAGAGGGGGCAACCATTGTAACTGGTGGAAAAGAGATGGAGATAGAGGGCTTTGAAAATGGCTACTGGTATGAGCCAACTATTATTACGAATGTAACACCAGATATGAAGGTCGTTCGTGAAGAAATATTTGGCCCTGTCGTGGTGGTAGAGACATTCTCTGATGAGCGTGACGTAATAAGGAGAGCGAACGATACAGAGTATGGACTAGGCTCTGCTGTTTGGACGACGAATCAAGCGAGAGCAACTAGGGTAGCCCATCAAATTCAAGCGGGGATTGTCATGATTAACAGCCCGTTCTCCGCCTTCCCAGGAACACCATTTGGCGGGTACAAACAATCTGGATATGGAAGAGAATTAACCGTTGAAACACTTGATTTATATATGGAGGATAAAAGTGTCCTATCTTATTACGGACCAAAGCCGATAAATCCATTTGGTGTGTAAGAATAGCTAATGATACGCCTTTGCTCGATTACATGTTACTTATTATAGAGAAAGCATGATGTCTGTTGGCGTTTTCTTTTACCGATAGCGAATAAGCTAGGTTTCCATCGGGGGAATTTGCCAATACCTTGCTACAGGAGGTTACGCGCACGTAGCTAGAGGGAATAAATAGGGTCACCTATCCTCCCTCTGGTTTCTTCTGTGTATTTGGTCTACTAAGGGAATGACCACTATTTAATCACTAGGCAATAATGTTAATGATTCTAATAGAAAGGAATGCTTACACATGACGATAGAAAACATTACGGTCGTAGGAGCAGGTGTGATGGGAAGAGGTATAGCCTATGTCTCAGCACATGCAGGCATACGCACGACACTAGTTGACATATCCGAGGAACAATTAAGGAGTGCCCTAAACGAATTAACCCGTCTTGCAGAAAAAGCAGTCACCTTAAATAAACTATCCGAATCAGCAGCTAACGAACTATTTTCCAAGCTACATACGTCATTAGACCTCGTCAACGCCGTAAGTGATACAGATTTGGTCATTGAAGCAGTTCCGGAAAAACGAGCGTTAAAAAAGCATGTGTTAGAAACCGTTGATCAGCATGCACCGAGCGATATCGTAATCGCTTCGAATACCTCAACCATCAGCCCAACAGAATTAGGCTCTTATACCAAAAGACCAGAGAAAGTGGCAGCTATGCACTTTTTTAATCCGGTTCATCGAATGAAGCTAGTTGAAATCGTAAAGGGACTAGAAACAAGCAGGGAAACGGTCCAAATTATTCGGGAAGTTGCAGAACGAATGAATAAGGAAACCGTTGAAGTGAATGAATTTCCGGGCTTTGTTACGAGCAGGATTAGTGCGATGGTTGGAAATGAAGCCTTCTATATGCTTCAAGAAGGTGTTGCTAGTGCAGAAGATATCGATAAAGCGATAAAACTAGGATTGAATTATCCAATGGGTCCACTGGAGCTTGGCGATCTAGTTGGATTGGACACACGACTCAATAACTTAAAGTATCTTCATGAAACATTAGGGGAAAAATTTCGACCAGCACCATTATTAGAGCAATATGTGAAGGCCGGTAGAATGGGGCGCAAGACTGGTAGAGGAGTCTACGACTATTCTACGGATGGTGAGGTGGTGAAAAAGTGAGAGAAGTTGTAATTGTGGATGCAGTTAGAACGCCGATTGGACGGTATAAGGGAGCGTTAAAGGATATCCGACCAGATGATTTAGCTGCTGTAGTGATTAAGGCACTAGTGGAGAGAAATCCAAATTTGCCTGCTGCGGATATTGAAGAGGTTGTTTTGGGAAATGCTAACCAAGCTGGGGAGGATAATCGTAATGTTGCCAGAATGTCTGCTTTGCTTGCAGGTCTTCCAGTAGAAGTTGGTGGTACCACGATTAATCGTCTTTGTGGTTCTGGATTAGATGCTGTTATGTATGCGGCTAGAGCAATAGCGGTAGGTGAAGGTGATTGTTTCATTGCTGGTGGTACGGAAAGTATGACCCGTGCACCACTTGTTATGGCAAAGCCAGAAAAAGATTTTCCAAGGGGGAATATGGAGCTTTATGATACGACCATAGGGTGGCGTTTCATCAATTCTAAGCTGGATAAATTATATGGTACCGATTCCATGCCACAAACCGCTGAAAATGTAGCCAAACGCTATGGAATTAGTCGAAAGGAACAAGATCAATTTGCCTTTCAAAGTCAAATGCGTGCTAAAAAAGCAGTAGAAGAAAAGCGATTTTCTCGTGAATTAGTTCCTGTCGTCTATCACGATAGGAAAGGGAATGAGATTCGCATTGAACAAGATGAGCATCCCCGCCCAGATACATCCTTGGAGAAGCTAGCAAAGCTAAAGCCTATATTTGAAAGTGGTACGATCACAGCCGGAAATGCTTCTGGGGTTAACGACGGAGCCTCTGCACTTTTATTAATGAGTGTAAGTAAAGCAAAGGAATTAGGCCTTAACTTCTTAGCCCGTTATGTAACGGGTGCAACAGCAGGTCTTGAGCCGGCGGTGATGGGACTTGGCCCAATTCATGCTACGAGAAAAGCGTTGGCACGTGCCAACTTAACCGTACAGGATATTGGATTAGTAGAATTAAACGAAGCATTTGCCTCGCAATCTATTGCCTGCATTCATCAGTTAGAACTAGATTCTGAATTGGTAAATGTTAATGGTGGAGCTATAGCGTATGGTCACCCGCTTGGTGCAAGTGGTGCCCGTATATTAACTACACTAGTACATGAAATGGGAAGACGGAGAAATGTTCACTATGGGTTAGCGACGATGTGTATTGGTGTAGGGCAGGGTATCTCGGTAATTGTAGAAGGAGTATAAGCATGCAAAAAACAAACATGGTATGAATGGAATCCTCCACTAATCATCCAAATATAAATAGAATAGCACCACTCGAAAGGAGAAACCAATGGAAACAATACTTTTCCAAAAAAACAACCAAATCGCCTACATTACGTTAAACCGCCCAAATGCCTTAAATGCTTTTAATTACCAAATGCTAACAGAACTAAAGACGATCGTAAGCCAAATCCATCTGGATCATGAAATTAGAGCGGTTATTATTACCGGTGCCGGTGATAAAGCATTTAGTTCGGGTGCCGATTTGAGAGAACGAAAATCGTTATCAGAACAAGAAGTTAGACGAAATGTGAAAGCGATTCGTGATTGCTTTGAGCGAACTGCTA
Source organism: Ornithinibacillus liuyingii (assembly GCF_055550225.1). Lineage (NCBI taxonomy): Bacteria > Bacillati > Bacillota > Bacilli > Caryophanales > Bacillaceae > Ornithinibacillus > Ornithinibacillus liuyingii. The sequence continues at coordinate 12,934 of NZ_JBPWOS010000008.1, read as the reverse complement.
ATCTCCCACAGCCAACTATTGCTGCGATAAATGGTTATTGCTTTGGCGGTGGATTTGAGCTTATGCTCGCTTGCGACTTTGCGATTGCGGCACGTGAGGTGAAAATGGGTCTTACGGAAACAAGCTGGGCAATCATTCCTGGTGCCGGTGGAACACAGCGATTACCTAGATTAATTGGGGAGATGAGAGCCAAGGAGCTAATTCTTACTGCAAGGAAGATTACAGCCGATGAGGCAAAGGAACTTGGCATTTTGCTAAAAGTGGTATCGAAGGATTCCTTGTTAGATGAATGTAATGAGCTAGCCAATTGCATGCTTCAAAACGGGCCGATTGCCGTAACACAAGCAAAATATGCGATAACGGTTGGCATGAATACAGACTTGAAAACGGGCATCGATATTGAGGCAAAAGCATATGAGCTCACGATACCGACAGAGGATAGAATAGAAGCATTACAAGCATTTAGTGAAAAGAGAGCACCTAAGTTCCAGGGGAAGTAGGAGGTCTAGTGATGAACAATGTAACCGAGCTTTTAACTATTTCCTATCCGATTATCCAGGGGGGCATGGGAAATATTTCGAATGCACAGCTCACCGCTGCGGTATCGAATGCAGGGGGACTAGGGACGATTGGTTGTGGCACGATGCCTCCAGAACAAGTAGAAAACATAATCCTCGATACGAAGCGATTAACCAATAAGCCATTTGCCCTTAATATAGCACTGCAAGTATCGCCATTTGTTGACGAATTAATAACGCTAAGTATTCAACATGATATACCGGTGATTTCCCTTTCAGCTGGAAATCCAGCGCCCTATATACCGAAGCTTCATGAACATGGAAAAGTCGTTATAGCAATTGTCGCCTCCGTAAAGCATGCCCAAAAAGCGGAAGCAGCAGGTGCAGATATTCTAGTAGCAGAAGGATTTGAAGCAGCTGGAATTAACTCGGCACTCGAGCTTACTACCTTTACATTGGTTCCACAAGTCGTCCAAAAGGTTACAATACCAGTCATCGCAGCAGGAGGAATTGGTGATGGAAAAGGGTTGGCAGCAGCTCTAATGTTAGGGGCAGAAGGGGTTCAAATTGGCACACGCTTTATTGCTACTAAGGAAGCGCCTTTCCATGAAAACTATAAAGCCCAATTGCTTCAAGCAAATGGTACGGATGCGATTATTATTGGACGAAGCTTTAATAGATTAAGACGTGTAATCGGTACATCCTATGTCAGAAGTCTACTAGAAAAAGAGAAAAACGGTATTGGCTTGCAGGAGTTTGCCTGCCTAACAAGTGAAGCACACCATGTGATCGGTGCGCTCGATGGTGATTTGGATCGGGGATTTATTAATGGTGGTCAAGTAGCAGGATTAATAGAAGATATCCCAAGTGTAAAAGCATTAATAGAGACCATGATGGAAGAGGCGAAAGATCAGCTAAAGTCTGGACTGAAGCAGTTGGAATCGGTTAGTAAGATAGAGTAGTTTGAAAAATTTATATTTTATAATAATTAATTGACCGAAATATTACATAATGATAAAATTACGTTAAAATAACGTTATACTTTTAATTAACATGTATGTAACCCTGGTTCTACTAGACTAGTATTGGAGGTTATTGGATGGAGAACGCTTATCCATTAAAGCAAGTAATCGATGACCAAGGCAATTTGCTCGATGTTACTAGTAAATCTTTGATACAGGAGGAGCTTGTTCAGAAGGCGTATTACCATATGTATCGAATTCGCACATTTGATAAAAAGGCCAAAAGCTTGCAAAGACAAGGGAGAATTGGAACATATCCCCCGTTTGAAGGTCAAGAAGCGGCACAGGTGGGAAGTGCACTAGCATTGCGAGAAAATGATTGGTTATTTCCTACATATCGAGATCATGGGGCGATGTTAACCTTTGGGGCGGACATGACACGGACATTTTTATATTGGAATGGAAGGTTGGAAGGCTGTGTCCCACCAGAAGGGAAACATATCTTTCCAGCAGCTGTCCCAATAGCAACACAACTGCTCCATGCGGTTGGTGCATCGTGGGCTGAGAAGCGGAAAGGGACACAGCATATCGCGATTGCTTATTTTGGTGATGGAGCAACGTCAGAAGGAGACTTTCATGAGGGATTGAATTTCGCTAGTGTCTTTCAAACACCAACGATATTTTTCAACCAGAATAATGGCTATGCCATTTCTGTGCCCTTTGAGCGACAAATGAATTCCAAAACAATTGCCCAAAAGGGAGTAGCTTATGAGATTCCGAGTGTACGGGTAGATGGAAATGACTTTTTTGCAGTTTATTTTGAGATGCAACGTGCCACAGAGCGAGCTAGAAATGGTGGCGGTCCAACCTTGATTGAAGCTGTAACCTGGAGAACAGGAGCACATACCACTGCAGACGATCCAACGAAATATCGTCCAGAGGGGCAGGGAGCAGAAATTGTCGATCCGATTGTCCGACTGGAACGGTTTATGAAAAATGAGGGGTTTTGGCAGGATGCTTATATCCAATCCACTCAAGCAAAGATAGAAGAGGAAATTGAAGAAGCAGTTAAAGCAATGGAAACGTATCCGAAGCCTAAAGTGGAGGATTTGTTTGATCATGTATTTGCAGAGCTTCCTAGTTCACTGGCTACACAAAGAGATTCCTATCTTCAGCTGTTAAGGGGTGAATAAAATGACAACAGATTTTACAGAAGCGAAAAAAACAGCAACGAAAAGCATGACAATGATTCAGGCCATAAACGAAGGGATGAGGGCAGTATTAGAGCAAGATGAAATGTGCTTGATCTTGGGTGAAGATGTTGGTAAGAATGGTGGAGTGTTTCGTGCTACCGATGGATTGCAGGAAGCATTTGGTATAGATCGTGTCATCGATACCCCTCTATCGGAATCTGGCATTATCGGAACATCTGTCGGATTAGCCGTAAATGGATTTAAACCGATAGCAGAGATTCAATTCATGGGCTTTATCTACCCAGCTTATGATCAAATTATGACCCATGTATCGCGGATTCGCTCGCGTACAATGGGAAGATATTCCGTTCCGATGGTCATTCGTGCCCCTTATGGTGCTGGAGTAAGAGCACCGGAGATTCATTCGGATAGTACGGAAAGTTTATTTACTCATATGCCTGGGCTAAAAGTAGTTTGTCCGGCAACACCGTATGATGCAAAGGGATTATTAATAGCAGCGGTAGAGGATCCGGATCCGGTGCTTTACATGGAACCAATGCATAGTTATCGTTCCTTCCGGGAAGAGGTACCAGTAGCTTCATATACAGTTGAGATAGGTAAAGGGAAAAAGCGTATCGAGGGTAATGACGTTACCTTGATTACATGGGGTGCTATGGTCCCTTTAGTTGAAAAGGTTGTAAAACAAGTAGGGGGAGATGGAATTAGCTGTGAAGTGCTTGATCTTCGTACACTTTACCCATTAGATGAGGCACTAATTGCTGAATCTGTGCAAAAGACCGGGCGAGCAGTAGTAATACATGAAGCACCAAGAACAGGTGGACTTGGCAATGATATCGTTTCGATTATCAATGATACAGCTTTCCTGTATTTAAAGGCACCTGTGGAGAGAGTTACAGGTTTTGATGTCCCAGTCCCGTTTTTTAGCTTAGAGAACCATTATTTACCAACACCTGAGCGAATCACAAAAGCTATTGAAAAAGTAATTCATTTCTAAGGGGGGATAAGGGAACGTAGCGAATTTTCCCCTAAATAGTAAGCGGTTACAAGTTGGGCGAATTATCAAAAAATAGGGTTGACTAAAGTTTTCAGTATGTTATAATTTCTCAAATTATACTTTAAGTTTAGAAGAGTTAAGGGGGAGTAGAGAGTGAAAAGAGGACTTCAGTTAATCGTTTTAGCGTGGATTAGTGTAGTAGTTTTAGCTGCATGTGGTACAAGTGGAAGCGGCGATACATACAAAATTGGTGCATCGCAAATAGTGGAGCATCCATCGTTGGATAGAGCCTATGAAGGCTTCCAGGCAGCGCTAGAGGAAGCCGGGTTAGAAGTGGAGTATGACTTTCGGAGTGCCCAAGGAGATCAAAATAATTTAAAGCCAATTTCAGATGGCTTTGTTGCAGATGATGTGGATTTAATTTTTGCAAATTCAACACCTGCAGCATTATCAGCGCTGGAAGCAACAAAAGATGCACGGGATATTCCAATTGTTTTCACATCTGTTACAGATGCGGTAGAGTCAGGATTAGTGGAGGCGATGGATGAACCAGGGGAAAATATTACTGGGGTAACCGATTTACATCCCGAAGCAATCCAAGAGACAGTGAAATTTATTGACCAATACTTCCCAGACTCAACAGTCGGACTGATTTACAATGCAGGGGAATCAAACTCTGTGACACAAATTAACGCAGTCCAAGCGGCTGGTGAGGGAACTTCTTTAAACTTTGTAGAACGTACGGTTGCGAACTCATCTGAAGTTCAACAAGCAGCAACATCATTAGTAAATGACGTTGATTTATTCTATATTGTGACCGACAACACGGTCGTATCTGCGCTGGAAAGTGTAGTAGCGGTTGCCAATGAACAAGATATTCCTTTAGTAGTAGGGGAACCAGATTCCTTAGAAAAGGGTGGATTTGCTACATTTGGAATTGATTATTATACAATTGGTAAGCGGGCAGGGGAAATGGCTGTTGAAATTTTGAAGGACGGTAAGTCTACAAAAGACATCCCAGCCGAGTATCCGCCAGAAATTCAATTATTTATTAATAAAGATGCTGCTGAGGAGCAAGGTGTTGAGTGGAATGCGGAATGGGATGCAACTGCTCAATTTAAAGAGACACAGTAATCATTTGGTTAGCAATGAACCCGATAATGAGACCGATTTGGAAGCAGGCTGTTGGCCTGCTTCTCTATTCTAATGCGTGAGTTATTTCCACTTTATGTAAGTAGGTGGAAAAGGAGGTAAAGGAATCGTGGCTATATCGATATTTGGTGCTGTTGAGTCTGGGATTATTTATGCCATTATGGCTTTAGGGGTATATTTAACCTTCCGGGTATTAGATTTTCCTGATTTAACAGTAGACGGTAGTTTTGTAACTGGTGCAGGTGTTGCTGCCATTTCGATTGTAAACGGCGTATCACCAATCGTGGCTACTTTACTTGCAATCATTGCTGGTTTTATCGCTGGTTGTTTAACAGGCCTTTTGCATACGAAGGGGAAAATAAACGCTTTATTATCCGGTATTTTGATGATGATTGCCTTGTATTCTATTAACCTACGAATTATGGGGCAGCCGACAGTATCCTTGCATAATCAGCCAACTATATTTTCGCAGCTTCGAGATATTTGGCCAGCTAGTATGGATAGCTTTTTTAATGGAATATGGACAGCCATTCTGTCAGGACGTGCACCAGCAACATGGGTCATTGTAATAGTAATGATCATAGTAACGTTAGTAATAAAATTATTGACGGATGCCTTTTTAAAAACGGAAGTAGGATTAGCATTACGAGCAACTGGAGACAACAAACGGATGATTAGAAGTCTATCAGCTAATACCGATAATTTAATCGTGTTAGGGGTCGGCATTTCCAATGCCATGGTTGCACTTAGTGGAGCATTAATTGCACAAATTGGTGGCTTTGCCGATGTTTCGATGGGGATTGGGATGATTGTCATTGGTCTTGCCTCGGTTATTATCGGGGAGGCGCTATTTGGTAAGAAGACTATTGCAATTGCAACAATCGCCGTAATCGGTGGTGCAATTGTGTACCGAATCGTGGTTGCTTTAGCACTTCGCGTAGACTTTTTAGATACCGGTGATATGAAATTGATTACGGCATTTATTGTCATCGTTGCATTAATTACGCCGAAAATACTCCAAGCTCATAAGGAAAAGAAGCGGCGAATCAAAAAACGTGCCGCCATAAGTGGTTTAAAGGAGGGGGCCTAATATGTTACATGTAAAAGAAGTCGCGATAACATTTAATGAAGGTACCCCCGATGAGAAGAAAGCATTACAACGAATTAATTTAACATTAGAAGAGGGAGATTTTGTCACTGTAATCGGCAGTAATGGTGCTGGAAAATCCACCTTAATGAATGTGATTTCAGGTAATCTCATGCCAGATATCGGGGAAGTGGTCATTGGGAATAATGATGTAACACTACTTCCTGAATATAAACGGTCGGCATATATTGGGCGCGTGTTCCAAGATCCTATGGCAGGTACGGCACCTTCTATGACGATTGAAGAAAACTTAGCGATGGCCTACTCGAGAATTCGGAAAAGAAAACTAAGACGGGGAGTAACCAAAAAGCGTAGAGAAGACTTTAAAGAGCATCTAAAAACATTAAACCTAGGATTAGAAGACCGCTTAAATGCGAAAGTTGGGCTATTATCAGGGGGAGAACGCCAAGCATTATCCTTATTAATGGCCACCTTTACAAATCCAAATATTTTATTACTTGATGAGCATACAGCTGCCCTCGATCCATCACGAGCACAACTAATCACAACCTTAACGAAGGAAGTCGTAGAAGAACATGGGCTCACCACCTTAATGGTTACCCATAATATGCAGCAGGCACTTGATTTAGGGAACCGATTAATCATGATGGATAAAGGACAAATAATCTTAGACATTAACAATGAAAAGAAACAGAACCTAACAATTGAAGATTTATTAAGGGAATTCCAACGAATACGCGGAGCACAGTTTGAAAGTGACCGCGCCGTTTTAGGGTAATTCAAGTAGAACAGGAGCATCATTCGATCCTGTTCTTTTTGCTGTTAGAATAGTTGTATGAAGAGATGAGCAATTCGCGCGTCTTTGGGTGCAGAACGCGCGAGCTCCGGAAGAATTCGCGCGACCAAGGGAGAGAACCGCGCGAGCCCTGGAAATATTCGCGCGACAGGGGGAATCTCTCGTGAATCAGGGAGGATCCCGCGCGAACCAGGAGGAATCTCGCGCGAATCAGGAAGCCCCCCGAGCGAGCCAGGAATACCCCCACCCCCCTCCTACAACCGCTCTTCCACCTCAACTAAAAATTCCCGAATACTCTTATCCCGGACAATATAATCAGCATAATGATCCATTGGAGTTGGCTCACGATTCACAATAACTAGCTTTGCACCGTGCTCTTTTGCAATCATGGGGAACATATTAGCAGGGCTTACTGTTAGTGAGGAGCCTAAAACAATAAATAAATCGGCTTTACTTGTTTCTATCTCCGCCTTGTAGAAAACATCCTCTGGAAGCATTTCACCAAAAAGGACAATTCCCGGTCGAACGGGACCATTACAGTACTCACAATGATGCTCCCCATTGATATACCGCTCTCTGTCCTGCTCTCGTTTACATTGATTACAGAAAAACTTCCGAAATGTTCCATGAAGCTCCATCACATTATGACTCCCAGCATCATGGTGAAAGCCATCGACATTCTGTGTGATGATGCCACTAACAAGTCCTTGCTGCTCCCAGCGGCCTAAAATATGATGCCCTTCATGTGGCTTGTATTTTGTTATCTCTCGAAGGCGGAATTGGTAGAATTCAGTAAATTCCTGAAAGTTATGCACTAATGCTTGGACATTCGCTAGTTCATCTGGATTAAATTTGGACCATAATCCTCTATCCTTTGAGCGGAAATCAGGTAGTCCGCTTTCAGTGGACATGCCAGCACCAGTAAAAAAGAGTGTATAAGAAGCAGAGCGAATTAAATTAACTATGTTATCCATCGGTTCACCACCCTCACCTATTTATTATTATTTTACTGAATAATGCCACCAACTTCCAATTCTATTGGGATAATCTGGGACTACGTTGTATACTTTTAATTAGTTTAGAAACGATGGAAAAGAGGAGGGGAAATCTGTTATGTACAAAATTCTAATTGTAGAAGATGATATGACAATCGCTCGTTCAATGAAAAAGCATTTAACATCTTGGGGATATGAAGTAGAATATATAACCGACTTTCATGATGTCATGGCATCATTTATTTCAATAGATCCGCAATTAATTTTACTAGATATTTCACTACCATCATTTAATGGCTTTCATTGGTGCAGTGAGATTCGCAAAGTATCCAAAGTACCAATCATTTTTATTTCTTCTGCATCTGACAATATGAATATTGTCATGGCTATGAATATGGGGGGGGATGATTTTATCTCCAAACCATTTGACTTAAACGTCCTAACCTCCAAAGTGCAAGCAATGTTGAGAAGAACGTATGACTTTACTGGGCAAACGAATCTGCTTCAGCATAAAGGTGCTATCGTTAATGTAAGTGATGGGACGCTGACCTATGACAATCAAAAAGTAGACCTGACTAAAAACGAGTTAAAAATACTACAGTTTTTATTAGAGAGTAAGGGGAAAACCGTTTCTAGGGATGCCTTGATGACAAGACTTTGGGAGACGGATAGCTTTATCGACGATAATACACTTACCGTAAATGTTACGAGACTACGAAAGAAGTTAGAACGTGTAGGTCTCATCGACTTTATCATAACAAAAAAAGGGATAGGATATTTGGTGGAATAAGATGAATCAATCTAAAATTAAATTGTTTCTTCAGTACATAAAGTTTAAAAAGTTTTATATCGTCCTATTTTTACTCATTACCCTTATTTTCTCCTTTGTAATTTATTTATATAACCAATCATTGGAACCGATAATCTATTCTGCCGTACTTTGTTTCTATATCGGAATCGTTGTCTTGGTCATTGGTTTTGCCAAGTTTTATAAACATTATCACAAGCTTCAGGAACTGCAAAACACTATCACGGTAAAATTGGAACAGCTACCAACACCTCAAGATACGTTGGAGGCAACATACCAGGAGATCATCCAACTTCTCTATCAAGAAAATATTGATAGTAAGCTTAGAGCGGATAGTAGCCATACCGATTTAATTGAGTATTTTACCCAATGGACCCATCAAATTAAAACACCAATTGCGGCCATGCGGCTTATCTTACAGACAGAGGAAATGGAGCATCACCAAGAATTATCAATGGAGCTAGTTAAAATAGAACAATATGTGGAATTTGTATTACAATACCTCCGCTTGGATACAATGTCCTCTGATTTAGAGCTGAGAGAATATAGCTTGGATGATATCGTAAAGCAGGCCGTTCGGAAAAATGCAAAGCTGTTTATTCGAAAGAAGATTAGCTTACACTTCGATGACCTGAACTGTCACGTTCTAACAGATGAAAAGTGGCTTCTCTTTGTCATTGAGCAAATTCTATCGAATGCCCTGAAGTATACTAAGGAAGGTTCTGTTTCCATTTATATGGATCCTAACGAAGAAAAAACGCTCGTAATACAAGATACTGGAATTGGGATTCGGGCAGAGGACCTACCGCGAGTGTTTGATAGAGGCTTTACCGGCTTCAATGGTAGGATGTTTAAGAAGTCTACGGGACTTGGACTATACATGTGTAAGCAAATTACAAGCAAACTCTCCCACCAAATGAAAATGGAGTCAGAAATTGGACAAGGTACCAAAGTGTCCATAGATTTAAAAACCACTAATATTGAAATAGAATAGTAACCTTACATTATCGTAAGGTTACTACCAGAATTGTAAGCAAAAGCGATGTCTAACGCGGTTTGATGGTTGGTATACTGAACATGAAATAAGACGTGGAGGTAATAAGAAATGACGATACTTGAAGTGAAAAATGTAAAGAAAGTGTATACGACACGTTTCGGTGGTAATCATGTTCAGGCACTAACAGATGTATCCTTTTCCGTTGAGGAGGGGGAATATGTGGCAATCATGGGGGAGTCAGGATCAGGAAAAACGACCCTATTAAATATCCTGGCTGCTTTAGATAAGCCGACAAGCGGGAATGTGCTATTAGAAGGCAAAAGCATTCTTACTATCAAAGATAAACAACTATCCTCATTTAGACGAGGGAATCTTGGTTTTGTGTTTCAAGATTTTAATCTACTGGATACATTCACCATACAAGACAATATATTCTTACCTTTAGTCTTGTCTGGTAAATCATATAAGGAGATGCGCAGTCGTATAGCACCACTTGCTCAAAAGCTTCGGATCACCAAAATATTAGAAAAGTATCCATATGAAGTGTCTGGAGGGCAAAAGCAACGAGCAGCAGTAGCCAGAGCTTTAATTACCAATCCAAAGCTAATCTTAGCCGATGAGCCAACAGGGGCACTCGATTCACGTGCATCGGATGATTTACTGAAAATGTTTACAACTATTAATGATGAAGGACAAACTGTGCTTATGGTAACCCATAGTACGAAAGCGGCAAGTCATGCAAAACGAGTTCTTTTTATAAAAGATGGTACCGTATTTCACCAAATTTATAAAGGGTCGTTAACGAACGAGGAAATGTATCAAAAAATATCAGATGCCCTCCATGTTATCGCAACAGGCGGTGTGGAATATGAGTAGATTTTTCTATCCAACGTTAGCATGGAATAATTTGAAAAAGAATAGAAAAACATATATTCCGTATATCCTAACCTGTATTGGCACTATTGCGATGTTTTACATGATGGTTTTTATAAGTGGGAACCAGGGGTTAGAAGAAATACCGGGAGTAGAGGTTCTCCAATTATTGCTCACTTTAGGTAGTTATATTATTGGCATATTCTCGATGATTTTTCTATTTTATACAAATAGCTTTATTACGAAACAACGACAAAAAGAGTTTGGCCTCTATAATATTCTAGGGATGGAGAAAAAACATATTGCAAAAATGATTACTTGGGAGGCTTTCTATGTAGCTATATTAAGTCTAGTAGTAGGTTTAATAACAGGAATTGTGGTCAGCAGATTAATGTTTTTATTACTTATGAAGCTATTAACCTTTGAAATACCGTTTACCACAGTAATCTCTATGCAACCATTACTTATTACGGTCATTCTTTTTAGTGTGATATTTTTGCTAACCTTGTTAAACAACTTAAGGCATATTCACTTGTCTAAGCCAATTGAGCTACTTAAGGGAGGGGAAGTTGGCGAGAAAGAGCCAAAGACAAAGTGGTTAATCGTACTAATAGGCATTATCGCACTATCAACTGGATACTATATTGCTTTAGCGACCGAGTCACCTTTAGCTGCTCTTAACAAATTCTTTCTAGCTGTATTACTCGTTATTATTGCAACGTATGCTTTATTTACTGCAGGTACTATAGCCTTATTCAAAATGCTTCGGAAGAACAAGTCGTTCTATTACAAGACAAACCACTTTATTAGTGTTTCTGGAATGATTTATCGAATGAAACAAAATGCGGTTGGACTGGCAAACATTTGCGTACTATCTACGATGGTTCTTGTTATGTTATCGTCAACGGTTTGCCTATATATCGGGATGGAGGAGTTAATTAAAAATCGTTATCCAAAAGAAATTGCGGTTACCGCGTATGATGTTCAACCAGAAGATTTAGCAGTAATGGAAGAACTCATTCAGGAAGGGGCAAATGATCTTGCACTAACAATTGAAAAACCACATTACTATTACTATAAGGAACTTCAAGTAATCAAAAATGGTAGTGAATTCGTAAGTGGGGCTGGAATGGGTTACGGTGCTGACATAGGCATGATAGTCCTCATTCCCTTAAGTGAGTATAATCGGATGGAAAATCGTTCAGAGCAATTAGCTGAAGATGAAGTGCTTTTATACACCTTTAGAGGTGAAGAAATCCAAGATTCGATTACGATGTTTGACCAAACGTTTACCATAAAAGAGCAGTTACCTGATCTACAGGTAGATGGAATTGCTTCAGCCATGATTTTGGATAGCTTTAATTTCGTCATTGTTCCTGATGAAGAAACCATTCGAGAACTCGATCCTACTGATGCTGAAGGCTACAACGTATACTATGGGTTCGATGTAGATGGCGACGTAGATAAAGAAATTGCCTTACCAGGTCAATTGACTGAGAAGTTAAAAGCTGCAAAAATGGTTGGGCACGCAGAAGGTGCCGAGGAAAGTAAAGAGATATTTTACTCGCTATATGGCGGACTATTTTTCTTAGGGATATTCTTAGGTACCCTATTTATCATGGCGACTGTATTAATAATTTACTATAAGCAAATCTCGGAAGGATACCAGGATAAGAACCGTTTTGAAATCATGCAAAAAGTTGGCTTAAGCAAGGATGAAATTAAGAAATCGATTCGCAGTCAAGTATTATTAGTGTTTTTCCTACCGCTAATTGCTGCAGTAGTCCATATTTTATTTGCTTTCAATGTCATTACGAAATTACTAGAAGCTCTAAATTTAACGAACGTTGGATTATTTGCTATGTGTACAGCTGGTGTTATTATTATTTTTGCTGTATTTTATTTACTTGTCTATCTGTTAACGGCAAGAGAATATTATCGCATTGTAAGTAATAATTAAAAATTTTACATGCTTGATACCCTATGGATTAGAAGGTTCATAGGGTATTTTGGTTATATGATTTCTAGAAATCTAGCAAGAATAGGATTGCAAAAATTATTAAACTATGATAGGGTAATAATACAATATATTGTGATGGTTATGTCAAGTAATACCATATATAGTGTCGTGAGTGATGGTGACACACATGTCTTAATAGGGAATCTAGTGAAAGTCTAGAGCTGTCCCCGCAACTGTAAGTGCCGACGAACAAGATATCCACTATATCGATTCATGGAAAGATATGGGAAGGACTTTAGTAGAATGAAGCGCAAGCCAGGAGACCTGCCATTAACTTATAGTTTCATTTTCTTCGGGTTGAAAGAGCATGAGACGATGGATTAAATACATCAATTTGTATGGATTCTGTCGTTTTTTCTATGCCGTTCATCCCTTGGGTGAGCGGTTTTTATTTGATTTATAGGAGCATTCCTGTAATGAAGAAATTTGAGGATTGAAACAAAAAGAGCCCTCTTGGTATCATACGAGGTGTCCAAAGCTTCGAAGCAAAAATGGAC
>NZ_JBPWOS010000007.1:0-238326 GCF_055550225.1 Ornithinibacillus liuyingii | reverse complement strand
TTTTTAACTATCTATAAGGTGTGTCAACTAACTAGTGTTTATAAAATATTGAGAATACGCGAGTATTTGGAAGAAAAATTAACTTTATTGAGGGAGGTTTTGTATTTAATTATTTCATTGTTTATTTAATTCTCCGTTTTTTAACTAAAATATTTTTAAGATTTTCTAACGATAACTACACAGAAACAAATAATTGATATTCAAGTAACGGGTGTTAGAGTTGAACAAGGCGGTCTTTAAATCAGATCGTCTTGCTATTTGCTTCAATATATTTGGAATATTATGTTATTATTGGGTTGTAGAGTTATTGAAGTAACGGGGCAGGTTAGTTGAAAAAGGCGGTCTTCATATCGATATTTTACTAAAATAGCTGGTTAATAAAACAAGTGAGTGTATAAGTAATCTCAAGAAATTAAAAGTATTAGGTTGAAAAATAGAAACAAAAACCAAACAATTAGGGGGGATTAAATGGCAATACCACGTATGGTTGAAACAGTATTAAATGAGTATATTACCTTATTTAATGAACATTTACCTGAAACAATAGAAGGGGTATATATACATGGATCTATTGCCCTAGATGCATATGTAGATGATTCAAGTGATATTGATTTTATCACTATAACAAACCGTCCTTTAGTTGAGGAAGATTCAACTGTTTTATCTTATATTCATTCAACGATTGCAAAAAAATACTAAAAACCAGAATTGGACGGTGTTTATATTCACTGGAGCGATATGGGAAAACTCTATACTAACAGTAGTGATTTTAACCGTAAATATCATTTTTATAACAGTGAAAAACTATCTTTCGGTGATTTTTACTTTAATTTTAACCCTGTAACTTGGTGGATGTTAAAAAACAATGGAATAAACATATTAGGACCAGACCCTAAAGATTTTGAGTTTGATATTCAACCACAACAATTAGTTTCTTATGTACTTAAAAATATGAATGCATATTGGGCTAATAGGATTAAAACTGCAGAGAATTCAATTAATGACTTAGTTGCAATGCCTACGAACCAAATTGATTATGAAATAGAATGGACCGTTCTTGGATTACTACGTCAGTTCTTTACACTAAAGGAGTACGACATTGTTTCTAAGTTGGACGCTGGTGAATATGGATTAACGCAAATTCCATATGAATGGCACAGTATCATAGAGGAAGCAATGAATATACGTAAAGGTATAAAGGCAAGTATTTTCCGTTCAGATTGGGAGCGGATTGATAAAACTATAAGATTCTCAAAATATTTGATTACACATTGCAATAAAATGATAGAGAAAAATTTAACCTAACAAATATGAGTCTTTTATAGGAGGATTGTTATGACTGAAGCTTTTTATTGTGATGAAGTATTAAGTGGTAAAACCCAAGTAAGAATGGTGTTGGAGACGGAAAACGCATTAGCCTATTATCATACAAAACTTTTTGGCCAGTCCATATCATTGCAATACCAAAGAAACATATCCCTTCGTTAATTACATTGCAAGATAGAGATAATGAATTATTATTAGAACTACTGGGAGTAATTAAAAAGGTTGCTACTATGGTTACCGTAGAAAACGGAGCCTGTAGAGTAATTACAAACTTAGGGAATTATCAGGACTCAAAACATCTCCATTGGCATATAGTCTCTGGAGCACCGTTGGGATAGGTATTAAACTAAAGGTTGCAAGATTTGAAGATGAGATTGATCGACAGCTTTTCTTCTTATTGTACTAACTAACGGGGCAGGATTATTTAATAAGCGTTTTGGAATCCGAGTTTGATTTTAAAATAAAGAGATGTTATAATTTTCTTAACATTAAAGAAGGGAGTGAGAGGTAACAATGCGAATTTTAGAGGAGATAACCTTGAAAGTTAAAAAAATTGCCTCTCATTCAAGCGGATTAAGGAAGAGATTTTAATTTTATCCTCATGATTAAAACTTGGCAATTGTGAGCATGGGCTTTTGTATGATTTTAAGCATTAGCTACAGGGTTATTTATATAACTCTGTGGCTTTTTTATTTCTAATCATATTAATGTTGAGAATGCGGTCGCATTTTATAACTTCGTTGTTATTCTTCTCTTCTGAAGAGAGGTGACATAACAAAGAGCGTGCAGCTTTAATCTTGAAAACATGGAGGGTTGTTAATTTGATATTTGAATTGGAAAATAGTGATTATGATAAAATACCCAAGTTGATTGAAAATACAAATCATGAACTATCTATTGATGCAGTGATAACGGGAAATGTACCAGGGAAAATTTATGTAGATAATGTAATAGAGCCTTCGTCAACACTAATAGTGACACCAGAATGTAATGTAGTTGCGGATAATGCGAACAATCATTTATTTAATGGAGAAATTAAAAAGAAACTTCATTTCTTTGACCCAGTTACTTGTGACTCTAAAGAATGGGAAAGAAAAATACATGATATCCATTGTAATGTAGCTATGAAGAAATATAAGCGAAGATATTACCAGTTTGATGAACTACTCTATGATGATTTTTTGGAAGATTTGGATGAAAAATACACTTTGGAGTATGTTTATTCTGATAATCTCGAGCAGATACAATATGAAAATAGTAAAGCAATTAAAGATTGGTATATTTTTAGTAACATTCATGATGTAAAAGACTATTGTCTGGGATCTTATATAAGAACAGGCAATAAAATTGTATGCTGGTGTTTAGTAGATTGTATCGTAGGAGATAGAATTGAAATAGGGATAACGACACATAAAGACTTTAGAAGGAAAGGATTAGGGTCTATTTGTTGTGCAGCTACCGTAAGTGCTTGTATATCTAATGGAATAAAGGAAATAGGATGGCATTGTGTGGATTCTAATATAGGTTCCTACACCATAGCTGAAAAGGTAGGATTCAAGAAAATAAAGGAATATAGTTGTTTCACTCCATATCCACCAATTGAAAATGTGACGGACTTAAATAATGAACAGTGGAGTGAATGGGCACTTCATTATGAAAAAATGAATGGAATGGAATCCGTATATTATGAGCAAGCAGCGAAATGTTGGGGATATGCGAATAATATGGAAAAGACCATGCAAAACATTAAATGTCTCGCAGAAACGAAGCCGAAATTTTTGAATAAAGGCTTTTTGGATTTTGGAGGATTTGCATCTTTCCAAGAGAGAATAGAGTGGAAAAACTTCATAAAAATATTAACAACTGATGACCTTGAATCAAAGTTATGAACTAATAAAAACGCCAGATTCCAGAGGAAAACAGCAAGAAATAACATGGCTGTCAAAGATTACACTTAAACTGGTGGGTGCACGTTAGTTGAACAAGAGAGGACATAACATATTAGTCATATAAAATAGGTTATGTCCTTTAATTTAGTTTTCTTTTTTTATTTGGGTCTTGTTAAGTTTGTAGCTCTGCGTTTTTATAAGTTCAAAATGATGCTCCCATGGCTTTTGGTACAGCTAATAGAAGCTCTTCTTTTATTGCACTATAGGGTGCTATAGTGAAGCAAGGTGATCTATGAAGGTCGCCTTTTTCTTATGGTAAAATTCCAATAATATATTTTGAATATTATGTTAGTATTGATTTGTAGAGTTATTGAAGTAACAGAGCAGGATTGTTGAAGCAGGGAAAGTTATACTTGGAATTATTTATTAATCGGAGTTGAGAAAAATGTATAAAATTAATCCTAATGTAGAGTGCATTGAATGTATTAAATGTTACCACAGATATCCGTTAAAGGACTATTTTATAGGATGTCCAAGATGCTTTGAAAAAGGAAAGCCATCTAGCGTCTCCTTAAACTATAAAAATTTCAACTTGAATAATAACCAGTCTGGTTTTAAAAAGTATACTGATGTACTTCCCTATTTAGATTTTCCGACAATTGGTGAAGGTAGTACGCCAACAGTAAGGATGAAAAGACTAGGAGATGAATTGGGACTTGAAAATTTGTGGATTAAAAACGAAGGTCAAAATCCTACTGGATCTCACAAAGATAGGTATAGTCCCTTTGTAGTAGCAAGGGCTATATCATTAGGATTCGAAACAGTAGCTGTGGCTTCGAGTGGTAATGCTGGAGTATCTATTGCAACATATTCAGCAGCTGCGAACTTAAAATGTGTAGTATTAACTACGAAAAATATGAATCCCATTTGGAAACAAGCAATTGTACAAACGGGGGCAGAAATAATTTATAAACACAAGCCGATGGATAGATGGGAACATTTACAAAGATATGTATTAAGGAATGAATGGTATCCTGCTACTAATTTCATCAATCCGCCCGTAGGAAGTAATCCATTTGGAGTACAGGGTTTGAAAACTTTGGCTTTTGAAATTATAGAGGATTTTGAACAGCTACCAAATATAATTATTATTCCTTCTTCCAGAGGGGATTTGCTTTGGGGAGTGTGGAAAGGATTTAATGAAGCATTAGAAAATGGTCTGATATGTGATATACCAAAATTGATTGCTGTCGAACCTTTTCCTAGATTGAAAGCTGTTTTAGGTGGGGACAAATATACTGATAATTTTGAAGGGGATTCGACGCATACCCCGTCAGTTGGGGGAACAACTGTAACATACCAATCTATCCAAGCCATTAAAAACTCAAAAGGAAAAGTCGAAGTTGTACCATCTTTTAATGCAATTAATGAACAGGAACATTTAGGTAAGTATGGCATATATGCCGAAAGGTCTTCGTCTTTGGTATTAGGTGCTTTAAATCGTTAATTCAAAAGGAAGAAATTAAAAAAGATGACAAGATTCTTTTAATTATTTCTTCAAATGGTTATAAGGAATTAGCCTAAATTGTAGAGCTGATTTATCGATTACCATAAATTACGTGTTCATTAATTACGTGTTAAAGAAACGGGTGCAAGAGTGAAAGGAAATTAAGAAAAAAGAATTGCCTTCTTATTGATTAGTCGGTGATAAGATTAGCAATATTTTGTTATTATTAATGAATAGCGATAAGGAGCAATTGGGCTAGTTTGAGATTAAATTATTACCATATTTAAAAGAAAGTGGGTAATCGTATCTTGGAAACTATACTACTTACAAAAAGTGAAGTGGAAAGATTATTAGACATTAATCAATTGTATAAGGATTTAGTGGAAGCCTTCAGATATTACTCCAAAAGAAAAGAAAGAAATGGGCTTCGTGTTCGTTCCTCTTTAAAGTATGATAACTCAAGTGCCATGATACTATTTCCAGGGTTGCTTGCTAACATACCCGCTTTTACAATAAAGAATCATACCAAATTTCCTTCAGAAACACCCTCTATTAAAGGGGTCATTCATCTTCACGATTTATATTCAGGGTCATTATTATCAATAATGGACTCAACATATATAACTTCAGTTCGTACCGGATTATCTGGTGCGATTGGAACACACTTTTTAGCACGTAAAGATGCAAATAAGGTAGCTATAATTGGTGCTGGAGTACAAGGAACTCAACAATTAAGAGCATTAAGTATGTTAAGGGAAATTTCGGAGATCTTTATTTTTGACGAAAATAAAGAGAATGCTAAGCGAATGATTTCAAATCTACAACAAGAAATTCATTCATCATTTACTATTTGTCAAAGTCTAGATCAATCAGTTGTTGATGCAGATATTATCATTTGTGCTACATGGTCAAAAAAGCCATTTCTTTTTTCCAATATGATTAAGAAAGGTACTCATATCACCACACTGGGACCTGACGAGCCTAATAAAGCGGAGGTAAGTGCCGAGTTAATAGAAAAATCCTTGTTCATTTGTGATGATAGGGAGCTTGCTGTAAGTATGGGAGCTATAGGAGGAGTCGGGTTAGATGTAAGAGAAATTGATGCAGAACTTGGAGAAGTAATCGACAATAAGAACCTTGGAAGAAGAAATGATGATCAAATAACGATTTTTGGCATGGTTGGATTACCCTTTCAAGATTTAGTTGGAGCTTGGATGGTATATCAACAAGCCATTAAGGATGAAATTGGATTAAGAATTAACTTCTTACAATAACAATAAGCTCAAAAAAAGAATATTTAACTTCAAACAATTGGTTTCTGTAAGGTTAATTTTTATAGGAATTCTTCTGTAAGCTATAGAAACAAGGCGGTCGTCAATTGATAGCCTCTTTTTAAATGAAAGATATCAATTATGGCTGTGGGATATTATGTTAAAGAAGGTGGTAACCACATGATTGGAGTGTTCGTAGATCGTGGTGGAACAATTGGTGGGGAAGGTGGAGGAGTACATCCCTTAGATTTTAGTCTATATGATTATTCAGCTAGGGCCATAAACCTTCTTAATAGACAAGGAATAAAGGTTTTTCTTTTACTAACCAAAGTTGGATAGGGATGGGTAAGTTCACTGAAGAGATCTTTCTTGAGGGGTGCAAAAAGATGAAGCAGAAAAAAGTATGCTTTTCTAAACTGAATTTATTATTGTCCCCATAAACCAGAGGATAACGGTAAGTGTCGTAAGCCTCAAACTGCCTTATTGGAGCAGGCTAAAAAAGATAATAATTTAGACTTAAATAAGTGTTACATTATTGGAAATAGATTGAGTGATATACTTTCTGCTGAAAATGTTGGTTTTGATAGAAGAATGTAATTTAAAGAATTTCTTTATAATATGATTGATTTCTTCAGTCGGACCTTTAACATTGTCCTTAACAATTGGATATTTATGCTAAAATACATATAACATTAAGAATATTAAGTACTTCAACTAAAGGGGCAGAAGAGTTGAAAAAGAAAAAGGGAGATTCTAATTTTGAAAAAACTTATCTTCTTGATAATAATTTTGTTGAGTATATCTGGATGTAGTCAAAAGGATGTTGTAAACTTCAATAAAAATTCCACTCTTGTTATAGAAGAAAGAGTAGGAGATGAATCCTCAAATGATTATGTGGTCATCAACAAGATAGAAGATGATAAAATTGTCCAAAAGGTTATGGATATCTTTAAAAGTGCAAGATGGGAAACGAACATAGATGTATCTCTTGAACACGAACCAGATTATAAATTAAATTATAATTATCTTATTTGGATTACACCTAAAGGAAAAAATTTAGAAATAATTAATCGAGATATTAGTATTTATGTAAAGTTACCTGAAGAAGTTTCATCAGAGTTATTTGAACTAATGACAGGAACAGACTTTATATTAAATGTATTAAACCAAATTAAATATGAACTAATAGCATCTATTGCTAAACAAACCGGACTTGAAAAGGATTCAATAGAAATAATGGTAGGATCTGGCTCTGATTCTTTTGGAGAAAATATTGACGTATCAGTAGATTTACCAAAGGATGCAAAGATTGATGAAGCGACAATTCAACAAATAGTTAAAAATATTATTAGGATTGTTTCTAAAAAAGAAAATGTAACAATTAGCGAGGAGAATATTGAGATAATAATCGACTAACGGGTGCAAAAGTTGAACAAGGCGGTCTTTAAATCAGATCGTCTTTTTATCTGCTTCAATATATTTGGAATATTATATTACTATTGGGTTGTAGAGTTATTAGTAACAGAGCAGTTTAGTTAAATACTGCAATAGTATCATTAATCCTTGGTTCCGGACTACGCCTTTCGGAAGTGGTTATCATTGATCTGGATGATATCGATTGGAAGAAGAACACTGTAAGAGTGATTAGAAAAGGGAATAAAGAGCAATATGTATATTTCAGTGAACAAGCAAGCATAGATTTAAAGGAAGATTTAACTGTTCGGAAAGATAAATACCTGGTTGGCAAAAAGTACAAAGCTCTATTCATTGCAGCAACGATGGGACCAAAAGGCACCACAAGAAGACTAACGGGACGGTCTATTGAAAAATATGCAAAAGCTTTTGGTAAACCAGCCTTATCCGTTCATAATTTTATCTAGTTTACATAATACTTATTATGGGAAGTTATTAAGAAATCACTAAAACTCATCTCATAAATAAAGTATACTCATGATAGTGAGACAAAATTAAAAAAACGCTATTTTACATATTAAATTTTATTTTATAACACGCTTAAAATTATTTAACCATACAATGTGTTTTATCTAAAAATCGTTTGGCTATCGAATTATTCTAATGGGTACGCCGGCCAATCATTCTACTTAGACTAAATAACACTTGTCTAAATCTGTATCTATAGCTCATAATTACTGTTACATAATATTTAAAGTTTATTTTGTGGCTTTACTCGATTAAATATTTTAATATGTTAGTTTCTAATGCTCACATTATATACTTTGATAACTTGTCCATTTCTAAACTTATACATTTCCATGCATCAATTCGTAGATCATGCCGTTAAATTCGACGACCAAAGCCATTTTTTTCTTAATCCCTAGTGATATTTTCACAAATAATATCTTTTGCTTCTATTTCTTCTAACAACACAATAACTCCGGCTTGCTTAATTTACACAATAATCCCTTTTTATCCATTGTCATGGTTCTAGATCACTCCTTCACTGCTTAAATGTTCTTTAATTGAGCAAAAAATATGACAAATATAATATATTTATAACAATATTACACCCATTTTCTACCATCTAACCGCACATAATTGTTATTATGTGCGGTTAGAATGAAATTACAGTATAATAAGGTCATCGATTATCTATCAAAGGAGTGACATACACTGAAAATAGCCGAAAATATTACTACAGATCAAAAACAAGAAATTCTTTCGTACTATGATGAAGAGTTAGAAATATTCCAAACTTACTTAGAGGATTTAGGATATTCCGATTTTACGATCCACTCTTACTTTTATGATGTAAAGCTATTCCTGGAGTATATAAATCTTGGTAAAAGCGAATGTGTTGGGCTGAACATCGTATCTAAAAGAGATATAGCATCGTTTTTAAGAAAGCAGCATCAAAACGCAGCAAAATCTAGCCGAAATAGACGGTTAATGACCCTTCGTACTTTTTTAAAATCCCTAGTGAAGGCAGAATATCTATCATATAATCCGGCTTTAGAAGTAGATATGGCCAAACAAGAAAATGGTCGCCTGCCTACATATCTAAGTGACAAAGAGCTAGAACAATTTCTTTTATCCATTGCACCAGGACAATATCACATCCGAAATAGATGTATTCTTATGTTAATGAGTTTGGCTGGATTACGAGTAGTAGAAGTTTATAATCTAAACTTATCGGATTTAATTCGTGATGAAGACGAACCTGGTATCGAGGTATTGGGAAAGGGAAACAAAACACGTTATATCCCCCTCCCCATTCCATTGTATCAACTGTTGTTAGAATACGAGAAAATGTATCGAGGAGTTCCGAAGCCCGATCATGCAAATGCCTTTTTTCTTTCAAAGCGTGGAACTCGTATTTCCAGAAGGAGAATTCAAGAAATAACGGAAGAAACCTTTGAACGGTTAACCCAACAACCAGGCTTTCATTATTTAAAGCAAAAGAAATTATCTTCTCATAAATTACGGCATTCTTTTGGAACCGGGATGGTTCGTGAAGGTATAGATTTAGTGACAATTCAGCAACTGATGGGGCATACCAATCTTAATACAACTCAGATTTATACGCATGTTAACAATGAACAGAAGAAAAGAGCGATGAAGAACAAAGATGTATCCCGATTCTTTCATTAAAACACTCGAAAACCTCTAATTACTTATGTTTTTCAGTGCATAAAAACAGTCGTAAAACCTTGATATTATTGGGTTTTGGGACTGTTTTTTTTAATTCCACTTCGTTCTCAGGGGAATTTACTTTGTATTTATGTACAACCACCCAGATAATTCTCTTAGAATTCTCTTCTTACAGCATACGATTTTTTACAAACTTAATGAATGATTTTATAAGTTTACATAAATAAATTATGGTTAACTATAGTGATGATCAACAATTTATTTATCACCTCTTGAAATTCCAAAAGCAATGTTCGTATAAAATGACACTCGTGATTTTTTGCAAATATTAATTTATACTATGCTCTATACTATTTTCTACTTATTGATATATTTCCGAATTAAACAAACCACTTTCCCCATACACTTCTACAGCATGCATGCCATATACGAGCCCATTATTCCTTCCTTTCTATTTAATTAGTAAACAAAAATGGTAATTATTATAGTAAACTATAAATAGATTGCTAGATTCTTCAAGCGAGGTGGAAGTGCGTGCTACATAAAAAAAAACCTATTTTATCCATACTTCTATTGATTCTGATAATAACCGCTTGCTCGAACCATTCCGTAAACCAATCAAATAAAGTTGATCTCACCGTATCAGCTGCAGTCAGTCTGAAAGATGCTCTAGAAGATATTAAACAATTATACGAGGATGAAAATCCTCATGTGAATATTCGATTTAACTTTGGTGGATCAGGATCCTTACAGCAACAAATTGCGCAAGGTGCTCCTGCTGATATCTTTTTTTCAGCGGCAGAGGATAAATTTAATAGTCTAGTTGAAGATGGATTCATTAAGAAGGAAGATAGTACCCAATTGCTGAAAAATGAGCTCGTACTAGTTGCTCCGATTGAACATAATGGAAGTTCCGAATTTGAGGACTTACTTCAAGATGATGTACAGCGTATTTCAATCGGTACACCAGATACGGTTCCAGCTGGTAAATATGCTAAAGAAGCACTTGAATTTTACAATCTATGGAGTGATCTTCAATCCAAGTTTGTTTATGCGAAGGATGTTAGACAAGTACTAGCTTATGTAGAAACCGGTAATGTAGAAGCTGGTATCGTATATAAAACAGATGCATTGCTGTCTGAGAAAGTGGCCATTATCGCTACCGCAGACCCATCATCGCATTCACCTATTTCCTATCCAGTCGGGATTATTCACGATACGAAGAACTATGAAGCTGCTAGAGATTTCTATCAATATTTACAAAACCAAAATTCATTAGAGGTATTCGAACATTATGGATTCATTACTCACTAGTTTAGTATCAGAAGAATTTCTAAATCCGATATGGTTGTCTCTAAAAGTTGCTACAATCTCTGGTATTCTGGTCATTCTAATCGGTACGTTAATCGGACGACTTTTCGCTAGAATATCTTTTAAAGGAAAAGCAATAATCGAAACTATCATGATGTTACCAATCGTCCTCCCTCCTACTGTTGTTGGATTTTTTCTTATTGTCGTATTTGGAAGAAATAGTTTTATTGGTAAAATAATGGAATGGTTATTTCATCAACCTATTATGTTTACTTGGTACGCTGCTGTTGTTGCAGCTTCAATCGTTGCCTTTCCACTCATGTATCAATCAGCAAAATCAGCCTTCCAAGGTGTGGATAAAGATATTGAAGCTGCGGCTAGGTTGGATGGTGCAAGTGAATGCAAGCTATTATTATTTGTTTCGATTCCTCTGGCATCAAAGGTGCTCATCACTGGATGCATATTAAGTTTCGCACGTGCATTAGGTGAATTCGGCGCTACCTTAATGTTCGCGGGGAATATACCCGGTGTAACCCAAACTATACCTACCGCAATCTATGTTGCAATGGAGTCTGGTAACCTTACGTTGGCATGGCTATGGGTTTTTTCGATAGTTTTACTATCATTTATCATGTTGCTATTTGTGCGAGTTAGAGAAGAATAAAAATAAGCCATACAGCGAACTAGAAGCTGTACGGCTTATTTTTGTTCGAGCAACTATCTTTATCCTACTCCAAATCAATTCGTTCTAATGGCCGCTTCGCTGGTCCCTCTACTACCTCACCAGTGTAAGAAAATCTAGAACCATGACATGGACAATCCCAGGTTCTTTCTCCAGAATTCCACTCTACTTCACACCCCATATGGGTACATGTCGTATCCACACAATGGTATTTATCTTCTGGATCCTTATAGACACCTGCCCTTTTTCCATTGATTCGTGTAACGGTGGCGTCATCCTTGGAAAGTGATTTAATACTATTATCCGTAAACTCTAACTTTCCTTTAATTAAATGCTTGGCTACATCGGCATTAATTCGCGCAAACTTACGTAAGGAAGGGTCTGTTTGGAATCGAGAAGGTGAGAATAATTCAGTATATGGATTTTCATGACCTAAAATCTTGTCCGAGATAATTTTAGCGGCCAGAATACCATTTGACATTCCCCATTTCCGAAATCCTGTAGCAACGAAAATCTTATCTTCTTCCTCCGAAATTCTACCTATATATGGAAGTTTATCTAGTGTTGTTAAATCTTGTGCGGACCAGCGATATAAAATTTCTTCCACACCGATATGGGCTTCTGCAAAATCCTGTAATGCTTTGTAATGTTCGATTGTGGACTTACCTTGACCTGTTTTATGATTATCCCCTATAACAAGCCAAGCTTCCTCACCATTTATCGTAATAGATCGTAGAGAACGAGTAGGCTCCTCAGCTGTAATATACATTCCACCAGGATAGTTCTTCTTCGATTTAATTGCTAAAACATATGCTCTCTCTGCATACATTCTAGCAGGGTAGAAACCTTGCCCATCATAAAATGGAAAATGGGAAGCGACAAATATATTCCCACAAATAACTCGATGTCCCTCTCTCGTAATGATTGCGGGATGCTTATTATACTCTACATCAACTGCAGTAGTATTCTCAAAAATTTGTGCACCATGTTTTACCGCTTCTTTAGCCAGTACACTTAAGAATTTCAATGGGTGGAATTGCGCTTGATTTTTCATTATCAATGCTAATTTATGCTGCACCTTTAGCGGTATCGAATCCGTTAATTCACTATCAATCCCTAATGTATCATACGCTTTTTTCTCCGTTTCTAGCTGATTAACATAGTCATCCGAATTTGTATAAATAATCGCATCCTGTTCTTCCAAGTCACAATTAATGTCCAATTCCTTCGCTGTAGCTTCTACAAATTCTTTCGCTTCCATTTGTGCTTCATAATATAATTTCGCCTTTTCTTCCCCAAAATGTTGGATAAACTCATCATAAATGAGGCCATGTTGGGCTGTGATTTTTGCAGTAGTATGCCCGGTAGTTCCATTTAAAATTCTACCTGCATCAAGTAGAGCTACCGTTACATTTTGCTTAGCAAGTAAATAAGCTGTCGTTATACCAACAATGCCTCCCCCTACAATTCCAACATCGACTTTCATACCTTCTACTAATTTCGGATAATTTGGTATATCTATTTCCCGCCAAAATGGCTCTGGAAACTGAGGTAATTCTTTTGATTGCGCCATGTATAAACCACTCCTTCTTACCATGCATGATTTAGTTTGATATGTCATAATGAAAATATCTATAATCAGTATCCCCAATAATCGATGGATTTATATGGTATTCTTGTTAAATCAAGGAGGATTAAGATGAATGTTCATATTATCGTTAGTGGACGCGTTCAAGGTGTTGGATTTCGGTTTGCAGCAAAACAGAAGGCTATTGACTATGATTTAAAGGGATGGGTGAGAAATCTAGAAGATGGTAGAGTCGAATTGGAAATCGAAGGTACAAAAGCACATACCACAGCTTATATAAAACAATTAAAAGAAGGCTTTCATCCATTGATACGAATTGATGATGTACAAGTAACTGTAAATGAAACGCATCAACACTATAAAGCATTTGATATAAAATAAGAAACCGCTATTCCAAACGGATAGCGGTTTTACAATTAACGATCTTCAAAAAATTTACGATTTAATAGGATATATTCACTTTCCTCTTCTGGAACTTCATCTTCCATATAGATAGCTTCTACTGGACAAACTGCTTCACAAGCTCCACAATCAATACAAATATCTGGATCAATAAAAAACATATCTTTGCCTTCTTCTATACAATCAACAGGACAAACTTCAACACATTCCCCTGCTTTTTCTGTTTTACAAGGCGACGTAATAACAAATGCCATGTAAGAACCTCCTTTTACAAAATATAAACCTCAATAAATGCCATATTATAGTAATTATACTACAGAAGTTCAATTTTTTGTTCAAGCAATTACTAATAGAATCACCTTTTTCATTTTTTTCATACGATTTCTTTAGGGAGAGGTAATAAGGAGATAGATGTACAAGACGGACTATTATATCTTTCATGTCCTACTTCCTTTAAATACGCAAGCAGATCCAAATGTCACATTCACTCAACTTCTGATTAGTCTTACAATATGGCTAGATTTATCAGTTGTATTTATAATAAAAAAGAAGCTTACTGCAAGAGTAAGCTTCTTCCCCTTTATGAATTAAGAATTAATAAATTCAATAAACGTATCAATTTTGCTATCCAAAAATTCGATAGTTGTTTGATCAGTTAACATATCCGTCTCTACATCTACTTTTTGTCCTGCTAAATTGATTAACACTTCATTTCCTCCTGGTGGAAGTATTCTTGCTTGAATACCTGTAGAGGATAAAATATCTCGTAAATGAAGTTGTGCCCGAATTGTTCCAAGTACTCCTTGTGAAGCCCCTAGAGGAAATACAGGTTTATTTACTAATACTTTTTCCACACGTGAAGCCCAATCTAGAGCATTCTTTAATACCCCTGGAATCGACCAATTATACTCAGGCGTTACAATGATTACAGCATCAGCATTCGCTATCTCTCTTTTAAAGTCCTTCACTACTTGTGGGGGATTATTTTCGTCATCCTGATTATAAAATGGTAGTATATCAATATTTAAAATCTGCATATCAAATTTATCTTTGTAACGATCCTGCATGAATTTCGCAATTTTCATGTTCAATGACTCTTTTCGAATACTTCCTACTAACGTAACAACGTTCATTTTATTACCTCCATTAGTTGTGATTCCATTCCTGATTGTATTAAACTACTTATGTAGGAATGGCAGCAATTCTGCCATTATCGTACAGACTCTATTAAATTTCTTTAAAGTAATCTTTACGAAATCCTGCAATACGATTACTATCATCAAAAATGAAATAGAACTCTTCTGTCTCGTTTTTGACATCGTATACTTTTCCAGGTGTTAACTTATTATCTACAATGAATTTCTTTGCGTTAGCATGTACACATTCTATTTGTTTGATTGTTGGGTTATTCTCCCATTTTAGATGCATCATAAGTCATTTTCCTCCTTCAGTTAACATAATGCAATTATGGTAAACTCAGTTTTCTAATTAAATAATTTCAATAAATGTCCATATCCTTCTTCTTCCATCTTCTCTTTCGGAACGAAGCGCATTGCAGCAGAGTTCATACAATAACGCAATCCTCCATGTTCGGTAGGCCCATCTTCAAATACATGTCCCAAATGAGAATCAGCAGTTTTACTGCGAATTTCAGTTCGAATCATTCCATGTGACGTATCGAGTTCCTCTACGATTTCATAGCTATCGATTGGCTTCGTAAAGCTTGGCCAACCACATCCGGCATCATATTGGTCTCTTGAAGAAAATAACGGTTTACCGGAAATAATATCTACATATATTCCCTCTTCTTGATTATCCCAATACTCATTTTCAAACGGACGCTCAGTCCCTTTTTCTTGTGTGACGTGATATTGAAGTGGCGTAAGCTTTTCCTTTAGGTTAGATTTATCTATTTTCCACGTATTCTTTAGAAAATCCTCTCTGCCAGAGCCTTTTTTATACAGCCGGTAATGGAAGGACTGCTTCTTATAGTAATCTTGGTGACTTTCTTCTGCTTCATAAAAAGGCTTGGCAGGAAGAATCTTCGTAACGATAGGTTTGGAGAACTTACCGCTTTCAGCTAATGCTTGCTTCGATTTCTCCGCCATTTTTTTTTGTTCATCATTGTGATAGAAAATCGCAGTCTGATAAGATTCTCCTCGATCATTAAATTGGCCTCCAGGATCGGTTGGATCAATTTGTTGCCAAAAAGTCTGGAGTAATTGTTCATATGGCATTATTTCTGGATCAAAGGTAATTTGTACCGCTTCTACATGTCCAGTAGTATTGGAACAAACTTGTTCATAGGTTGGATATTCAACATGTCCTCCCGTATATCCTGAAACAACCCGTTTAATTCCAGGACGAGTGTCAAAAGGTTCTACCATACACCAAAAGCATCCACCTGCAAAAGTGGCTTTTTCAAATTGAACTGTCATATTTACTACCTCCATAAACTGCTACTATAATTCATTTTTTCCTTTTTTCATCGAAAAATCAAGTTTACTGCCTTATTAGATAAATAATTTTGGTGTGGATTGCCCTTCTCTCGATCGTCTTACAGGAGACTCCTCGTCAATGGTATTAGTAGTAATAGACTCCTGTTCTAGACTTTCAAGCTCATTACTTTCTTCTGCTGCATCCGAACTTTCCATCGAGTTAAATGCTTTCATCATCCGATACATAGCAGGCAAATTTCGAACAAGTGGTCCATATTGTTTTACTAATGGTGTAGCAGTATCTACTACACGTAATACTTGCTGCACACCATTTAATGTCTTCGATAAACCCTCTACGCCCCTAGAAGCCATTTGGCCAACGTTCTGTGTTTGCCCAACATTTGGCCCACTCCTACCTAAAAATTGCTGAACTAAGCCTGCTAACGGGTTATTTCTTGGTGGCATTTGACGATAACCAGAGTTCGGAAATGGAAAATCGTTTCTAGGGAAATTGCCTCTTGATTGTCTCTGCGGTGGGAATACCATATTGCCATCCCTCATTTCAATAGTTGTATCTAGTTCATTGTACGTACTGAATCGTAAAGCGTGTAGGCAAACAATATGAATAATAAAAAAAGAGCCTGTATTTCCCGGGGAACCGCAGGAAACTACATGTATCATGCGATATAGAGCGATTCTTGACGAAAGAGCGCATTTTTTGAATAGGATCCGGTTAATTTCCAAAACGGAAAGCTAATTTAGACCCTCTATGAGAAGGCTCGATAACTAGTTTCGTATGAATTTCACTCTTTAGAGCTGGTACATGAGAAATAATTCCGAGTAATCGATTGCTTTCTTGGAGATCCTTTAAGCAGTCAATTGCTTGTTGTAGGGAAATCTCATCTAACGTGCCAAATCCTTCATCGATAAATAATGTATCAAGTTGAACACCACCAGCATGGGCTTGGACGACATCTGCTAATCCTAGTGCTAAGCTTAGTGCCGCTTTAAATCCTTCCCCACCTGATAAGGTTTTGACTGATCGTGTAATCCCAGTATGATGATCCATGACTTCTAAGTCGAGCCCACTCTGTGCACCTCGCTTCGCCACTTCCCCACTTCGGACTAGTTGATAGCGATGATCTGTCATACGATCCAATCGCACATTTGCTTGTAGTAAAATTTCATCTAAGAAAGAAGCTAATACGTACCGTTCAAAAGATAAACGTAAGGCATTATTTCCACTCGATAAATCTGCTAATGATCCGACTATATAATAATCGGTTTCTAACTCCTTATTATTTTGCATAATAGTCTTTAGTCGTTGTCTACTTTCCTCATCATGCTTTTGTTTTGATTGAATGGTTAATAATCTTTCCTGCATTTGTTGTAGCTCTTCCTTACATAGATTAGCCTCTGCTTCCAACGCTTCTAAATTTACTCTTTCTACCTTTTCTAGCTGTTCGTTTAGTTCCTCTAATCGAAATTGAATTCTCTTTACTGTTGCTTCGTATGTCTCTATTTCTGTCTCTAGTTGTTTTTGTTGTTCAAGTGATAATTTTACTTTATGGTATTCTTCTATATTCGCGAATCCATTTTCGGCAATTGCAGTAAGAAACTTCTGCTTTTGCAGTTGATAGCTATCGTTTGTTTCTTGTTCAAATCCTTGAACTTGTTCTAAAACGGTCGTTTGTTTTTGTCGTAGCTCATTTATTTTCTCATAAGAAGACTTTAATTGCTCCCATTCGACCATCATTTGTTCATACTGTTTTTCTTTCTCGATTACGAGGTTAGTAAATGTTGTCGGATCTTCCACTTCGGTTGGTAATTGTTTTGCTAATGCTTCCGCTTTTGCAGAGGTTTTTAGTAATTCATCATTAAGCTCTTGCACATGTTTGGATATTAAATCAAACGTTTGTTTTAATTCTGTTTCTTTATTCTGATAGGTGACTTTTTTGTCTTGGATACTTTTTATTTCCTTTAGTTTAGTGGTTATTCCTTCTAATTTTCGTTTGATACTGTCTACCTCATTCGTTACATTGGCTTCCACAGTTTGAACTTGTTCATTCGTGAAGCCAGGGAAAATCGTTTCTAATTCAGCTTGTAGCTTATCAACGAAAGAACGCTGTGTTTGCCCATTCGTTTTATGGTTAACAAAATCCTGTTGCACAGCATCAAACTCTAGCTCCTGCTTCTGGATTAATGCTTTTAATTCTTCTAGTTCTTCCATGTTATGTTCGAATGTATCTTGTACAGCTTTATTCGGATGATGTGTAGACCCACAAACCGGACAAGGTTCACCTGGTACTAACTCATGGGCAAGCCATCCAGCAAATTGCTCATTTTGAGCTAGTAGTAGCTTATCGTACTTGTCCTTTAAATGCTTAATATGCTCTTGTTTTTCTTGATATTTTCGCTTAGCGGTTGCATATTGTTGCCTTAAACCAATTAGCTTGTGACTTTCTATTTGATATTCCGTTAATTTTTTCTTCCTATCCTCTTGTTCTATTAACGCATCTCTTGTTTCATAATACGCTTTAGTTAATGTCGTCTCTTCTGCTAATTGTGTTTCTAACTCTTTCATTTTAGCTTCTAATTTTTGTAAGTTTATTTGCGTTTGCGTTAGTTGATCATTGGCTTGGGTTTTCTTCTGCTCCAGCTCATCCATTGTCTTCGTTAATTCAAGATAAGTATTCACAAGCTGCAGCTGTTCTTTGCCACGTTTAATTTCTTCTTTTAATGTTTCGCGTTCCGATTCCTTACTTATCGCCACTTCATATTTCTGTTTCACGCTCTCATACTCTTTATTTAGCTGAGCTAGATTGGCTTCTTGCTCCTGTAGACGTTTAGCTTGTCTTTGCCACTCTACCTGTCGTGAAGCGGCTTGTTCTTCAAGTGGGACAAGTTGCTGAGCGGTTCTAGCAAGGTGAAGCCTTGCTTTCTGTTCTGCCATTGAAGATTTCTGCTGATCAAGCCGATGCTGTTGTACTAAGAGGGCTTGTTGTTCCTTAAACTTCTCTTCAATGATACTCGCTTTTCTGAGCTTATCCTCTACAAGTTTTAACTTTTCCCGCTGCTTCCCTATTGCTTCGTTTTGCTCAGTCGCTCTATTCTCTGTTTCTTCAATTTCTAGACGGAGTTTATCTAGTTTAACCTCATTAGTATCCGACTCTTCTATTTCAACATGTTGCCAGTCAATTTTAGATAGTTCATATTCCATATCCGCTTCTAGCTTTTTCATTTGAGTTTCTAATTCTTTCGCTTGAATTTTTAATTCATCCGTCATTTTTTCATAAAAATGGGTACGGAATATCTTCTGAAGAATGGCTTCACGTTCTCTACTATTTTCTGAGATGAGCTTACGAAATTCTCCTTGAGGAATTAGTACCATTTTACGAAATTGCTCATAATCAAATCCAAGCTTCTCTTCAATTGTTTCATTGACATCCTTAATACGAGAGGATAGCAATTGTTTTTCTCCATTGACAATCTCATACAGGATTGCCTTAGCTGGCTCTTCGGTGTAACCATCGCCACGTTCTTTTTTCTTTTGTTGCTTAGGATTACGTATAATCTCATACACGCGGTTATTTAGGGCAAATTGGAATACTACTTCAGTAGGCTCATCTATTGCTGCAAAATGGCTGCGTAGCGAGTCTTGGTCACGATCAGAGCCACTTGCTCTCCCATATAAAGCATAACAAATCGCATCAAACACAGTTGTCTTTCCAGCACCAGTGGGGCCAGTTATTAGAAAAATAGATTCATCACCTAACAACTCAAAGTCAATAACTTGCTTTTCTAAATAGGGACCGAAAGCAGTCACACTTAGCTTGATTGCACGCATTTTATTCCCCTCTTTCCTTTGCCATTACAGTCGAAATCGTACTTTCGATATACGCCATTCGTTTCTCATCGATCGCTTCACCAGTAATCTCTTCATAAAAGGAAGCAAATAGCTCTGTATGAGATTGTGTTTGCTTTTGGCGAATTTGTTGTAAATCTAGTAAGCTCTTGGTTGTAGAAAATCCAACCCGCTCTAATCGTAAAATATTCGGATACACTTTCCTTAGCTTGTACATCGGATCCATTATCTGTCCCTTGTCGAGAAGGCGGATGTGCAAGTAATCCTCATTGTTTTCTAGTGGATTGGTAAGAAGATCCTCAAAATATCCTTCCACAATACGCATATCATGCTTCGGTACTAACGGAATAGCTTTTAACTCACACGTTCCATCAGCGTCTAGTTCAATAATGGTGACAGACTTCTTATGAGTAGCTTCAGAAAAGGAGTATTTTAAAATCGAACCACTATACCTTACCTCATCTCGCTTAATACGCTGTGGTTGATGCAAATGTCCTAACGCAACATAAACAAAGTCTTGAAACAAATTCGCATCAACATATGGAGTTCCACCAATCATCGATAATCGCTCCTCTGATTCAGACTCCATTCCCCCAGCTACAAAAGCATGTCCTACAAATAGGTGACGTTCCTTCATGTCATGATGCTCTCTAATATAGTTCGTTACGGCTTCCATTGCTGTTTGATGGGAATGAATCGTATCATCGTTAAATAGTTCCCTAGCCTCGGCAGGCTCAATGTATGGAACTAAATGAAAGTAAACAGGACCATGCTCGTCTTCTATAACAACAGGCTCAAGACTTCTACTTAGCCTGGTTTCAATATAAAGCCCTTGTGAGCGGAATAATTCCGTGCCAAATTCTAAACGTTCTGGACTATCATGATTACCAGAAATCGCTAATACTGGGATCTTTATGTCTGTTACAAGGGTTGTTAATACGCGATTTAATAAATCTACAGCTTCCTTTGGTGGAATAGCTCTATCATACAAATCGCCTGCAATTACTAACACATCCGGGTTCTCTGTTCGAATGATGTCTACTAACTGATCAAGAATATACGCTTGTTCCTCTGTCATATGAACGCTATTCACAATCTTTCCAAGATGCCAATCAGCGGTGTGTACTATTTTCATACTACTTTCCCCCTTGTGATTTCTTCTTCTATTTTATCATGTTTCGTTACTCTACAGTATATTGCTTTCTTGATAAACAAACAAATGTTCGTATATAATAAGGATGAGGTGATAAAATCGTGAATGATAGAGGATCCATCAAATGGACTTCATTAATGCTCCCTGAGCATGTAGAACTCCTAAAATCTATATGGAGTGAGGATAAACGTATCCAACGGCCTCTACTAGATGAGCAGGAGCTTGAGCTAATAAACAATCAAATGATCGAGGCGTATCAGGACAATCAGCTTATTACATTAACGTATTACCAAAGCGGGAAAATGTTAGCGATTAGTGGGACGATTCAAAGGTTCGATCAACTAAAGCAAAAGGTTCTCTTGAAGAATCTAAACGAAGAAATACTAGCTATTCCATTTAACGATATATATCGTATTCAATCATAGTAATGGGTCTGTCTAATCGACAGACCCTAGTTTAATCTTTTTCTTTTATTACATATATTTCCCACAGCGAGTCAAATACAGATATCGCATTGGTGAATGGACTATTCCATTCTAAATACTCGCTAATTTCGTCATAGTTATCAGAGTGCCTCGGAAAATTATGATCCTGAAACATCCAATCTGCCAGTTTACTTTCCTCATCTGGCTTCTTTTTTCCACGATAGCTCATCATAAAATGATAGAACGAGCGCATATAAAACACCTCAAAAATATAAATTAGCCTTCCATAAATTCACGATGCTTCTTCTCTTTCTTTCTATATACCGTAGTAGAAAGGTAAATACTGATTTCATATAATAGAAAGAACGGAATTGCAACGATTAATGGTAAAATAAAGTCTGGTGGTGTAACCATCGCAGCAACGATAATCAAAATAAAATAAGCATATTTTCTCATTTTTCGCATCGCGTTTGGCGATAAAATGCCAATACTAGTTAAAAACATCGCAATAATTGGTATTTCAAAAATAATAGCAAATGGTAAAGTAATGCGAAAGACGAACTTAAAATACTTTTCTACCGTAAACATTTCATTAAACATACCATCATTTAGTGATAATAAGAATGGTAATATTAAATTGATAAACATGATATAACCAACAACTAGTCCACCAACAAACAGCAGGAAAATGACCGGGATATACGCTAAGGATGCTCTTCTTTCTTTAGGCGTAAGCCCTGGCTTAATAAACAACCAAATCTGCAAAGCTAATATTGGAAGAGTAGCAGCTAATGCAACGATTCCAGCCATAGTAAATTGCACCCAAAACACTTCTCCTAAACCAATTACTGCTAGTTTAAAGTCAATATGACTCTCAAAAAATCCATAAATATCTCTAACATATACAAAACCTATAATAAAAAACGCAACAAAGAAGAGAGCAGTTACCACTAACCTATTTCTAAGCTCCGCTAGATGACCAGTAAAATTCATTTCTTTCTCTTTATTCTTACGCGCCATACAAAACACCCCAAGAGTTCAAATGCTGTATCAAAT
Organism: Ornithinibacillus liuyingii; assembly: GCF_055550225.1. NCBI lineage: Bacteria > Bacillati > Bacillota > Bacilli > Caryophanales > Bacillaceae > Ornithinibacillus > Ornithinibacillus liuyingii. The sequence continues at coordinate 215,804 of NZ_JBPWOS010000007.1, read as the reverse complement.
TTCATTATACTAATACTTGTTATAAAAGCTTGTCTATATACGGTATACTAGGAATCCTCACCATGATCTGGCAAGAAAGAGATCACAACAGAAAAGAAGATGCAAGGTTATCCACCTTACACCTTTAGTTAGTCATTTTTAATCGTTGTATTTACTTCGTTAACCGGCTTTTCTTGCTTGTTATCCTCTGAAACAATGTCCTTTGCAGCATTGCGAAACTCGCGTAATGAACTACCAAAAGCCTTTCCGATTTCAGGTAGTTTCGACGGACCAAAGATGACTAATGCAACAATAAGAATTAATATTAAACCAGGTACACCGATACCACTCATTGCTGTTCACTCCAAGTAATTTATTTATTATCCTTACCTTGCGTAAGATCTTTTGCATCCTTAATTTCTTCCGTTACATCTTCCGTTAAATCCTTTGCAGATTTCTTGAACTCCTTTAACGTTTGACCAGCGGCCTTTCCGATTTCAGGTAGTTTTTTTGGACCAAAAATAACTAAAGCAATGATTAGGATTAAAATTAAACCTGGAATTCCAATAGGACCCATATTGACACCTTCTTCTATCAAAATTAGTTTCATTATAGTTTAAAACACTTACAAAATATATGTATCAAAAGAAACGCTCACAAAACGTTCATAAAACAAAGATGGTTACATCATTATAACCACCTTTATTTTATCAGTTAACAGTAGAATAAACAACCACCAAGCAAATTAACGGATTCGATCATACTGAATAAAGTAATAATCATACGGATTCTTCTCATCCTTTATCCCTTTAACAGTAGAGGTTTCTCTCCACATATCAGATGAAAAGGTCGGAAAATAAACATCTCCTTCAAATTCCTCATCAATTAAAGTCACATACATACGGTCTGCATATGGAAGGATGTCTTTAAATAAAGCACCGCCACCAATGACAAATAACTCTTCATTAGGATTCTGTTCCTTCATTTCGATAATCGTGTCCATATCGTGAATTAATTCTACACCTTCAGGAAGTGTTATATTGTTTCTGCTTAACACAATATTTCTCCGGTTCGGTAGTGCTCGTCCAATCGAATCGAACGTCTTTCTTCCCATGATAATCGTATGGCCCGTCGTTGTTTCCTTGAAAAATTTCAAATCATTCGGTAGATGCCAAGGTAAATCATTATTGGAACCAATGACACGATTACGATCCATTGCAAATAATAGTGATAACAAGTAAATTCCTCCTTACACCGCAATAGGCGCTTTAATGGTAGGATGTGGGTCATAGCCAATTATTTCAAAATCGCTAAGTTCAAAATCAAAGATTGACGCTTTTTCTTGGTTCAATCTAAGCTTTGGCATTGCTTTCATCTCTCGAGTTAATTGTAGTTTTACTTGTTCTACATGATTCCCATAAATATGAGCATCTCCCAGTGTATGGACAAACTCCCCAACTTCAAGACCTGTTTCATGTGCAATAAGATGGGTTAATAATGCATAACTAGCGATATTAAACGGCACTCCTAAAAATACATCTGCACTGCGTTGGTAGAGTTGACAAGATAGCTTACCATCCGCTACATAGAATTGAAATAGCGTATGACAAGGCGGTAATGCCATATTTGGAACCTCTTCCGGATTCCAAGCAGATACCATATGTCTACGAGAATTTGGATTCGTACGAATGGCTTCAATTACCTCTTGTAGCTGATCAATCGTTTCATTTTGTGATGTTTTCCAAGCTCTCCATTGCTTTCCGTATACAGAACCAAGGTCACCATATTTTTCTGCGAATTGGTCATCTTCTAATACTTTTTGCTTAAAATATTCCATTTGTTCTTCATAAACTTCATTGAATGCAGGATCTACCTGACTGCGATTCCCAAAATCGGTCATATCAGGGCCAATATACTCATCACTTTCTACCCATTTTTTAAAAGCCCATTCATTCCAGATGTTGTTATTATTTTCTAATAAATAACGGATATTAGTATCCCCTTTAATAAACCATAATAATTCACTTGCAACTAAACGAAACGGAACTCTTTTCGTCGTTAGTAGTGGAAAACCTTCTTGTAAATCAAATCGCATTTGGTGACCAAATACGGAATATGTACCAGTATTGGTTCGGTCATCTCGTTTTGTACCATTAGTTAATATATGCTGACATAAGTCTAGATAAGCTTGTTCTCCTGTTATCATTACGAGCTCCCCCATATCTTCTTCATTTTTTTATATTGTACCATAATAATCTTGTAACATAATCGTAATTCATATTTTCTATATATTTGCAATAAAACTAGTTAACAAGAGTCCAATCGAAAGGGGTATTAACGCATGTTAAATGGTACGGTTGAAAATTTAGCCAAGAATACATTGTTATACAGCTTTGTTCTGAGTCAACCATTTGCCCTTTACGCAGGAGCCTATCCTATTATTGGAAATAAAACATTATTAGAAGCGAATCAATTAGAATATGGTGATCACGGAGAAGCAGTTCGTATTTTACAGTATAAATTAAATGAGCTATCGTATTATGACGATAAAGTTGATGGAGATTTAGGCATTCTAACCGAGCATGCTATTAAAAAATTTCAACGGGATCACAATATTACGATTACCGGTCAAGCAGATAAGGAAACGATTATTGCGCTTATTGAAGTAGATATTGAACGACATATTAAAAGGCTAGAAAAATTATCAGATAAAGTATACCCAGGTCTTCACAGTGAGGATGTTAAAATTATTCAGGAATCCTTACAGTACTTCGGTTATTATGAAGGTGAAATTGATGGAATGTATGGCCCGTTAACTAAACAGGCTATCGAAATTGCAGAAGAAAAACATGATATTGATTTTCTTGATGAAGCACCGCAAGAATCCCTTCAAACAATGTATAACCAAGAAAGACAACAAGCAACAATTAGCAATTCTAGTACAGAAGCAGAAACAAAGTCCAACACAAAGGTAAAAAATGTTACAGCGCCAGCAAATTATACTAGTATAATCCAAGCGGCTCAGGATCATATCGGAACTCCTTATGTTTGGGGTGGTAGTTCACCTGGTGGGTTTGATTGTAGTGGCTTTTTACAATATATTTATAGCGTAAATGGTGTCACTATTCCGAGAACAGTAAGTGACATTTGGAACTTTGCCACTCCGGTAAATTCACTATCAGTTGGAGATATCGTTTTCTTTGAGACATATAAACCAGGCCCGTCTCATGCTGGAATTTATATAGGGAATAATCAATTTATCCATGCCAGTTTAGAAGGTGTGGAAGTGAGTAATATGGACGAATCCTATTGGCAAACCCGATACTTAGGTGCGAAGCGGATTGATGGCTAAGCATTAATGAAGGAGAGCGGTATTCGCTCTCCTTCATTACAATTTTATTGATACGATTACTTCCCGTTTATCCCCATTCTTCGAGAAATTGTTCGATAAAGGCTTCAACAAATGCATGTCTTTCCTCAGCTAGTTTTTTAGCCGCATCTGTATGTAACGTATCCTTTAGATGTAAAATTTTATCATAAAAATGCTGTAATGATGTATCCTGCTTTTCTACATCATGATACATTAGCCTTCCCTTCGCCCCTCCATATGCAAACGTTCTTGCAATACCAATTGCACCAATGGCATCTATTCGATCAGCGTCTTGAATGATTTTTCCTTCTATGGACGATGGTATTTTCCCTTTACTGAAAGATATGTTTTCTATTGCTTGATGAATGGCTTGAATATCCTCCTTAGAAACCTGTATAGAAGTCAAGAATTTGTCCATATCGTTAAGGGCTCTTGCAGGGGCATCGAACAATTTATGATCTCCAACATCATGAAGCCAAGCACCTGATACACAGATAAAAGTGTTCGCATTCTCTTGTTTTGCAATTTGACTTGCAAGTCTTGCTACCCGTTTTAAATGAAAAAAGTCATGTCCGGTTGAATCTTTGCCAAAAAGTTTTTGACAATATGCTTGAATCGCTAAAATTTGTTCGTTTTGGTTCATTAAAATAGCCCTACAATCTTACCATCTTCTGTTACATCCATCTTTAAGGCGGCTGGTTTCTTTGGAAGTCCTGGCATCGTCATAATATCACCGGTTAATGCGACAATAAATCCAGCTCCGATAGAAGGGCGGAACTCTCTTATCGTAATTGTAAAGCCCGTTGGTCGTCCAAGTAATGCAGGGTTATCCGACAATGAATACTGTGTTTTTGCCATACAAACCGGTAAGTTCCCCCAGCCTTGCTTTTCAAAGAAAGCAAGCTGTTTTTTGGCTTTGGATGAAAATTCTACGCCATCCGCACCATATACGGTTTTAGCGATTTTAATGATTTTCGTATCTAATGCATCCTCTAGCTCATAAACATGCTTAAACTGTTTTTCTTTTGATTCAATCGTTTGGACAACTTTTTCAGCGAGTTCTATTCCACCTTCTCCTCCCTGAGCCCATACATTTGTCAATGCTACTTCATAGTTGCTTTCCTCACACCATGCTTTAATATATTCCACTTCATTCGTTGTGTCTGTTGGAAATTGATTAATAGCAATCACAAATGGTAAGCCAAAGTACTGGATCGTTTCAATATGCTTTTGAAGGTTTTCCATACCAGCCTTCAGTGCGTCAATATTTTCTACTGTAAGCTCATCCTTTGGCACACCACCATGCATTTTTAAAGCCCGCACTGTCGCAACAATGACTACTGCATCGGTTTCAATATTTCCAGCTCTGGTCTTAATGTCAAGGAACTTTTCCGCTCCTAAATCTGCACCAAATCCCGCTTCTGTTACTACATATTCTCCTAATTTCGCTGCTGTCTTTGTAGCAATAATACTATTACATCCGTGTGCAATATTAGCAAAAGGGCCACCATGTATGATGGCTGGTGTATTTTCGATTGTTTGGACTAAATTAGGCTTAATCGCATCCTTCAAAAGGAGTGTTAAAGCACCCTCTACCTTCAAATCTCGAGCATAAACGGGCTCTTCTTCGTAGGTATAGCCAATAACAATATTAGAAATTCGGTTCTTTAGGTCCTGTAAATCGTTAGACAAACATAGGATTGCCATAATCTCTGAAGCAACCGTAATATTGAAGCCATCCTCTCTAGGAACTCCTCGTAACGGTCCACCAAGACCGACTACAATTTGTCTTAAAGCGCGGTCATTCATGTCCATAACCCGTTTAAATTCAATTCTTCTTGGGTCAATATTTAATTCATTCCCCTGATGAATATGGTTATCAATCATAGCTGCTAAAGCATTATTAGCACTTGTAATAGCATGTAAGTCACCGGTGAAATGCAAATTTATATCTTCCATTGGAAGTACTTGGGAGTATCCACCACCAGCTGCGCCACCTTTAATTCCCATTACCGGACCAAGTGAAGGCTCTCGTAGTGCAATGACAGTCTTTTTTCCAATCTTATTCAATGCTTGTCCAAGACCTACAGTAACTGTGGATTTCCCTTCTCCCGCTGGTGTCGGACTAATGGCAGTTACTAAAATCACTTTCCCATTCGGTTTATCAGCTAATTTAGCCAAAAGCCGATCGGATAATTTAGCCTTTGTATGGCCATAGGGTTCATAATCTTCATCGGATAAATTAAGTTCTTCAGCAATCTTATGTATCGGCTTTAACGTAGCTTCTTGTGCGATTTCTATATCGGACTTCATTTTCATTCTTCTTATCTCCTTTTAACATTTTTTGCTGACCAGAAAAAAATAAAATAATACATATTTCAGCTAATAAACAACATACTATAATTATACAATGAATGTCAGTTAAATAACAGACAGATTGGATTATTCCGTATTATATACCAATTTGCAACTTGACTGACATATCAAAATAAGCTATATTTATCACAAGCAATGAAGATTTATGGATCATTAAAAGTGGTAGCTTCGAACGGAAGAAGTGGGTTGATATGATCCAGTCTTTCTTTAAGAGCTGCCTTTTTTGATACTCATTTTTCTGATTTGTATTATCACGATTACGTGAAGGTTTTAGGAGGATTATTTACATGGAAAACGGAGTAGTAAAATGGTTTAATGCAGAAAAAGGCTATGGTTTCATTTCTGTTGAAGGTGGGAACGATGTATTCGTTCACTATTCAGCTATCCAAGGTGAAGGCTTTAAGACACTAGAAGAAGGCCAAGAAGTTTCCTTCGAGATCGTTGAAGGTGAACGTGGTCCACAAGCAGCTAACGTAGTTAAAAAATAAAAAAACCTATATAATGAAGAACGGTAATCAAAGTTGATTACCGTTTTTTTATAGCTTTGGTATCGAAGTTAATGCTTTCTCCTCTGCTGGAATTCGAATCCTTAATAACAACACATGGAGTATTGGGAATACAATTGCACTTAGATACGCACCAAATAACATCGGAATCACAAAGAGTTCAACAGCTACAATAACGTAATTCGGATGCTTTATATATTTATAAGGACCCTTTTTAATTAAGGCCACTCTAGGCATAACAATGATTTTAGTGTTCCAAAATCGCCCAAGAGAGTAGATGCACCAAAACCTAGCCAACTGTGCCAATAAAAATACGAAAAAATAGAAATAACTAAAGACAACCTCCTGATTAACCAATTTCATCGATGTTTCTAAAAAGACGCTTATAAAAAACAGAATATGTAAATAAATAAACCATTTGTAATGTGCACTTCCTGTTTCGATTCCCCCTCTTGCCTTCATCCATTTCTCATTTTGTTTAGCAATAACTAATTCTACTAATCGTTGTCCAATAATAAATAAAATTAACATCCACATCCATAATGCCATTATTCATCCCACTCCAGTAATAATATTTCAGAACTAAAACCAGGCCCTAATGCACAGACAATGCCTTTATTTCCAGGTACCATATCCTGCTGTAACCATTCTCGTAAAACATAGAGCACCGTGGAGGAGGACATATTGCCATGATCTTCTAGTATCTTATACGTATATTTAAGTCTCTCTTTCGGAATATGTAATGCGTTTATCATGGCTTCGATTACCTTCTTTCCTCCAGGATGTGCGATAACACTATGAATATCCTCTACCTGTAAACCCGTATCCTGTAAAAACATTTCCATATGGGGCTTCCAAACGGTGTTAACTAGTGTAGGAATACTCTTTGAGAAAATAACTTCAAATCCTGTATTGACTACCTTCCACCCCATTACATCTGTAGAATTCTTCGCGGTATACGAGCTATAAGATTGAATAACCGGTAAGGGCTTATTCAGCTTATTGCGAAACGGAGACTTTTCTCCAATGAGTAATACAGCACTAATCCCATCTCCAAATAAAGCTGTTCCAACTAAATTACTTTTCTTATTATCTGTTTTTTGAAATGTAAGACTACACAGCTCACAAGTGACTAGCATAGCGACTTTACTTGGATTGGCCTTCAGCCAATTAAACACTCTAGATAATCCAATCGCTCCACCAGCACACCCTAATCCCCAAAGAGGCATTCGGTCTACATTAGGCCGAAATGGACGTTTGTTCATCAAATAGGCATCCACAGAAGGAGTAGAAACACCGGTACTAGATACAAATGAAAGTAAGTCAATATCCTCATAGGATATTGCCTCTGTCAGATTAGCACGCTGTAAGCAATCATCCATTGCTTGAGTAGCATAATCAATCGAATATTGCTGGTACAAGCCATTACGTTCTTCAAAGCTGTGATCCGTTAAAAACCAATCCTCCTCTACTACAAATTGTCTAGATTGGATCGAAGCATTATCAAATACTGGTAAAAGTCTCGTTACTTCCCTTTCTGAGTACTGAAAAATCTTCTGTACTAAATCTTTTACTTGATTTTGAGCTATTTCATATTTTGGTATAGCTCTCCCAACAGAACAAATAATTGTCATGGTCTCACCTTTTAAAAAGCCATTTTTGAAGTTAGTTTGTTACGCTTTTCATAATTTATTACTTATTTTTACATATTTCTGCCACATTTCATTTCGTTCTCTTCTTATAAAACGCAGTAATACCAAGGATTCCAAGGCACTATTGAACAAAAGATGAACGTTAGCTGATTGGCATTTTCTGTATTGGAAATTTGTGTATGATGAAGGTGTAATAACTAACAAATCAAAAGGGAGGATCTCTTATGCGAAATCAAGAAACAAAAAAAGCATCTGAGAAAGAAAAGCCCGAACTAAAAGGTACCTTCATTTCAGTAATGCTATTAGGTGTATTTATCATCATCAGTTGGATTGGTGCATTTGCGTTATTTATTTCGAGGTAACTAAGAAAAGGAGTGTGAATGAGGATGCATTTGCATAAGTATGAAAAAATCTGGTTAACATTTGGAATTGGTTCCCTAATTGTATTCTTAAGCGTGCTAGGTTATGGCGCATTCTGGCAAGGAACACATCCACAAAGTCATGGCGTTACAATCGACCCAAACAATATTGAGTCAAATGAAGCCTTTAAACCAGAAAACTTAGGGTTAACACAGGTAGACGATGATAAGTATATCGTAAACATTGCTGCTAGTGCCTTCTATTATGACATGGGAAAGGATGAGGAAGGAAATTCGGTGAAACACATCCGGATTCCTAAAGGATCAACGGTTCTATTCCAGGTAGCAACAAAAGATGTTGTTCACGGTTTTAATGTTGCTGGCACAAATGTAAACATGATGGTTGAACCAGGTTATGTAAGTAGTCTCGAAACCGTTATGAACAAACCTGGTACGTATACCATTGTATGTAACGAGTATTGTGGAATTGGGCATCATCTAATGTATGCCACCTTGGAGGTGTATGAATAATGCAGTTAGCAAGAAAAGTAATCGATAAACAAACTTCCGCTCTGGCATTACCTATATCTAAACCTGAATCAAGACTTTATATGTCGTTTCTATCTATTGCATTTATCTCATTATTTATAGGTGGACTAATGGGCTTACTACAAGTTTTCGTACGTACAGGAAAATTCACCTTACCATTTGGGATTGACTATTATCAAGTTCTTACCGTACATGGTGTCATTTTAGGGCTAGTCTTAACCACCTACTTTATTATAGGGTTTCATTTTTCCTTAATGGGAAAAACAGTAGGTATTTCAGATAAACAACGTAAGATTGCATGGATTGCCTTTTGGATTATGGTAATCGGTACGATTCTAACAGCTACCATGATTCTGCTTGGTGAAGCAAGTGTACTCTATACATTCTATGCACCACTTCGAGCACATCCGGTATTCTATATTGGGCTTGCATTAGTTGTTGTTGGTAGCTGGATAGCTGGATTTGTCAACTGGCATCAATTAGCTGTTTGGAAAAAAGCACATCCAGGTGAAAAATCACCACTTCTTGCCTTTATGGTTACCATCAATACCATTCTATGGTTTATTGCTTCATTAGGTGTTGCTGTAGCAGTACTCATTCAGTTTATCCCATGGTCTCTTGGATTTGCAGAAACCATTAATGTGTTGGTAAGCAGAACATTATTTTGGTATTTTGGTCATCCATTAGTCTATTTCTGGTTACTGCCTGCATATATGGCTTGGTATGCTATTATTCCTAAAATCATCGGTGGTAAATTATTTAGTGATTCATTAGCTAGAATGTCATTTGTATTATTCCTATTCTTCTCGATCCCAGTTGGATTTCACCATCAGTTAACAGAACCTGGTATAGATCCAACATGGAAGTTCATTCAAGTGGTATTAACCTTTATGGTTGTCATTCCAAGTTTAATGACCGCGTTTTCCATGTTTGCAACATTCGAAATTACTGGTCGTCGTAAAGGTGCAAAAGGATTATTTGGCTGGTTAAAAAAGTTACCTTGGAAAGATGTCCGTTTCCTAGCTCCATTTATTGGAATGGTAGCCTTTATTCCTGGTGGCGCTGGCGGAATTATAAACGCATCACACCAAATGAACGCAGTAGTACACAATACGATTTGGGTAACAGGTCACTTCCATTTGACTGTTGCTACAACCGTAATGCTAACTTTCTTTGGAATTAGCTATTGGTTAATACCGCATCTAAGAGGTCGTAAACTAACACCGAAGATTAATCGTTTAGGTATCATTCAAGCTATTGTCTGGGCTGTTGGTATGTCCATCATGTCTGGTGCCATGCATATACAGGGACTATTAGGTGGACCTAGACGCTCCTCTTACTCTGAGTATGCTGGCGGTGACCAGGTAACAGAATGGATTGGATACCAAATGGCTCAAGCTATTGGTGGAACAATCTTGTTTGTCGGTATTCTTTTAATGGTTTACATTTTTATCAAACTAACTTTCTTTGCTCCAAAGGGTGAAGAAGAATTTCCAATTGCTGAAGAGGAAGAAAATGCTGAAGCTACACCTGCTTACTTTGAAAATTGGAAATTATGGATTGGTATTACCGTAGTATTAATTCTTGCAGCATATACGATACCTTTTATTGATATTATACAACATTCACCAGCAGGATCTGTACCATTTGATTTTCCAATAGGGCGATAAATTCTATCCAGTAATGAACTGGTAGCCTTAATAAAAGAATTCTGTATCTAGATGATACGGAATTCTTTTATTAAGAAGCATATGATTAGTGAAAAACAATCTGATTTACTTGATTAGTAGGCTAATTCTGTAACAGCTATTGCTTTTTCCATAGTCTTGCCATGTCTTACTCTAACAAAGATACCGACTACCAAAATTACTTATAGCTTATAAATTTCACGATATTTGCTTGTTAAATAGTTTATTAGATAGTCTGGATTTAATCCCTCTCCAGTAACATCTTTTAAGATATCTAGTGGTTTTTTCATTTTACCATACTGATGGATATTCTCAGTAAGCCACTTACGGATTGGAGCAAAATCTCCTGATTTAATAACCTCATCTATCTGAATCGATTCACTCATTTTATCCTTAAATTGTGCTGCATACATATACCCTAATGCATACGATGGGAAATAACCGAAGTCTCCACCTGCCCAGTGAATGTCTTGCAGTACTCCTTCTTTATCTGTTGGTGGTTCAACTCCTAGGTACTCCACCATTTTCTCATTCCATAATTGCGGTAAGTCTTTTACCTCAATCTCTCCGTTAATTAATGCTTTTTCTAATTCATATCGTATCATAATATGAAGTGGGTATGTTAATTCATCAGCCTCTATTCGAATTAAAGATGGTTTGACTTCATTAACCGCTTGATAAAAATCATGTAAATCTACTTGTGCAAAATGCTGTGGTGCGTACTTTTTAAATACGTCATAATGGGATTCCCAGAACACATTATTTCTGCCTAAAAAGTTTTCCCAGAATAAGGACTGTGATTCATGAATACCCATCGAAGTTCCAGACGCAAGTGGGGTACCTTCTAATCGTTTATCAATATTTTGCTCATATAATGCATGTCCTGCTTCATGAATAATTCCAAAAACAGCCATACGGAAATCCTGTTCATCATATCGAGTAGTAATTCGAACATCATTTAAGTTGATAGTAATTTCAAAAGGATGAATCGTATCGTCTAATCGACCAGCATCAAAATCGTACCCCATACGATTTAAAATTTCTACAGAAAATGCTTCTTGAGCTTGTTTAGGAAAATGTGCCGTTAATAAATCAGTATTAGGCTTGACGGAACTTTGCTGTATCTTTTGAAGTAGCTTCGAAAGTGATTTGCGCACTTTTGGAAATACCTCATCTAACGTTTTCACTGTTACACCTGGTTCATAATTATTTAATAAAGCATCATAAATATTTTCTTTATAGCCCCAGTAATTCGCAAACTTGATGTTATATGCTACTAGCTTCTCTAAGTACGGTTGAAATAAAGAGAAATCAGCTTTATTTCTCGCCTCTTGCCATACTGCTTCCGATTTGGATTGAAGCATAACATACTCTCTATACTCATCTTCTGGTATTTTTCGATTCTTCTCATAGGTATCGAGGCACTCGAGTACTGACTTTTGAATTATTTCATCTTCCGTATTATCCTTTAATGCGTCAATGAAAGCCTTCATTTTATCAGAAACTTGCATTTGATGTATTTTTTGTGATAGATAGCCTACTACTTCTGAGCGCTGCTCCACACCTTTTTTTGGGATCTTCGTACGTAAATCCCATTGGATTAATGTTACCGCCTCACGCATTGCGTTAATTTCTTTCAGATAATCCTTAAATTCCTTTTCCATTTCCGAAATAGTTGCCATTATACTTCCCCCTTTACTTTTTTCCCGAAGTATTGATAGTAATCGGTCTTAATAAATCCATTAAATAGCTTTCTTTTTTTAGTAGCTTTTGTTCCGTAATGCTTTTCAAATGATTCAAGAGCTGTTAAAACATATACACTCCAGGATGGATGATTCTTCATAATATTCCCCAAATCCTTATACATCTTTTGTACTGCTTCCTGATCACCAATACGTTGACCATAAGGTGGATTGGCGATAATATAACCATTTTCATTACGGATAGTTAAGTCACTTACTTGCATTTGTTTCCAGGTTACTAATTCACCTAAGCCTGCTTCTAAACTGTTCGCCTTCGAAATCTCAATCATTTTATGATCGATATCACTTCCGATGATGTCTAGCTTTTGATCATAGTTGGCTAAATCTTCTGCTTCCTGAAAGGCTTCATCCCAATACTTATTGCGAATAAATTCCCATTCCTCCGCAGCAAATTCTCTATTAAATCCTGGGGCAATATTTTGACCAATCAAAGCTGCTTCAATAGGTATCGTTCCAGATCCACAAAAAGGATCAATTAACGGGAATTCCGGACGCCAGTTTGTAAGTAAAACCAATGCAGCTGCCATTGTTTCTTTTAATGGTGCTTCCCCTTGTCCAACACGATACCCTCTTTTATGTAATCCTACTCCGGATGTATCAATCGTTAATAACGCCATATCCTTTAATAACGATACTTCTACTTTATACATTGCACCTGTTTCTGGCATTTTGGATGCCATTCCATACTTTCGTTTTAAACGCTCTGCAATAGCTTTTTTCACTATCTTCTGACAATCTGGAACACTATAGAGTGTTGATTTAACCGATTTACCGGATACAGGGAATTGACCTTCCTCACTTATATACTCTTCCCAGGCCAGTGCCTTCGTACCTTCAAAAAGTTCATCAAACGTAGTCGCTTTGAATTCACCTACAACTAACTTGACCCTATCAGCCGTTCTAAGCCAAAGATTACACCTTGGAATGGCTGAGATTGGAGCTTCAAAAATCACTTTCCCATTATCCACTTCTACCTCATAACCAAGCTTCCGTACTTCTTCTGCTACTACCGATTCTAGTCCCATAGCAGCTGTTGCGATTAATTTAATATGCTTTGCCATTTACAAAATCCCTTCATTGTTGGAGTGAACGTAACGTTAGTTTACCACACATTTACTATATAAATAAAATAACCTCTCCGCAGTATGCAGAAAGGTTATTGGAATAATCATATGTAAGACCATTGAATACTCGATAAGCCATGTTCTGTACCATTGTACTCCAAACGGTGGTCAGCCTCGTACTCCGGTTGTAATCATCTATCTACAGGAATTACCTGTCCCTCGTTCGGTTCATTTCCCTAATAAAGGATGCCCCTACCATAATTTGGGTTGCTCACTCGTGGGGTTTACCTCGTTCCACCTAAAGTGTTTCCACTTTAGCTCCGTCACTGTGGCACTTTCAAGGCTATCATTCCATATCTTGCGACTTAGGAACTTCACCTGCCGTTAGTCTTTAAAGACTACCTTGACTTATGAATTCGTCAAGCACGAACACTACAAACATCGCAGTTTGTGTGAGCATGGACTTTCCTCTGCACAAACGTGCAGCGATTACATGAGTATTCAATTTATCGCTAAAATTTATCTTACCATATTCCGAAACTTATTTCACTGGTAATTATTGGATTTATGAATCAGCGTTTGCGTACTTACTACCAAATACAGCTTTTTCTAAATTAGAAAGACGTTTTAATACATCATAATTAACTTGTTGAGGGACTGGATTAGTCGATCTTGTTCTTACTTGTCCTTCACTATTTTTTTTCAATCGTTGGATTTCTTGTTTTAGGCGATCTATTTCCTGACCAAATGCCTCATAATCTTGAATAACAACGTCTAGAAATTCATCTACTTCTTCTTGGTTATATCCGCGCATTGCTGTTTTGAAATCTTTTTCAAGAATATCTTTTCCACTTAATTGAACACGATTTTGCATGGCTTCTTCACCCCATCTAATGTAATCATCTAAATTTATTAGTATCAACTATTAACTGTAAAACAAGTTATTTTACTATATGTATATCGTTCGTATTTTATTATAGCAAAAAAGTAAGAAGCAGGACAATCCGCTTCTTACTTTAATTTACCACAAGTTCCGCTATTTTTCAGTACAAAATACCGGTATTTATTGTCATGTTACTATGTATTATTTTTCCATATCTGTTTTTTGGAAGGAGAATGGAAGTAATTCATCCACCTTAACTGTCATCGTATTGTCATGTAGATTAGTTAGGTGTACCTTCATCTCTCCAGCAAAAAATTCACTCATCACTTGGCGACATGAACCGCATGGCGGTACCGGTCTTTCCGTATCGGCAACAACAGCCATCTCAACAAATTCAGTTTCTCCTTCAGAAATTGCCTTGAATATTGCAACTCTTTCAGCACATAAAGAAACTGGGTATGCTGCGTTTTCAATATTACATCCAGTATATATTTTTCCTGACTTCGTTAAAAGCGCAGCACCAACAGAAAAATTCGAATATGGGACATATGCCCTTTCTCTAATTTCAATTGCTTTTTCTATCAGTTCATTTTTAGACATTACCTTTCCCCCTCTCGGTGTGTGGAAGCTAATTATATTAAAAGTTGTCAGAATTGTAAAGATAAAGGCAGTTAGTCCAAAGCTCGTATCAATTGATCCAATACGTATAGGACAGACTGGTGTAATTCCATATATCGCCTACGTCGAACATCCACATAGTAACTATGCATTAATAATAGTTCCATATTTTCTCGTGTGGATACAATTTGATTTGGGTGTACACTTATCTTACTCGCTTTGATCACTTCTAATGCAAGTGCTTCCCATTTCTCTAAAAGCACGTATACAGGCAAAGTCTTCTCCCGTACCATTTCAAAATAAACTTTATCCTTCCTGTCTTCTGGAGGATCTGTTTGTTCAAATATATCTTTCAGTTTCACTAATTCTTGTTTAAGTTGATTTGTATACTCAATTAATCGCATGGTTACGCCTCTATTCATCCGTTCTTACCTATACCATATCATGTTTAGCAAATTTAGGCATTAAACCAAGCTTATCATATTAAATCGATACAATAATTCATTGTTTTAGTAACGAATGGATTGTCAGTTTAACCTGTTCATATTCATATAGTTGTTCTTCATAATGTTGCTCTATTGAGTTATTTACGCTTATAGTTAAACGTTGCTCTACCTTTCGCGTAATATCCCCAAGTTGTAACAATGCTGTCTCAAAATCTTTTCGGCAAGCGCCACTAACTTCTGTAACTTTCACTAGTGCTAGTCCCATTATTATCACCTCACGAATTTAGTCTCTTACCTTTACTATTCGTTAAGATTAAGCTGACTCCTTCCTGTTCGACAAAACTAGAAGTAATCGTACAAAACTAGTGAGGATACTCATTTTTTTTCATTAATTAGACAAACTATTAGTAAAGGAGGTTATCTGATGAAAGACAACCATAAAAACAAACAAAAAGAAAATGAGAATGGGAAATCATTAAAAACTGGTGATAAGAAATTAAACGGCCCTAATCGCCCATCAACATAACATTAGAAGATTTAGTTATCTTTTTTGAACGAGGCTGGGACAAAAGTCTTTATAATTGAACAAAAATCGAACCTATCTTAGCTAGAGAAAAGATGCCGATTCGGAAATATAATTCATTTCCGCGGCAGCTGCCTTAGCCCTCTCAGAGCAAAAGCTCATCAGTCTCATCTAGGCCTTTCTTCCCGCAGGAGTCTCCATATATTTCCTGCGCTAAGATAGTGTATTGATTTGCTTTTTTAGTCTAACTTATTGTATTGTTCCAGCCTCATTCGCATTATCGTACTATGCTGATTGTTCTATCAATTAATTGACCATTCCTTATTTCAAAATGCGCATCACCATATTTGGTAAGCTCCAAATCATGGGTTACGAGTATAATGGTAACGACATTTTGGTGAATTTCTTGTAGGATTTCTATAATTTGATCACGTTTTTCTATATCTAGGTTCCCCGTAGGCTCGTCACATAAAATTAACTGAGGATTATTAATAAGTGCTCTAGCGATAGCTGTTCGTTGCTGTTCCCCACCAGATAATTGAGAAGGCATATGATTTTTCCTATGAAGCATTCCTACCATGTCTAGCAGTTTTTCAGCTTTTTCTTCCGCGACTTTTCTAGGTTCGTAAGGCAAAAGCGGAATCATTACATTGGTTTGGACATCAAATTGCTCAAACAATTGAAAGTCCTGAAAGATATATCCAACAGAATTTCTACGAAAACTTCTTCGTTCCTCTTCATTTGCCTTTATTGCATCCAGATGTCCAAGTACAACTTGTCCATTATCAGCTTGCTCGATTGCTGATAATAGACGTAATAAGGTAGTTTTACCAGAACCAGAAGGGCCAGTTATGTTTAACCATGTACCTGATTCAATGGAAAAATCAATGTTATTCAATACTTGAATTAATTCTGTACCTTTTTGATAGGACTTACTGACATTTTGAAGTTTAATTTGCAATCTTTTCTCCTCCTTCAATTACTTGGTGTAACGAATACATCGAACAACCTAGCGCCACAGCAAAGACAAGAAGGAATCCTGCTATTCCTAGCAAAACCGTATCAAATGATACATCCGTCATAGACCATGTGATGAATAGACTGACTACCCAACCGAATGCGGTAGTTAAACCTGCCCATAAGAAAACTTCTTTCACAAAATAGGTTCTTGTGGCACTTTTCCCCCACCCTAAAAATAAAAACAATTGAATTTCTTTTTTTCTTTTTTTCCACATGCGCCTTAGAGATTGATACACTGTTATTACAGTAAGAATATACAGCAGTACAACAATTACAATAAATAAACCTTCAATCTCCCCGTGGATATAGGAGCCAAGTCTTGTTTGAGTAGTACTCTCCACATTTTGTATTAAGAAGAACGGAAGGAAACACGTTAAAATCGTTGACAGAAATAGTTGTATACAGGAGGCTACTAATCTATATTGGTAAAAATGTATATTTTGGATTGCTATATTCCTTCCTTGTCTTTTAATCAGTCTTGGTTTCCTCTTAATAGAGTGTTCCGCTATTACAAGCAAAACAACAAAGATACAACTCACGCCAATAGAAAATATAAAAGGCAACCAGTTATCAGCCCTGATGCCAAATAGGCTAAACCCTATTAAGACAATAAAGATAGGTGTACCTAACATCCATATCCATTCTTTATAACGAATTCGACCAATAACTTTTTCAGACCAACCAAGCTTGGCAAGTAATTGTTCATCTTTTTGCCTATCAGAAAGTAGGTTAAAGAAAGTAAATCCAACAAAGGTTATGGCAACAATCCCATATAGTACTGTTAACATTATTTGGAGTGTATTCCAGCTAGATATGACTGTATCTGCTGCCCCAAGTGTTGTAAATGGTTGTACTACCTTGCCAATTCCTTCTACATCTACCGTAATATCTTGTAAAGACGCTCCAGCTACAATGTCAACGGTAAAGCCTTTATTTTCCCACTCATTTGCAACGTCTCTAATAATTGCGGCAGCTGATTTGTCATAACCTTCTAGCTCTGCAATCTTTACCCGAATAGCGTCAATTGGTGCATTCCCCTTAATTTTTTCTGCCCAATCGATAGATATTAATCCATGGGCAGGGGTAGTAATGAAGCTACCAGGAACAGCTGAGGGGTGAAGTTTAATATCTCGATTAGAAGCTAAATAGGGCATTTCTCGACCGTAAATTCCGAGTGGAGAAGAAGCTAAATCCTCCGTGTTTTCTTGTATCGAAAAAAATCCAACATTATAAAACTCGAATGCTTCATCTCTATTTAACGGTTCTCTAGAAATTTCATCAAGTTCAAAAAACTCAATCTCCTGAATTTCTCGATATGTAGGAACATGATATACATCATCTATACCTGTCTGTTTAACTTCAAGGTTCTTTTTATCTATCAATTCATACTGAATCGGTTCTAGTTGATAACCAATATTTTGGCTTAAACTTTGATGAGCACCCCCTAACATGTTCTCTCCTGTTCCATCATCAGGTGCTAGCTTCATATTTTCATCAACATAAAGTAGGAGGTTCTCAAAGGGTGAAGGACCGTCTTCAGGTTTAAATGTATAGACTAATTCATTGTGAAGTCTTTTTTTACTTATAAATTCATCTACTACTCTATGATAAATATCAGGTTGTTCTATCATTCCTTGAATTGGATTTTCATTTATGAAACGACTGTTCCATTCCATTATTTCACTTTCTGTTGGTTCTTCTAAGTCATCGATTGTTAATTTAATTGTACTGGGGACTGGAACATCCTTTAAACTCAAAATTGGGATTGCCAAGTCTTGATCATCAACATAATGTCCAAATATATTCTCAACTGGCTTATTCAATAAACCTAAATCATGATGTGTTAATTTCTCTTCTTCTACTGCATCGACGGCTACCACTTGATGATAGGAAGTAGGAAAATAAAAGGTCGCGATTTCTTCTATGAAGAAATTATCACCTACTTCGAATGAGGAAGGGTATTGTACTCTAGGGGAATCAAAGTTACCTTGGAAATCATACATGAATGTATCTTCTTTTGATTTATATGAATTTACCCCATCACTAGTATAATAGTCTACCTCATAATATTGAAGATTTTCTCGTTCTATCATCCACGTACGTTTTCTAGCTGTGAAAAGTCCTATGGAAGCTACAGGGGCGGCAACCTCAACTTGTGGATGGTTTTTAATTTCCTCCCATTCTTCGATTGTGATACCCCCATCACCAACACCAAGATAATTCTCTTCAATAATATTCAATTGCTTTTCAACTTCTGTTTGCTTTCCGCCTGGGCGTATTAGAATATCATAGGATCCTCTTGAAAAATTTGTTATATCCCTTTTTACCTGCTCATTAGCTTCAGAAAGTATAGATAACGTGTAAGAAACAGTGACTATAATAATTATAAGCACTGTTATGATAATAAAAATGAAACGCTTGTTGATAAGGTTTACTTTTTTCATTTATAAGCTATCCTTGCAGTTCCATAAAACCATGGGCTTGGTCCATAATCAACATTTGAAGCTTGAGCAGAGGTTGTATATACACGATATGAGTTTGTTCTCCATATATTAGTAAACTTTTTACTGTAGCTGCCATAACCCTCTTTTTTGGTTCCATTACCAAAATCAATTTTAAAATAGCTAGATCCGGAATAATTAGTATTTACAGTTAGTGTATATTCTTTATAAGCAATACCGTCAAAGTTTGCGGGACTTAAATTTACAGTAGTTTGGACTTGTATTAAATCAGGATCTAAATTAGGATCAATCATTTCTGCAGCAGATATTTCAACGTCATTAAACATAAAAACTTAACCAAGTGCCAATAAAGATACTAACAACATTTTTTTCATTAGAAAAACCTCCTGTTTTTGGAATTATAACTATTCACATTTAGAAGATCTTTGTTGCGTACTCTAATTATACTTTAAGTTTATAGCTATAAAATTCTTAAAGTAATTTAATAAACTATTTCCCCCTTTATGGATAATATTATACTTAGTAAAATAAGAGTTTTCAATAAATTCCCAAATAAATCAATTTTTACTAAAAGCAGATGATTCATGAGGATTATTTTATTAAATACAAGCAAAATACATGAAAATTATCCTTAAATAAGCAAATGATTATTGTTAAGTAAATGTGTTAAACTTTTTTATAATATTTTGTAAAGACTATTTAGTTAATACTAGAATAGATCTTTAATTGTTACACACCATAGTATAAATAGTTGAAAGAAAAGTGAGTAATATGGAGACTATAAAATACAGTATGTAAGATTATAACACGCTGAACAACTAATACATAAAAAAACAAGGGTACATATAAACGAAGCTACGACACTATAAAATTTGTAGGTTGTCCAACCTAATAATACTTTACTAGCGCCGAAAAAGAGCGAGGTCTATGTTATTCGGTATTTATAAGATAAACTATTGTCTCAGCACCTTCTTTTCACAAAGTTATGCATGAAAAACGCATAATTGAAATGCTATCCTACCATAACTATCTAAATATCCAGAAAAATTTGTCATGTTGTTCTTTCTTGCATCAAGGATTTTAAATGATAGTAACCATAAAAAACCTTTCGTTTTAAATAAAATGAGCCTCCTATTTCCTTAGGTTCAACTGCTACTGGTTCAAACCACTTCTTTTTAGTGCCCCCTAAATAAAACCAATCCCGACGAATACTATCTTGGTGATCGATTATAGGATAGACAAGTCTTAACATTGGACTCTTTGGAAGTGAAATGTCGTAGAGACTTTCATAATCTCTTCTTGAGCCAGTATGTTCGACCGTTACTATAAAATCCATCAAGCCAGAATAAACTTCAGGATGGAATATTTGTGAGGCTAGCTTTTTACCGAGTGTGATTCGATTGGTTACATTAGTAAACCCGTGAACATAACATCCATACAGACTTCCTCCTCTAGTAGGAAGTAAGACAGCATTAAGCATTAAATTATTTTGTAGCCAATATGGAAGACGGAAGAATACGCTTCTTTTAAAATACGGCTGCGTAATAACGGGACGTTGTATAACGTTTTGCTCATTTATTATAAGTGCCAGCATCAATCGTTCTTTATTGTTTGTTTTTCTAAATATTTCCCATTCATGAATCATAAAATCAGACACATGAAGTTCCTTTAAGATATCTACTAATGAATGCCCATGCTTAAATAACTCATAAGCTAATAATTGTGGGTAAGCATCGGAAAAAATCAGCCAATTTGCCCGTTCATAGGTCATGAATAAGTTTTGCAATTCCTTATTTCCAAGCATGTTTTTATACGGTGGTAAATATAAATCAGTCATATTCCATCCAGCATTTCTCGATACAATACTAGCAACTAATGCCCATTTTACTTCTGGATGTTTCAAGTAAAACTCTTGGTATGCTTTTGTACGTGATATGTTGTCTAGATTATGCTTATTCGTTCTATTTATTATATAATAGAGGTACTCCCGTTTTTTCATATATATGCCCTGCCCTATATGTGATATTTTGATCTATTTTTAACTTTAAAGTTACAATGCAGGAGTTTTTCTGATATGATACTGTTTATGCTAGGGGGGAAAGCCGTGAATTATCCAAATGGAAAACGGTCACTATCCAATATAAAAAGTAAAACGACGAATCAAACATTCTCAAATAGAGGTATGACACTGGAAGAGGATATTAACCAAACGAATCAATATTATTTGGACATGGATCTTGCTATCATTCACAAGAAACCCACACCCATTCAAATCGTAAAAGTTAACTATCCTAAGCGTAGTGCAGCTGTCATTACTGAAGCGTATTTCAAGCAAGCATCAACAACTGATTATAACGGATTATACCGAAATCATTACGTAGACTTTGAGGCAAAAGAAACGAAAAATAAACATTCATTTCCGCTAGCCAATGTGCATGAACATCAGATTCATCATATGGAATCAATTATTAAACACGGCGGCATATGTTTTATGATTATCCGATTTGCACATCACGATGAAACATATCTGTTAGAAGCAAAAGAATTATTAGCCTTTTGGTATGAAAAGGAAGCCGATGGTAGAAAATCAATACCATACACGCAAATTAAGCAAAGAGGACACTTCATTCCTTTTAAATACCAAACTAGAGTTGATTACCTTTCGATTATTGATCAACTTTATTTTTAGATTGGAGGTAGTGAGAAATGGCAGAAAATAGCCAAACTCGCACTGCGCGAAGAAAACAAAAAAAATCAAAAAAGAAACCATTATGGAAAAAGATATTATTAGCATTACTTATTATTTTTCTTGCAATCGGCATAGGTGTAGCTGGTTTATTTACTTATTATATTGCCACAGCACCAGAAATTGATGCATCAAAATTATCAGATCCACTTTCTTCAAAGGTCTATGATATGAATGGTGAAATCATCGCCGATCTTGGAGAATATAAACGGACAAAAATCTCGTATGACGACTTACCTGATATACTAATCGATGCCGTGACCGCGACTGAGGATGCTAGATTTTTTGATCATTCTGGGATCGACTTAAGAAGGATTGGTGGTGCTATTATAGCAAACATCCGCCACGGATTTGGTTCTGAAGGTGCAAGTACCATTACACAGCAAGTAGTAGAAAAATCTTTCTTAACACCAGATAAAGAAATCAAACTTAAAGTACAAGAACAATGGCTCGCCTTACAGCTAGAAAAAGATTATTCGAAAGAACAGATTTTAGAGATGTATTTAAATAAAATCTATTATGGATCTGGTGCTTATGGTGTGGCTAAAGCTGCCGAAACTTATTTTGGAAAAACCGATTTACATGAGCTAACCGTAGCAGAAGCAGCTATTTTAGCAGGGCTACCGCAAAGACCGTCTGCTTATGATCCATTTAAAAATCCGGATCTAACGAAAGAAAGAATGGAAACTGTACTAAAACTAATGGTTCGTCATGACAAAATAACACAAGAAGAAGCTGACGAAGCAATGAAAGTGGATATCCCTTCCCTACTAGTTGAAAAGAAAGAAGTATCGAATCCATACGATGCCTTCCTTCAGCAAGTAGAAAAAGAAGTACACGAAAAATTAGATGGTGCCGATATTTATTCTGATGGTCTACAAATTCACACCACCTTAGATAAGAACGCTCAAGACTATGTAGATCTATTATTATCAGATTCAGAAAATAATCCAGTTGCCTTCCCTAACGAGGACTTACATGCTGGACTAGTGTTACTTGATACAAAAACGGGAGCAATTCGTGCAATTGGTGGGGACCGCAATTATCAGAATGGCTGGAACTATGCAATTCAAGGTGGTAGCCAAGCTGGTTCTACCTTTAAGCCTATCGTAGCTTATGGCCCAGCCATTGAATACAATAAAATGTCTACTTATCATCAAATTAATGATGATAAGCCATACGAAATTGCAGGAACGGACCAAGCAATCCGAAATTGGAACAGAGCATATCAAGGCTGGATGACCGCTCGATATGCTTTACAAGAATCACTCAATGTTCCAGCAGTAAAAGTATTAGAAGAAGTTGGCTATGATAACTCGCAAAAATTTGCTAATAACCTGGGGATTGAATTTGCAAATGGTCGCCCACAATTAACGGATGCAATTGGTGGCGCCGATACCAATGTTAACCCACTACAATTAGCAGGAGCTTACCAAGCATTTGGTAATGAAGGTATACGATACGAGCCTTTTGCCGTTTCGAAAGTAGTGTACCCAGATGATCGAACAATTAACCTAGCGCCAGAACCAGAAGTTGCCATGTCTGATTATACAGCTTATATGATCTCTGACATGCTAAAAACTGCCTTAGCACAAGGTTCTTCTGGTGGACCGGCTCGAATTTCAGGTTTACCTATTGCAGCTAAAACAGGTACTACCAACTTAAAAGATGTGGAAGGTACAAAGGACTCATGGATTGCAGGTTACACTACGAACTATACAACTGCAATATGGGTCGGATATGACGAGTCTAACCGCACAATGAATGATGAAAAATGGGTAGCACATAATCTATTTAAACAGCTTATGACAAAAGTACACGAGAATGTTGAGACAGCTGATTTTGTAAAACCTGATTCGGTCGTAGAAGTAAAAGTAGAAAAAGGATCAAATCCTGCTGCCCTACCTAGTGAATATACACCTAGCTCTGAAATTGTTACGGAGTTATTTGTGAAGGGTACAGAGCCTAAAAAGACATCCGAGCGATTTGATATGCTTGATCCAGTTAAAGGATTAAAAGCGGAATACAAAGAAGATAATAATTCTATTTTAGTCACTTGGAATTATGATTCTGATGAAGAAGTTAACTTTGAAGTCTCAGCTAGTGTAAACGGTGGAGACATGCAAGTCCTCTCCTCTACGGAAGAGAAACAATTAGAAATCAGCCAAGTAACACCTGGTGCTGAATATACGATTCAAGTTGTAGTAAAAAGTAAAGATAATGACCAAATTCGCAGTGAACCACAATCTGTTAAGATTCAGCTAGATAATGAGGAAGAAGAGGAAGAGAATACTCCTATCAATGCTGTAAGTGGTCTTACTGCTGTATATGATCCAGCAACATCCATTATCGATGTAAATTGGGGCTATGATGGACCACCCGCTGCTTTCGAAGTTGTAGTGGAAGGCGCACAAGGTGGTACCCAGATGGTAGAATCTAAAGGAATTGAAATTAGTGGAAACTTTACTCCTGGTCAAGTTTACACCATACATGTAACAGCGATTGGCCAAAGAGGAGCTAATGAAGGATCCCGAGGGGAAACCCGTAGTACTTCTGTTGAAATTCCTGGAAATGATGATACTAATCCAGATCCAGAAGATGAAGCAGATGAAGCATCTAACCCTAATTCTGACAATCAGGGCGATGAAGACAATGGAGAAGAATAGTTGATTTAACTAAAAAAGCTGTCACAGTTTATCGTGACAGCTTTTTTAAATTGATTCTCGCTTTTTCATTCTCTTTTGGCCTTCTCTACATACTTCTAATAAGGGACATTCTGGACAATTCGGATTTTTCGCCTTGCAATGGTAACGTCCAAAAAAGATTAACCGATGATGGGTAACACTCCATTCATCCTTCGGTACCTTTTTCATTAACGTTTCCTCTACTTCAATGACGGAATCCTTCCAGCGGCAGATACCTAATCGTTTGGAAACCCGCTCTACATGTGTGTCTACAGCAATAGCCGGTTCACCAAAGGCAACAGATGCAACGACATTAGCCGTTTTTCGACCAACCCCTGCTAATTTTACTAGCTCATCTTTTGACCTTGGTACTTCCCCACTATATTCCTCAAGTAATACAGTGCAAAGCTTCTGAATGTTTTTTGCCTTATTACGATACAATCCGATAGACCGGATGTCATGCTGTAGTTCTTCAAGTGGTACGGCTAAATAATCCTCAGGTGTTTTATACTTTTGAAACAGATCCTTTGTAACTTTGTTTACTAGTGCATCTGTACATTGCGCTGATAATAAGACTGCTATTACAAGCTCAAATGGATTACTATGGGTTAACTCACATTCTGCATCTGGAAACATCTTACCTATTTCGTCTAAACAGAATCGAATTTGTTTCTTGTTTAACATTAGTCCTCTCCCTCTAGCCAATTATAATAAAATGATGTATCTCTTTTTGAATTATTTACATTACTTTGTTTGGTGGTCTGATTATCATGGAATCGCTTGGAGGCCTGACGAGCTTGTTCAACGGTATGAATCCCTTTCTTTTGCCATTCTCTAAGAATTCGGTCCATATATTTAAAGTTTAACTTAGCCATCAACACAGACTCTCGAAGTGCAGCCTTAATCAATGCTGGTGAGATCTTGTCCTCATCCAACCAAACATTAATCGTCTCTATTTCAAATGGTGAAAGTGGCCTACCAAATTCCTGTTCAAACAAAATAAATAATGTGCCATCATCATTGTCTTTCTTCTCTTCCTTTACAGGCTGGTATAATTTTTCCCATAATGGCTCAAGTGAATAGGATTCGCTTAACTGATTTTGACTGTTCTCTGAACGCTCAATCTTCAAGAGATTCCGTTGAATTAGCTTGCGGAGAATCTTCGAGCATTCATTATCGTCCACAGTCAAATAATCCGATATTTCATGTATAGTAGGAAAATCGTTGCCCTGTAAAATAAATCGATGGATGTGTAATATAACGGTTAAATCGGTCTCATTAAGCCCTAACGTTTTATAAGAGAGCAATAATTCACTCGGTATGCTTATTTGATTATTCATAATATCTTGAATCAACATGTTTTTTTTCATATAGTGCACCTCATATTAAGTATAGCATGAATTGGATGTACATATAAATGTGGCTGTCCCTAATTGGAACAGCCACATTTAGTTTTTTATGGGTACAAACGATTTAACAATCTTGGGAATGGAATTGTTTCACGAACATGCTCTACTCCTGAAAGCCAAGCAACCGTACGCTCTAAACCTAAACCGAATCCAGAGTGTGGTACACTTCCGTATTGTCTTAATTCCAAGTACCATTTGTAAGCTGGCCCTGTTAAACCATGGTCTTCATAACGTTTTTTCATTAGCTCTAAATCATCAATTCGCTGCGATCCACCTATAATTTCACCGTATCCTTCTGGAGCAATTAAATCTGCGCAAAGAACAACTTCCTCACGATTTGGATCTGGTTTCATATAAAATGCTTTAATTTCTGCTGGATAATTCGTAATAAATACAGGTTTATCAAAGCTTTCTGCAATTGCAGTCTCATGAGGTGCACCGAAATCCTCACCCCACTCAATATCTGTAAAGCCCTTTTCCTTTAATAATGCAATCGCATCATCATAAGAAATCCGTGGGAATGGAGCTTTAACTTTTTCAAGCTTCGAAGTATCTCTCTCAAGAATATCTAACTCTAATTTACAGTTTTGCAATACAGATTGAACGATATGGCTAACATAATTTTCTTGGATTACTAGGCTTTCTTCATGGTCTACAAATGCCATTTCTGGTTCAATCATCCAGAATTCAATCAAATGACGACGAGTTTTAGACTTCTCTGCACGGAAAGTTGGTCCGAATGAGAATACTTTTCCAAAGGCCATTGCTGCAGCTTCCATATATAATTGTCCACTTTGAGATAGGTATGCATCTTCATCAAAGTATTTGGTATGGAATAATTCCGTTGTTCCCTCTGCAGAGGATCCTGTTAAGATTGGCGGGTCAATCTTGATATATCCGTTATCATTAAAGAATTCATATGTAGAACGAATAATTTCATTTCTTATTTTCATTACAGCATGTTGTCTTTTAGATCGTAACCATAGATGGCGATGATCCATTAAAAATTCTGTTCCATGCTCTTTCGGTGTGATAGGATAATCAACAGACTCATGAATTAATTCAATATCCGAAACTTGCATTTCATAACCAAATGGGGAGCGAGTATCTTCTACAATAGTACCAGTAACATAAATAGAAGATTCCTGTGTTAAGCTTTTTGCAAGCTGAAATGTTTCTTCACTAACATCACTTTTGGCAACAACAGCTTGCATAAAGCCTGTGCCATCACGTAATTGTAAGAATGCAATTTTACCACTAGAGCGCTTATTAGCAAGCCATGCTCCGATTGTTACTGATTTCCCCTCATGTTTGGGTACTTGTGCGATTGTTGTTTTCAACGAAATAACCTCCATTAGTAAAAAATTTGCTTCGTCATGTGAATATCTATTATTGATGTTTTTCTACAAATCGTTTAATTCGATGAGCAGCTTCAATTAATTGCTCTATTTCGATTGCATAAGATAAACGCATGTAATTAGGTGCTCCAAAGCCTGAACCAGGTACTACAGCAACCTTTTCCTCTTCCAGTAATGCTGTTACCCAGTCATCCACAGAATCAAAGCCATTTAATTTAGCAGACCCGGATACATTTGGAAATAAATAGAATGCTCCCTGAGGCTTTTTACAGGTCACACCAGGAATAGTAACGATTAAATCATATAACGCATCGAGTCTTTCTGCAAACACTTTACGCATTTCAATAGTTGGATCCTCTTTTGCTTGATATGCTGCTAACGAAGCATATTGTGTAATTGAAGTTGGATTAGATGTTGAATGCGATGCTAAATTAGTCATTGCCTTTATAATTACTTCTGGACCTGCAGCATAGCCGATTCTCCATCCAGTCATCGCATGTGATTTCGATAGGCCATTAATCACGATGGTCTGCGCTTTTAATGCAGAAGAAAGTTGTGCAATAGATACATGCTTATCTTCTGTGTAGATTAATTTTTCATAAATTTCATCAGAAATGATAACAATATTATGCTTTAAGCAGATTTCTCCTAACGCTTTTAGCTCATCTTCACTATACATCATCCCTGTTGGATTACTAGGAGAATTTATAATGACGGCTTTTGCACGATCCGATATTGCTGCTTCCAATTGTTCTGGTGTAATTTTAAAATCATTTTCTTCCAAGCCATCTACAATAACGGGTTTCCCGCCAGCTAGTTTAATTTGTTCTGGATAGCTTACCCAGTACGGCGCTGGAACAATTACTTCATCACCTTCATTTAAAATCACTTGAAAAAGCGTATATAAAGCATGCTTAGCACCTGAAGTTACAATGATC
The DNA here is from genome assembly GCF_055550225.1 of Ornithinibacillus liuyingii. NCBI lineage: Bacteria > Bacillati > Bacillota > Bacilli > Caryophanales > Bacillaceae > Ornithinibacillus > Ornithinibacillus liuyingii. The sequence continues at coordinate 187,411 of NZ_JBPWOS010000007.1, read as the reverse complement.
TCATTCATTTGATAATCAAGCTCGTTATCCTGTTTTAACTTCTTCATAATAGCTTGCTTTAATTCATTAATACCACCAGCAGGTGTGTACTTCGTCATGCCTTGATCCATTGCATCTTTTGCAGCTTGAATAATATATGCTGGTGTATTAAAATCTGGTTCACCTGCACCAAGTCCTATAACGTCAAAACCATTATTTTTTAATTCCCTCGCCTTTCCTGTAATAGCTAGGGTTGACGATGGGGTTAATGTTTTTACTCTGTTTGCAATCTCCATTTTGCAATTCCCTCACTTAATCGAACATTTTTTTAAAGCGAAATTCTTCATACTTTGAGCCATCAAACATAGACACATAATCCATCACATATCGTCCCGCTTCATCGTAGTAGGTAATCTCCCATAATGGATTATGATCGGTAATTGCCGGAACAATTTTAATGAACACACAATTTGTACATGTTTGTTGCCAACTTTGACGAATGGATTCAACTGGAATAATCTCATCCTCATTAATGGTGGTTAATTTATCCTCTTCATCATCAGGAACAAACACCATTAAACTTCCATTATCTTCAGTAGTACCAGTGACGATATAATGGAGTGTATCCCCGTGGTATCGCATCGTTTCCACTACTTCTATTACTTCTGTTTCCTCGATTACTCGTTTTTCAGCATTTTCAAACCCATTCGTTTTACTTTTTTCTATATTGTTATATAAAACCGATAAAAAGATAAGAATAGCAACAACAACAATGATCAATGCGAATATAACCCATTTTGTCCAGGAGGGGGCATTTATATTATTTCTTCGCATACGTTACCTACGTTTGTTACTACCTTCAAATTTCTAATACTTGGCTGATTCCTTTTGTTTCTTCCCATATCATTTACCCTCCAAATTCCTATACCTATCAAATTGCTTCTATTCTTATCAATTATTACTAATCATAGTTGCTTATATGCTGCTAATACTATAATTACGTTGAACTTAAATAAGATGAAACACATCCATTATACCAAGCATTTCCCGATTTTTGTTTTGATTTTATTTATTTCAACCAAAAAACTTCTAAACTCCATACCATCTCATTGAACTGATGCACCCCGCATCAGTTTTTTTATGTCAAAACAGTATTACAGAATGAAGAACAACGTGATACCATACCGTATTGAAAATTAATGGTTAAAACCATTCTCTTGCTTTTTTCATTAACTCGGTTGTTGAATCAAAGGCAATCGGTACTTTTGGAATGGATTCTGTGAAATACTTTCCATAAGACGATCTAATCATTCTCGCATCACACACAAATACAATCCCTCTATCATTATTAGAACGAATAAGCCTTCCGAACCCTTGTCTAAAACGGATAACGGCATTTGGAAGTGCTAAATCATAAAATGCATTTCCACCAGTTTTCTTCATATCTTGCGCTTTTGCCTCATATACAGGGTGATTAGGAGGTTGAAATGGCAATCTTACTATCATTAAACACGATAGATCATCACCTGGAATATCGACACCCTCCCAAAATGAACTTGTTCCTAGTAGGATTGATTGATCAAATGTTTGGAAGTTCTTTTTTAATCTTTCTCTACTACCACTTGAAATACCTTGGGCAATGAGTACAAACTTTTCATTTTCCATGGATTCTTTAATTAAATAATACGATTTTTTAAGCATATCATACGATGTGAATAGTACCAGCATCCTACCACTGGTGATTTCTGCAAGGGATAGGATAGCCTCACAAGTTGCCATAACAAAATCGTCCGAATTACTATAATTCCACTCTGGAAAATCGTTCGGTACCATCACACGTACTTGATCTTCATAAGAAAAAGGTGAGGGTAATTTTTTCGAATAAAGCCGATTATTTGGTATTCCTAGCCGTTTTTGAATGAAACTAAACGAATTTTTCATCGTTAAAGTAGCACTGGTTAAAATAACACTTTCTTTTACAGCAAAAAATTGTTCTTGAAGCACAGAGGATACATTAACTGGTTCACTATATAAATAAACCGCATTTTTAGCACCATATGCTTCAATTTCTATCCATTTCACGGCAACAGAATCATTATCAAGTAAGAATAATTGTTCTATCCCATCAATAAAGGATTGAAGTAATTCAATACGATGCTCTGTTTCATCCTTTGCTTCTTTATCAGTCAATTGTTGGCTTATGATAGTAAGGTAATGGATTAAATCCCGAATGTAAAAGATAACCCTTGTAGCCATCTCTATAATTGGATTCCATCTCGCTTCTTTCTCTTTTCTTTCTTCATACCGATACTGAATTCGGCCGACATCACTTAAGACCTTCTTCGTTCCCTCTAGGTGTAACACATATTGAAATATTGAACGGAATAAATCGTCTAATTCATACTTGGTTAAGCTTACCAAATCATTCCAGCGTTCAGAGGAAACGGCTTCTTTGATCTGTACATGATTAGTGGCAAGCTTATCTATCCATTTCCCTTCTCCAAAGGTTCCGATTTGGTTGATTACATGTTGCATATTAACATAATCAAGCTTTAAACCATAGTGTTTTGAAGCGGTCTCCTCTAAGTGATGTGCCTCATCAATGATAACTTTATCGTATTTTGGTAAAAACTGATACTCATTAAATATATCGGTACATAATAATGCATGATTCGTAATAATAATATCTGCTAATTGTGCTTTTCTCCGTGCTTTCTGGTAGTAGGAATATTTAAACCATGGTGAAGAAGGATCCGCTTGTCCTTCCGTATCAGCAGAGATTCGTCTATAAAATAGTTGGCCATGGGAAGGCAAGTGTAATTCATCTATATCACCTGTTTCGGTTTCCAATAACCAGACGAGAATCATTGCTTTCGTTAAGGCAATATCATAATTATCCTGCTCAGCGGAATACAATTCATGAATGAATTTTTCAATACTAAGATAATGCTGCTTTCCTTTTAATAACGCCACTTTAAATGGAAATGATATTAGCTTTTTTACTAAAGGAATTTCTTTTTCTAATAGCTGTGATTGAAGCTGTGTCGTATACGTACTAATTACGATTTTTTTATTTGTTTTTACCGCTTCATAAATAGCTGGTATCAAATATGCTAATGACTTTCCTGTACCGGTCTCCGCTTCAATTAGAGCGTGTTTTTTTCCCTGGAATGAATCATAAATGTCCTCAGACATGATTCGTTGTCCATCTCGTTTTTCGTACTGTTTAATCGCTGATTCCATCGAACCGTTCTCTTCATAGATAGAATCTAAATACTCGCCATAGGAAGTCGCGATCATTACCTTTTCACGCTTCTTAGGGGTATTATTAAGAAAAGCAAGTCCCTTATAACTAATATAATCCGTTTCCTCAGTCTCAAAGGCAACTAGTTCCATTTGTTTGTTTAGAATGTCATATAAATCGGACTTTAATGATTTTTCGATTTTTAAAAGATGCTGTAATGTTTCATATGGTAAGGTAGATATCTTTTCCTTTAAGATAAGGAAAAGCTTTGCTGTTACATAAGCATCTGATAAGGCACGATGAGGATTATCATGTTTAATCTTTAAATAATCCGCCAACTGCCCTAACTTAAAGCCAGGTGCCTGTGGAAACAGTATTCTAGTTAATTCCACCGTATCCAGTACAGGATTTCGTAATCTAGGTTTACCAATAGACGTTAGTTCTGAATTTAAGAATCCCATATCAAATGGAACATTATGAGCGATTAGGTAGCTGTTTTCTAGTAAGGTCGTTATCGTATCCGCCATTTCTGTAAAAGATGGTGCATCTTTTACATCTTCATCTTTAATTCCCGTTAACTTCGTAATAAAGGGTGGTATCGATTTTTCTGGGTACAACATCGTTGAAAATTCATCCGTAATTCGATCATCTTCTATTACAACGATACCCACTTCGATAATTTTATCTTGGTTTGCACTAGAATTTCCTGTTGTTTCTAAATCCAAGACAACAAATCGATTCATTCCCTCACCACCTTTATGTGTCATTTAATATAATGTACTTCATTGTATCGTTTAAACTTTATTCCTTTTTTTCTTCATCACAAGTTGAAGAGGTATCTCAGGTTAAAAGGATAACCTACCTAAGAGACACCTCCCCTACCATTCCTTATGTATTACCAAACCAATCAATTTCTCCGGAATATACCTTCTTAATCGTGCCATCCTCATACTTCGCTAATAATGCCCCGTCCTCGGCAATTCCTGTTAATACTGCTCTTTGAACATCATGAAACGTCTTAATGCTAGTAACCTCTCCGATTCGATAACCATAGCTTTCCCACTTTTCCTTAATTACCGAAAATCCTTTATCGAGGAAATCTTCATACGTCTTTTCGAAGTATAGTAAGATTTGTTGAATTAATTCTGTCATATTCCATGACTTACCAGTTTCTATCTTTAAAGATGTTGCTTTCGATTGAATATCTTCAGCAAGGTCATCCGGTTCGTGATTCACATTAATTCCGATTCCAATAACCACATATTGGATACGGTCTTGTTCTGCTTGCATCTCCGTTAGAATACCTGAAGTTTTTTTATCCTGTAATAAAATATCATTTGGCCATTTAATTTTTGGATTAAGCTTCAATTCTTTCTTCAATACGTCGGCTAATACGGTTGCCGTGAGTAAGGTCAATTGAGGAGCTAAATATGGTGGGATAGATGGCCTTAGAATAATACTCATCCATATCCCTTTGTTCTTCGAGCTATACCATGCACGGCTTAATCTTCCCTTACCAGCAGTTTGTTCATCTGCAATAACGACTGTCCCATGATCTGCATGATTCGTAGCCAAATCATGCGCAATATGCTGGGTAGAGGTAGTGGATTCCTTATGAATAATTGATTTGCCTAACCAGTTTGTGTTTAATCCCCATTGTACGGTATTTTCACTTACTTTATTTGGTGATTGAAGAATTCGATAGCCTCTGTTTCGAATCCCCTCGATAACATAGCCATCTTTTTCTAATTCCTTAATATGCTTCCAAATTGCACTGCGAGAAATTTGGAGCTGATTTGAAATCTCTTGTCCAGATATATAGCTATCCTGGTTACTGGATAATAAATTAATTATTTTTGCTCGGGTGGATTCCATTTTAGCCAATCCTTTAATATCATATTGTTGTTTTGTAATTCTCCTAGAACAACTAACCTTTCTAGTTTTACCAGTTTGTCCTGAATCCAGGGTCCTTTTGGAACAGCAGGAAATAATTTTATTATATCATTTCCATTGATATTTAGGTCTTTTTTTGATGTAAGGTTTAATTGTTTTTTTAATCTGTAAAGTTCGTCCTTGTCTATCTTAGTTGGGAACATAATCTCCGTAATTCGATAGAACGCGTTGTAATAATCTGGTAGGAGTTGATATACTAACCAATTATCCAAGCCGTTAGCTTTATAATAATCAACTGCTTGGTTCAATTGGAAGGCTTCTCTTAGAATTTTATTAGAACATTTCCATTCCTTGCCAATAATTCTTATGTCTAATTCAGGCTCCATCTGATGAATGAGACAGAGCACTTCAGCTAATGTATGCAATGGTTGAATAATAGGGACAAGCTTGGCAATTAGATGATAATCTTTCAGAACTGGAAGCTCTTGGTCTATCCTTAATTCTACCATATAGGATAGTGCGGTCTTGACATCCTTACCAGCAAATAATTTCTGTAACTCCACGGTTATCCGCTCAACAGCAAGTCCCGTTATCGATTGCCTCGTAGCCATAATTGCTTTTAAAGTGTTTTCTTCTATTTGGAATCCTAGTTGACTGGAAAAGCGAATTGCTCGTAGAATCCGAAGCGGATCTTCTTGAAATCGATCATGGCCATTGCCCACAGCTCGAATTAATGCTTTCTCAATATCTTCTCGACCATGAAACAGATCAATTATATAACCATGCTTGTTCATGGCAAGGGCATTAATGGTAAAGTCTCTTCTCGCTAAATCCTCGTCAATCTTATCAATAAATTGTACAGAATCAGGATGGCGCTGGTCTGAGTACTCTCCTTCCACTCGAAAGGTAGTTACCTCATACGAAATACCACGATGTCTTACGATGACTGTTCCATGCTGAATTCCTACAGGGATTACTTCATCAAAAATAGCCTGCACCTCAAAAGGCTTTGCAGAGGTTGTAATATCAACATCACCAATTGGTCGTTTTAATAAAAAATCTCTAACACAGCCACCAACAAAAAATGCCTGGTGACCTGCTTCTTCTATCGTTTCAATAATAGCTAACGCTTCTCGAAAAGGCTCTGTTAGTTCCTTCATTATTCCTAAACACCTCTATTTACTAATTCGATAATAATTTATGATATAAGTCCATGTACTGGTTTAATATAATAGATGAATGGAAATGATTCCGAACACGTTCAAGAGCTGTTTCAGAAAAACGCTTTAGTAATGACTCATCAGTTAGTAACTGCTTGGCATAGTAAGCTGCTGTTTCGACGTCGCCTAATTCCACAATATATCCTGTTTCATCGTGAACAATAACCTCTGGTATCCCACCAACATTCGTACCAATACAAGCTACTTCGCAAGCCATTGCTTCTAATAATACTAATCCAAAACTTTCTTTTTCTGAAAGTAATAAATTCAAATCTGCTATCGATAATAAATCACTTATATTTTTTTGTTTGCCTAGGAATAACACATCATCCTGAATACCTAATCTAGTCACCAGATTAAATGTATTAGTATATTCCGGACCATCTCCGACTAGCAGTAACTTCGCTTTCATACCATCTCTTATTCGCTTAAATGTGTTGACAGTATCCTCTAGGCGCTTTACTTTTCGAAAGTTTGAAATATGTATAATTACCTTATCATCTTCCTGTATACCATATTGTGCCTTAATTTCTTCTAAATCTCGCTTATAGTACTCTTCCTCGTTAACAAAATTGTAAATCACGGAAATTTCTTTATCTGTTTCGATCATATGTTTTGTCTGATTAGCTAAATCCTTGGATACTGCTGTTACAGCATCAGAATTTTCAATTCCATATTTAATCATCCGCTTAAATGTATTATCAATCCCTAATACCGTTATATCTGTTCCATGTAATGTTGTAACTATTTTCACATCACGTTTAGCCATGTCCCGTGCTAAAATAGCACACACTGCATGTGGCATGGCATAATGAACGTGTAGAATATCTAGTTCTTCACGATCAATCACTTCAGCCATTTTGGTAGCTAAAGCCAAGTCATATGGAGGATATTGAAATACTGGATAATGACCAACTTCTACCTCATGATAATAAATATTGGGAATTACTCGGTTTAAACGAAAAGGTAGACTAGACGTTATAAAATGTATTTCATGCCCCTGCTCGGCAAGGAGCATCCCTAATTCTGTAGCTATCACACCTGATCCACCCACTGATGGATAACAGGTTATTCCTATTTTTTTCATCTTCAATATTCCTTTTTCCCTTTCATTATCTTTCTCCAGTCAAGACTACCATGCTCTAATCCATGTATAAATATTTCAGCCGAACTTATGTTCGTTGCAAGTGGAATTTGATGTACATCACAAAGCCTTATAAGTGCACTTACATCTGGTTCATGAGGCTGAGCGGTTAAAGGATCACGGAAGAATATAACCATATCCATCTCATTATTCGCAATCATGGCTCCAATTTGTTGATCGCCACCTAATGGCCCAGATAGAAAACGATGAATGGCTAAGCCCGTTTCCTCGGTAATTAACTTTCCAGTAGTCCCTGTTGCAAATAATTGATGCTTTTCTAACACGTGTTTGTAAGCTAAAGCAAAATTAATAATGGTTTGTTTCTTCTTATCATGAGCTATTAATGCAATATTCATAAACTACCTCCATTTATTAATCCAAATCTAGGACATTTTCCAAACCATAGACTAGTTCGTCAATGTGAAACACCTGATTTACGGATAATTTAATTCCTTCCATAAAGGACTTTCTATTCATTGAATCATGTTTAATCGTTAATGTTTGGCCCTCTCCTCCAAAAATAACCTCCTGGTGTGCGACGAGCCCTGGTAACCGTAAACTATGTATGTGGATGCCATCATCCTGTGCTCCTCTTGCCCCTTTCAGTACCTCTACTTCATCAGGGTGGCCTTGTGCTTTACTCTCACGTACCGTTTTTATCATTTCAGCAGTTTTTATTGCTGTTCCAGATGGCGCATCAACCTTTTGATTATGATGTTTTTCGATAATTTCGATGTCTGGAAAATATCTCGCTGCTATTTTGGAAAAATGCATCATAAGTATAGCTCCTATTGCAAAGTTGGGCGCGATAATTATGCCAGTTTTATTCTCTTTTGCTACTAGTTTCATCTCTACTAGCTGCTCGTTGGTAAATCCAGTCGTACCCACTACACAGCGTATATTTTGCTGTAAAGCGATAAGAATATGATGATAGCTTGCTTCAGCAACCGTAAGATCTATTAATACATCTACTTCCGTTGCATAGAAGCACTCCTCTGGATTTTGATATACCGGAATAGCCTTCTCAGCTAGTGATGATATAGAAGATGCTTTATGATCAATGCAAGCAACTAGATTAAAGCTTGGCTCTGCTAATACCATTTGTACTGCCTCAGACCCCATACGCCCACGAGGACCAGCAATAACTATATTTTTCCTCATTCTCGCCCCTCCTGTTGCAATTCCTTCTTCGTCCATCTATCCTTATCTCTCGTTTCGAATTTCGTCATCGATCGGTTAAAAGCGTCCGACAGGTCAATATCTAATGAATTAGCCATACATGCAATAACGAATAAGATGTCACCTAATTCATCTTCCACTGTATTTTCTTTCTCAGTAGATTTCTTCGGCTTCTCCCCGTAATAATGATTCATTTCCCGAGCGAGTTCTCCTACCTCTTCCGTTAATCTAGCCATTAAAGCTAAAGGTGAAAAATAACCCTCTTTAAATTGACTAATGTATTGATCAACTCTTTTTTGCATTTCTTTTGTAGTAATATCTGAAGTACGAATAATAATCTGCCCCTTTTCGAGTAGCATTTTCTTTAATGTTAGCGAATCCGATAGTTTTTGACAAATTATTTAGCACGGGAAAGCATTGTTCTAACCATTTAAATTGATTATAATAGAAAAAGTGTTCTATCGTATCATTTTATAAATGGAGGTGCAACAATGATTTTCGGCTTAAAAATTAAAAATATCCTTTTCATCTTAATTGGTGCTGCTATTTTTTCTTTTGGAATCGTTCACTTTAATATGCAGCATAACCTTGGTGAAGGTGGTTTTACTGGTATTACCTTAATCTTATATTTCGCTTTCAAATGGGATCCAGCTATTACGAATATCGTTCTGAACATTCCAATCCTCCTTATTGGTTGGAAATTTCTCGGTCGAAATACACTTTTTTACACAATCATTGGGACTTTATCTGTTTCTTTATTCTTAAGCATTTTCCAGCTTTATGAATATGAAATTCATTTAGAACAAGATATGTTTCTTGTTGCGTTATTTGCCGGTGTATTTATCGGAGTAGGACTAGGAATTGTATTTCGATATGGAGGAACTACTGGTGGTGTAGATATTATTGCAAGAATTGTACATAAATATATAGGTTGGAGCATGGGGAAAACCATGTTTATTTTTGACTTTGTCGTAATCGTTACCTCCATTTTTACCATTCTTGAACTTGACCAAGGAATGTATACATTAGTTGCTGTATATGTAGGTGCACGAGTCATTGATTTCATACAGGAAGGTGCCTACTCAGCTCGCGGAGCAACTATTATCTCCTCTAAGAGTGATGTGATTGCAAAGAAAATCATGAACGATATGGACCGTGGCGTAACCGTTCTAGATGGACGTGGAAGCTTCACAGGAGAAAAAAGAGATGTATTATATTGTGTTGTCGGTAGGAATGAAATTGTAAAATTAAAGAGCATTATTAATGCAATTGATCCGCAAGCCTTCGTTGCAGTCGGCACTGTCCACGATGTCTTGGGGGAAGGATTCACATTAGACGAAAACAAAAATCCAATTAATGATTAAGTGAATCTAGTTGTATAACGAAGATATAATTGGATATTACTCTGTGGCATTACACAGTGAAAAACCTGTGATAACGGAAAAACCAATAGAGGGGAGAGCATGATGTACACGCTCCCCCCTGCAAAAAGTCTTTCCTTTTACAAAAAGCAAACAATTTATAATAAAAATCCGTACGAATGTGAACTCTAATGATAGTCAACATGGTCCGGATTTTTTAATTTTATTCCCTATATTTGTCTAATGAATTGTTTAATCTTGGTTACTTGCTACAATCATTAAAATAAAACGGATTAATTCCGCAACTGCTACTAATGCAGCAGCTACATATGTCATAGCAGCAGCATTTAATACCTTCTTCGTATCACGTTCCTCATTATTTCGAATGACACCAGTAGATACTAACTGCGCCATTGCTCGATTAGAGGCATCGAATTCCACCGGTAATGTTACTAATTGGAATAACACCGCAGCAGCAAAGAAAACAACCCCAATCACGGCAAGCTCTGTCATACCAATTATAAAACCTGCAATGATTAAAAATATTGATATATTAGAGCCAAAGTTTGCTACCGGTACTAAAGCACTTCTAAATCGTAAAAATGCATAGGATTCTGCATCCTGAATGGCATGTCCTACTTCGTGAGCAGCAACAGCAGATGAAGCCATGGATTGTCCGTGATAAATACCACTTGAAAGAAAAACAGCTTTTTTCCTTGGGTCATAATGATCTGTTAGTGTTCCTTTTGTCTCATGAATTTCAACATCATAAAGTCCATTATCATTGAGAATTTTACGTGCCACTTGAGCACCTGTCATCATAGATGATGTAGCTACTTTAGAGTATTTATTATACGTACTTTTTACCTTTGATTGTGCCCAAAGTGGGATAATCATAAGAAGTACTATATAGATTAAATAGGTTCCAAGAGTCATGGTACATTCCTCCATTATGTTAATGTGTCTCTATAGTCAATTTTAGTCAAATAGTCAGATTTAGTCAATTAATTTGTCGTTATCTCTATGCTGCTTATCCTTCTTCTCACCATGATATTTTCTCCAACTAACATAAGATAATGTACATACTATAGATCCGCCAACAATTAGCAGTAACCAATAAAAGGGCAAAAGATTATCCTCTCTCTTTTCTTCTTTCATGTTGGCAAGTATAACATCACTCCAAAGCAATTCCATCAGAATAAAAAAAACTATCCCTATGATAATCCAAATCAAGATTTTTATAGATCGTTTCTTTTTCATAGAGATCACCCTTTTCAATGAGTATCTCTATAAATGTATGACATTCCATTAGCTGTTATAACTTACAGGCTTGGCTTATCTTTAATGGTTAACTTGTAAGCAATCCATATGGATACAATACTGAGCCAAAATGTAAAATAGCCTATTTTATCCATATACGCGGTTAGTGTAGAATAAATTGGCATCATTCCAAATACATAGTCAATTACATCATTATGTAAAGTCCAAATAGCTGCAATGACAATATGTATGAGCCTTATTTTGTAATAGGGAGCATATAGTAATCCTTGGATTGCCATGGCTGCATGAGATACCATTAACATATAACCACTAGGAGCTAATTCCCCATTTAGCCACAACGTTAATACGTTCATCACAACAGCCCAGATTCCATATTTAAACAAAGTGATAATAGCCAAAGCTTCAATCAAAGGAAAATGCTTTCTAAAAATAAAAAACAACAAAAATATCGTAAAGAATAGGCTTGCAGTCGGACTATCTGGTACAAATATAAGGAAAATTGTTGGTGTAATTGCTAGCTGAGAGCGATACCAATAAAACCCATAGATTGTGCCAATTAAATTAATGATAAATAATAGAACAAGGAAGCGCTTATCTAGCAATATCGCTTTTAACATGTAAATATACTTCTCCTCCTTAAAAAATGAAAAGCACCTTTACCATGTTGGCAAAGGTGCTTTTCTAACATTGATTATTCTGCCGCCTGCTCATTGACTGAAATTATAAAATCAACCAATTGTTCAAGCTCTTCTTCCGTACCAGTAAACATATTAGCAGGCATGCTACCAATACCTTCTTTTGCAATAGTAGCAATTTCTTCTGCAGTATGTTCAGTACCAATAAGCGCTGGTGCTGCAGAACTACCTTGTAATGCATCACCATGACACTGTAAACAGCTCGTTTCATAAGCAGCAAAGCCCTCATGTGACGTATCTATTTCAACTTCAGTTGGTGGAATTGGTTTATTCATTTCTGCACGCTCTTCCCAATTAACATGAGATGCAGAAGTATATGTTAACCATACTACAGATACTAAAGCAAGTAACATCATAATAACAGCTATTGGCCGTTGATGTGGTCTACGTCCAGGACCATTATCTAAGAATGGTGCTAGAAGGAGCGCTCCGAATGCAAGACCAGGTAACCCAATCATACCAAGTAATACATACGGTCCACTAGCGAATTCATATTTAAGTAATTCATACAAGAACAAGAAGTACCAGTCTGGTAAAGGTATATATGCTGCATTCGTTGGATCAGCCATTCCTTCTAGTGGAGATGGATGTGCTAATGTAAGACATAAAAATCCAACTAAAAATACTGCACCTACTAACCACTCTTTTAATAAGAAGTTGGGCCAAAAAGCTTCTGTTCTTCCAGGATACTCAGAATAATCTTTAGGTATTTGTGATGCTTTACGCTCTGCCGGTACACGAGAATCTCCGACAAATTTCATTCCTTTTCCCTTATGCATAGCCTTCCCCTCCTTTTTATAGTGGTCCAGAAATACCTTGTCTACGGATTAAGATAAAGTGAGCTCCCATAAGCGCAAATAATGCAGCTGGTAGGAAGAATACATGAATCGCAAAGAAACGAGTCAATGTTTGAGCTCCTACAATTTCTTCATCACCCGCAAGTAATGCTTTTAGATCGCCACCTATGAGTGGTACTTGTTCGGCCATCTCTAATCCTACTTGTGTAGCAAAGTATGCTTTGTTATCCCAAGGTAATAGATATCCTGTGAATCCTAAACCTAGCATAACAAAGAAGATAAGTACCCCTACCATCCAGTTTAATTCACGAGGTTTTTTATATGCTCCTTGGAAGAACACCCTTAAAGTATGTAATAAAAGCATTACGATAACGACACTAGCACCCCAGTGGTGCATGCCACGTACAATTTGACCATGTGCAACTTCAGTTTGTAAGTAATATACAGATCTCCAAGCGTTTTCAATATCTGGTACGTAATACATCGTTAAGAACATACCTGATAAAATTTGAATAACAACCACGAAGAATGTTAAACCACCAAAACAATATACAAATGCAGAAAAATGATGGGCAGGGTTAACATGTTCTGGTACTTCATGGTCTGCAATATCCCGCCAGATTGGCGTAATATCAATACGCTCATCGATCCAGTCATAAATCTTTTGTAGCATAAATAATTACGCCTCCTTTCTAGATATTGCTTTACCTAAGTATAGCATTCCATTTTCCACTTTTTGTTCATACAAAGGTAATGGCGCTGTCGGTGGTGTTCCTGGAACGTTCACACCATCCTTGGTGTAGCGACCATCATGACATGGGCAAAAGAATTGGTCCGGAAAACTTTCATTTCCCTCCCATGATACAACACAGCCTAGGTGTGTACATATTGGGGAAAGTGCTACAATGTTTCCGCTATCATCTTTATAAACCCACGCAGTTCTTGTTGGTTGTGACTCATACCATCCATCTACTTGTTCAATTTGCCAATCGACACGTTGAGGTGTTGTTGTAATATCTTCAACAGCAAGACCGACGTTTACATAGTCACCATCACTTGGTGGCTGTAAAACTGGGTCAATCGCCATTCTGAGCATAGGTGCAAGCAAACCAGCAGCCATAAATCCTCCAACACCTGTTAGTGTATAATTCAGAAATTGACGACGGGACACTTGTTGCTTTTCTTCGCTCATGATTTTCCCCCCTCTTCACAATAATCACGGACAATAATTTTAATCATATTACTAGGACATTATCATGATAGCGCAAACTTACTGCTCGGTCAATACATATCCATCTATGTTCTGAAAGATTTCATAATTTTATTACGTTTACCAATAACTGCGTATAAGATCGATGACATCTGGAACTTGTCCCCTAATTAGTTGCAGCATATTAGCGGAATTTGTCTCATCAACCTGAACTCCAGGAACCCATAAGAGATTAGCCTCTAAATTTTTTTCATAACGCTTCCAACTAGCATCAAAGGTTAAGATGAACACATGCTCAAACGGTTGTTTCTTAATTTCTTCACACCACTCATTTAGTCGCTTCGCTTCTTGTTCCTTATTACCAAATTCTAAATAATAATAGTTAGGAATTAAAAGAACTCTACCCGACAGCTCTTTTTCAATTTCCGTCGCAAAGATAGATAAGCTCTCTCTTTTGGAAGTACTTTTTCCAAATGATGCTTCTTGTGATACTTGGAACGGAATTATTGGAATGATAGCAGTATCAATATATTCTTTTGAGCCAACATAGAGCTCCATATCCTTTTTTGTCCATTGCATGTATGTAGCCACCTTTTTTAGTATTTACTAAATTTAATATTTTTATGATTCCCAAGTTAATATACTGGTGCAAACAAAAAAAATCAACCTATTGCTCTTGCAAAGTAGGTTGACTAAGCATTTTCAATTCAAGGATTCTAAGTTCCTTCACTAATTTGTTGAATTGGTCTTTATCTTGTTCATCTAAGCTCCGATCAATTTTCTCTAACAACTGTTTCTTACGAAACTCAAATAGTGAGTGTTCCAGCAGTAACTTGGCATTATCTTTGTCTTGCTGGGTAATTAAATATTCATCCGGTACAAAAGGATTTTCTTCTAATACGGAAGCATATAGATGATTTTGATTTGACTGATTAAAATTTAATTGAATATATAATGACTCATGTTGATTGAGACGAATATCGTGAAATGCCTTTTCAGCGTCTGTGGTTACTAAATGATTTTTGTAAAAGCGGAATGGGACTTCTTTGGAACATTGACTGGTAATAATAACACTTCTTACACAAAATTTAGCGTCATGAACAAAGTGAACATTTTCTAATATTTCTTGATGATTAATTAAGTAGTTCAGAATCCATACACTTTCCCGTTTTTTTAATTGATAATTATTGAGGAACCATTGTAAAAACTTCTTTTTATCCTTTACTGAAACAGGTGCTTGCATAGCGTTTATTACCTCCTCCCCTTCACCATATTACATTTGCTTCAAACGATTAACGTATTCCATGATTTCATCGTCCTGTGGGTCTTGCTCTAAATAGGTAGTGAATACCTTAATCGCCTCTAAAGATTTCCCTTCTTCAACTAAGAAGTATCCGTATTCTTTTAAGAAGTCATTATCATGTTGTAAGCTATTATATGCTTCCTTGTAGTGATTTAATGCATCATTATAGGATTCAATTTCAATATAGGCACGTGCAATTTCCCAGTCATATAAAGGATCGTCACCACCATATTCTTTGACCATACGAATTAACTCGATAATTTCTTCCGGCTTGGCCTTCAATTTTAACAGTTCTATTAAAAACAGAACTGCTTCCTTATAATCCATATCGAGATTAACTGCTTCTCGAATGTGTTTTTCACTTTCCACATCTAAATTACATTTATGAGCCAAGGTCCCCGCTAAGTAGTATAGTTCCTTATTAAACTCATCTAATTTTAGACCCTTTAATGTCGTCTCGTAAGCATCATTTAGTAACTCCTCGTCCTCATAAGCCTTCGCTAACTGCATATAAGCAGTATGGTAATAAGGATCTTCTTCAATTAACTCCTCCCATACATGAATAGCAATATCCTTACGATCTGCTTGATATGCTGTAACCCCATATTTAAATAACACATCTGGATTTTTGCTATCTGTTTTTTCGTAATAGGTTAATGCAACCTCATACTCTCCAACGTTGGCATAAGATTCTGCTAATCTTTCATGAATTGGGATATCGTGCACATCGGATTTTAAGGCTTTTTCATAAAAGGTGATGGCTCGCTTGAAATCTCCGAAAGAATAATAGAGCTCTCCTAAACCTAAATCAATGATTGGCTCAGACGGATTTAACTCTTTCGCTTGTAGAAGCTTTTGCTCTGCTACCTCAAATAACCCTTGGGATTGATAAAGATCTGCAAGTGCTACTAAAGCTTGCAAATAAGCGTCATCTCCTTTTGGAATAGAGTTAAGTAGGTCTATAGCCTTTTCATCATTATCTTGTTCGATATAAATATCCGTGAGGTATAATTTTAATTCACTTTCTTCTGGATAGTTTATAAGTAATCTAGACAGAATCTCTTCAGCTTCCACTAAAAATCCCCAATGCAAATAAAATTCCGCATACCAATATAGCTCTTCATCAGATGCTTTTGTCATTTGCTTACGTATAAGCTTTAGCGCCTCGTCTACCTTATCCATCTCCATTAAGTTGTTTGCTTTTACAATAATATTCACTTTAAAATCCCTTCCATCTACCGTTAAGTTATCTCTACTAAAAAACTAGATTACGGTGGTGATTATTTACAATCACCATGACTGTTTTTATCCATTTATTATTTCTCTCTCTACAAATGATGTTAAATAATTCTTTAGTTTGTTTTCTTCTACAATATGGGTAACGGGGTCTCCAATTTTATTTAATAATACCATCTGGATTTGATTATGCTCTGTTTTTTTATCACGTTTCATTAAATCGATTAATTCGTCTATTCTATCCGTATTCACCAAAAATGGATATTCATTTCGTTTTAACCAATCTCTGAGCTCTTGTATCGGCAATACTGCTTGTAATTCTTGTTCACTTACGTAAAATGCAAATAGTAGTCCAATTGCCACTGCCTCACCATGGGTTAGTACACCATACCCTAAATCGGCTTCTATTGCATGACCTAATGTATGCCCGAGATTTAAAAACTTCCGCACCCCTGATTCTCTTTCATCCTGTTGAACGATTTCTGCTTTAATTTTAATTCCCATTTCTAGAAACTGTTCTAAATCAGCTGGGGTAATCCTATCTAAATGCTGCGATAAGAGCTTGTTCCATAATCCACTATCGGAAAGCATAGCTTCTTTTATTAGCTCAGCATACCCTGATCGAATTTCTTTTGGTGGTAGAGTTTGTAATGTATCCGTATCATATAGTACTAGTACAGGTGGATAAAAACTACCAATCAAATTCTTTCCTTTATCATGATTGATAGCAACTTTCCCTCCAACACTACTGTCATGCGCTAGTAATGTAGTAGGTACTTGAATAAAATCAATTCCGCGCATATAGGTTGCTGCTACAAATCCCGCTAAATCTCCTATTACCCCTCCACCTAAAGCAATAATGAGAGATTGACGATCTAAGCCATATTCAATTGCTTTCGTATGAAGGTTATAAAATGTTTCAATATTTTTCGATTGCTCCCCTGCATCGACAATTTCTATAAAGATGTTCTTTTGATTTAGTCCATCGTGAATGTCTTGAGCATATAGTTTTCCAACATTAGAATCTGTAATAATAAGAATCGACGAATAATTCTTATCCAGCTGGTCCTTGATATGATGGCGTATATGGTTACCAATTACAATATCATAGGATTGAATGGTTGAACGCACATGAATGTTTTTCATTAGAATCTCCTTATTTCTTCACGATAGTTTTCTACTGCTTCTTTTAATTTATAGAAGTTATCACGCGGAAATTGCTCCAGCATCGCTTTTGCTAACTCAAATGCTACCACATGCTCCATTACTACTGCGGCTGCAGGTACTGCGCAAGCATCAGAGCGCTCCACACTAGCTTGAAAAGGTTGCTTTGTTTCCATGTCAATGCTTTGTAGTGGCTTCATTAAGGTAGGAATCGGCTTCATAACACCTTTAACTACAATGGGCATTCCAGTTGTCATTCCACCTTCAAATCCCCCAAGATTATTCGAGTTTCTGTAATACCCCTTTTCCTGATTCCAATTGATTTCGTCATGAACCTCACTACCATTTCTTCTTGCGGCTTCAAAACCGATTCCAAATTCAACTCCTTTGTATGCATTGATACTGACTACCGCTCCTGCAATACGTGAATCTAGCTTTCGGTCATAATGTACATAGGAACCGACACCAGCAGGCATCCCTTCTACGTAAACCTCTGTAACACCTCCTAAGGTATCACCATTCTTTTTAGCCAAATCTATTCTCTCCATCATTTGTTGCTCGACATTCTTATCTATCGTTCTTACTGGAGAAGCTTCCGAAATCCGCTGTCTTTCTTCCATTGATACGTTAGGCATATCTTCTGCTTGAATTCCGCCTATTTCTTTTACATACCCACACACACTAATCCCAAGTTGTTTTAGCATTGTTTTCGCAACGGCACCAGCAGCCACTCTTGCTGCAGTCTCCCGAGCAGAGGAGCGCTCTAATACGTTACGAATATCACGATGTCCATATTTTAATGCCCCGTTTAAATCTGCATGACCCGGCCTAGGTCTTGTTACTACTCGCCTTAACGTCACATCCTTATCTAACGGATCCTCCCCCATAATATCGGTCCAATGCTTATAATCATCATTGTTTATCACTAGTGAAATAGGAGATCCTAGTGTATAACCATGGCGAACACCACTTGTAATCTCAACTAAATCTTTCTCTATTTGCATCCGTTTACCCCGTCCATAACCTTTTTGTCTACGAAGTAACGACTCATTTATCTGATCTTTTTGTAAAGGCATTTGTGCAGGAATACCTTCTATGATTGTTGTCAATTGTTTTCCATGTGATTCACCTGCAGTTAAATAACGCATGCTTTACCTCCTTGTTTTACTTATCCTATTATCTAGTATAAACTAATAGGTCCTTATAATAGAAAAAAATGCTCCCTATCATCTGATATGAGCATTTGATAATTAATTTAATTTTTGATAAAAGAAAGTATCCAATAATTGCAGATTATACTTGTTTGGACTAAATATTTGTTCGGTACTACCAACAAATAGAACGCCATTAGTTGTAAGTGATTCAGAAAAGTTATGATAGATTTTATCCTTAGCGGTATCCGTAAAATATATAAGTACATTTCTACATATAATTAAATCAACTTGCTCAGGATAGTCATCCTCTAATAGATTGTGCTTCTTAAACGTAATTTGACGCTTAATAGAAGGGTCTACTTCATATGTGTTATCACGATACGTAAAGTACTTTTTCTTTAATTCTTCCGGTAATTCCTTAAGCGCCTGTTCAGCATAAACACCTTGTTTGGCTCTTTCTAGTACCTTTTCATCAATATCGGTTGCTAGGATTTTAGCATTTACATTAGGGAAGAATTCTTTTAGTAAAATGGCTATACTATAAGGCTCTTCTCCTGTAGAACAAGCTGCACTCCAAACGAAAAATGATTTATTATTTGTTTGGAGTGTTGGTATGACGGTATCACGCAATACTTCCCATCGCTTAGGATTTCGGTAGAATTCCGATACGTTTATGGTAATTCTATCGATAAATTCATTAAGTAATCCTTTGTCTTGATGAATCGCGTCAAAATAGGACATAAAATCCTGGTAACCTCTTTTATCACGTAATGAGGTTAATCTTCGCTTCATCTGTGCTTCTTTATACTGCTTTAGATCAATTCGAAACTTAGCATACACTTTCTCTATAAATAGTTGATAATCATCCCTCATAGCCTCTGCGCCTCTTTTTGCTTATGTATGTATACTTGCTTATCTAGTAAAATGCCTCCATTAAAGAAACGGAGGCATTTTGTTTAACTTAATAAATCCAATTACTATCTTGTTTTGAATATGAAATTAATTCATTTTGATTGAAGAATAAATTAATTTCTCTCTCAGCGCTTTCTGGTGAGTCAGAACCATGAATGACGTTCTTACCTACTGTCACCCCAAAGTCACCTCTTACTGTACCAGGTAAAGCTTCAGCTGGGTTCGTTTTACCCATCATTTCACGAGCTGTACTAATGACTTTTTCACCTTCCCATACCATTGCAAAAACTGGTCCAGAAGTAATGAATTCTACTAGTTCTCCGAAGAAAGGTCTTTCTTTGTGCTCTCCATAATGCTCACTCGCTAGCTCCTCAGAGATTTGCATTAATTTTGCACCTACTAATTTAAAGCCTTTTCTCTCAAATCGGTTTACAATTTCGCCTACTAAATTTCGTTGTACCCCATCTGGTTTAACCATTAAAAAAGTTTTCTCCATGTTTACACCTCATTTAAGTATGTCATTAGGAATTATGTAACCGTTTAAATTCTATCAAACTTTTATAAAAATAACAATATTTACTATTGCTTTCTTTTTCCTATATATTTGGCAATTTGTTCAAGGGTTATCTTTGCCTTATTATGAGGGAAACCATTCAATGCACGAAACGCCTTTTTTAAGTAACGTTCGCTTAGCTGGTAAGACATGTCAATTGCATCCGTTTCTTTTAGTCTGCTAATGATGCATTCCATCTTTTCTTTAGAAACCTCATCCGGATTTGCGAAGGTTTCTCTAACTAACCGATTAAAGTTCTCATCACGCATAGCATAAAGAACTGGTAACGTGACATTCCCTTGATACAAATCATTCCCAGATGGTTTACCTAATTCTTCAGCAGAAGAAGTAAAGTCAAGAATATCATCGATGATCTGATAGCTCATTCCAATATAATATCCATATTCATAAAGTTTCTTAACTTCACTAGGTGTAATTCCTGATGTCATCGCGCCAAGCTTACAGCTTAAAGCGAGGAGTAAGGCAGTCTTCCGCTTAATTCTTCTTAAATAAGATCGTATATTTTGATCCCAGTTGTACTTATCTTTGATTTGTTGAATTTCTCCTAAACTAACCTCGACTAATGCCTCTGCCAATGTTTTATGTAATTCTGCATTATCAATCTGTGTGATGGTTTCTAGAGCTCGAGCTAAAATGTAGTCACCAGTATACATGGCGACACGGTTACCATATTGTTTCTTAATTGTCGGCATCCCTCTTCTTAGCTCCGCGTCATCTATAACATCATCATGGACTAAGGTTGCCATATGGATTAGTTCCAATGAAACTGCCACTTTGGTTATTTGTTCGATACTAACCGTACCGAATTGACTTGATAACAAAACAAAGACAGGCCGAATACGCTTCCCTCCTGCCTTCAATAGCTGTGTAGATGCTTCTCGTAGTACGGGATGATTGGCCTGAATTGCCTCCATTAAGGATGATTCTATTACGTCGAGATCTTTCTTTAGGTAGGTATATGTTTTTGGTAATTTCATGTAATTCACCTTTTGTCTGTCAAAACTAATGATTTTTATTTAACACCCATGTGCATAGCTGCAACCCCACCGGTATAACTCTTCACCTGTACTGTCGAAAATCCAGCATCTAAAAACATTTGCTTTAATGTCTTTTTATCAGGGAAATTCCTAGTAGATTCATTTAACCATGCATATTCCTCGTAGCTCTTTGCAAAAATTCTACCAAATAATGGCATAATAAAACGGAAATAGAAGAAATATAGTTGTTTAAAACCAATCATCGTAGGCTGTGATGTTTCTAGACATGCTACAACACCACCTGGTTTTACAACTCGATACATTTCCTTGAGAACAGTCATATAATCCGGAACATTTCTTAACCCAAATCCAATCGTTACAAAATCAAAAGAATTATCCTCATATGGTAATTCCATTGCATTACCATGGACGAACTCTAGATTATCATAGTTTAGTTCTTCATTCTTCTCTTTTGCTACCGATAACATATTTTGGCTAAAATCTAGACCGATTACGTTTCCTTTACTACCTACTGCTTCAGCTAGTGAGAAAGACCAATCTCCAGTTCCACAACAAACATCTAATGCACTTGCTCCATTTGGAACATTCATTTGCTTCATGACATCTTTTCGCCAGGCTTTATGTCGCTGGAATGAGATGATAGAGTTCATCGTATCATACTTATCATATATTTTTTCAAACACATGATGTACGCGTTCTTCTTTTGATTTACCTTGCATCATTAATCCATCTCCAAAGCGGTATGTTGGTATACGATGGTGTGAAGTATTTTTACAAGATTTTGCTTATACCCATCTTCCACCTGTAAACCCTCTAGCATACCTTTTGTTTTGTTTACTTGAGCCTCAAGTACTGATTGCTTGTCTATTTCAACAAATATATCATTTGTATGTATCATATAGTTTAGTAATAATAATTCTGCCATAACTGGGAGCTCTTCTGTCACTCGAACATGATCAGCTATATATTTGATTAATGTTATCTGAATTTCTTTTTTGATATTTAAATAGTTCTCTATTGTATAGTCGTTAAGATAATATAATTCCATCTTTAATTCATTAATGTGTTTGATTGCTGTGGCAAGTACGGTTATATACTCACGTTCTTCTATTTCAGCGAGTAGATAATAATAAAGGCCACTATAGTAATCCCCAGCTAATATGGATAATTGGCTCTCAACATTAATTGATGGACCTTGTTCCCCTTTATAGTCCGGAATTTGCTCATGTATATCTAAAGCAATTTGTACAAGCATTGTCGTTATAATTAGCTGTTCTTTTACTTTTGGGGCTAATGTTGTTTTATTCAATATTTGTTGAAGAAAGTATAGTTTGTATTCATCAATTTCAGGGTTGTCAATATGTTGTAAAAGGAAAGAATGTCTTACTTTCTCTTTAATTTGCTGTTTTAAATGTTGTAATTCCCTCTCCATTGTATGCAAATTTATCACCTTAGCCCTTCAAGCCTTTTTGTTGCCTTAGTTATTATAACACATTTATCTATGTCAGGTAGTTCAAAAGTTGTAATATGTATGCTATATAACCTGTAACATATTTCCTTTAGTTATTCGTTATCTCGCCATGGCTTGTTTGGATAATAGCTTTACCTCTAACTTTTACCGCAGAAGTATGCTCGGTAAACTGAGCAATCATAATTTCTCCTTTATCCAGTTTCTCTGAATGGTGAAATTTTGTATCTGATCCTCTAGTTAATCCAATTACATTAACACCATCTTCAAGGGCTTTAATTACAAAAAAATCATTGTTATTATTCATACGATACACTCCTTCATATTTTACAATTAGTATAATCCCTTTAGGAAGTAATATGAAAAGAAAAAAGGGTGCGTATGAACGCACCCTTTAACCCTATGTACGTATTATTTTACGCTGTCTTTAAGGGCTTTACCTGGTTTGAAAGCAGGAACTTTGCTTGCAGGGATTTCGATTTCTTCTCCAGTTTGAGGGTTACGACCTTTACGTGCAGAACGCTCACGTACTTCGAAGTTACCGAAACCGATTAATTGTACTTTTTCACCTTTTTTAAGTGAATCCATGACAGCTTCGAAAACTGCATCAACAGCTTTTGTAGCATCTTTTTTAGAAAGTTCGCTTTTTTCAGCAACAGCATTTACTAAATCTGTTTTATTCATGACATTCACCTCCTCCCAAAAAAGATTTCGGGTCACATTGGTACAAATATTTCTCTCTCATCATTTGTTTACCAATTTACCAACTTTTATACTTAAATGCCCCTATATCAATAGGGACAACGCTAATAATAAACGAGATTTCTTTAAAATTCAACAAAAACCTATTATTTTTTCTTATTTTGTTTGATATTTTATAGATTAGCGGCTACTTCTATCCAAATATTGGTAATAAATCCCCTTCTTAAATGCCCTATGTAACATATTCGCTAGTTGCTCGCAAAATCCTTCTAAAATTTAAAAATAAACAAAAAAATAAACAGCAGCTAACTGCTGCTGTTTATTTTATAGGATTATCGCTATTAATCCTCCAGAGCCTTCATTAATAATTCGCTCTAGTGTTTCTTTTAGTTTATATCGAGCATTTTCAGGCATTAGTGAAATTTTAGCTTGAATGCCTTCTCTTACAATAGAACTTAGTGATCTACCAAATATGTCAGATTCCCAAATCGATAATGGGTCTTCTTCAAAGTCTTGCATTAAGTATCTCACCAATTCTTCACTCTGTTTTTCCGTACCAATAATTGGCGCGAATTCGGACTCTACCTCTACTTTTATCATATGAATAGATGGTGCAACTGCCTTTAGTCTTACACCAAATCTTGACCCTTGGCGAATAATTTCAGGCTCGTCAAGCTCCATATCCTCTAGCGTCGGAGCAGCAATACCATATCCTGTCTGCTTAACCATTTGTAAAGCACTCGCAACTTGGTCATACTGTCTTTTCGCATAAGCAAAGTCTTGCATAAGCTCTAGCAAATGATCCTTACCTCTAATTTCAACACCGACAATTTCTTTTAATACTTGATCATATAAATAATCTGGAGCATGTAAATCAATTTCAGCTATTCCTTCTCCCATCTCCATGCCGGCTAGATTTGCTTTGTCAATATAATCATAGTCTGCGAAATCACCAACAATATGATCGACATCACGTAGTCTTCTAATATTTTTTACAGTAGATTGAATTGCTTCTTGATAGCTTTCACGTAACCAATGATCTTCCTTTAATACCATTACCCAGCTTGGAAGATTCACATTAACCTCAAGTACAGGGAACTCATATAACGCCTCACGAAGGACATTATATACGTCATGTTCTGTCATGGACTCGACACTCATCGCAAGTACCGGTATATCATATTTTTCAGACAGCTCTTGTCTAAGCAATTCGGTTTCACCACTTGTTGGATGAACTGAGTTAACAACCATAATGAATGGTTTCCCAACTTCTTTCAATTCTTCCACAACTTTAGACTCGGCCTCAACATAGCCTCCTCTTTCGATATCACCGATAGACCCGTCAGTTGTAATGACCACACCAATTGTAGAATGTTCCTGAATTACTTTTCTAGTTCCAATTTCAGCAGCATCATGAAATGGAATGGGTTCTTCATACCAAGGAGTATTGATCATTCTTGGTCCGTTCTCATCTTCAAATCCTTTCGCTCCTTCTACTGCATAACCAACACAATCTACTAGTCTAATATTTACATCTAGACCTTCCTCAACGGTTACATTTACTGCTTGATTCGGAATAAACTTTGGTTCAGTTGTCATAATAGTCTTTCCAGCTGCGCTTTGAGGTAGTTCATCTTGTGCCCTAACCTTCTCACTTTCATCTTCAATATTCGGAAGAACAACTAGCTCCATAAATTTCTTGATGAAAGTTGATTTTCCTGTTCGAACAGCTCCAACAATACCAAGGTATATATCGCCATTCGTACGTTTCGAAATATCTTTAAAAATGTCTACCTTTTTCAAACGATCCCCTCCCGATCACTACAATATTAAATGAACAAACTACGAATAATTGACATTACAATTCTATGATGTTGTCCTATCAAATTATGACTTAATATATGCAAAAGAATTAAAATAAATGATAAAGTTTCTTTAGACGAACCAGAATTATTCTAAGCCAATTACTAGATGTACGTATTAGGACAGTTCTAGGAGGCTCCCTACCTGACATTATTTAATTTAATAAGCTTTTAAAGGATGCATTTATTCGTAGCTCGGTAATTTCAAATAACACCGGGTTATAGCAATAAAAAACCCCTGCAACAAATATATGCTGCAAGGGCGTATTTATGAAAATTTATTCCGTCATAAAAACAGGCTCATTGTCTTTAACTGTATAAGGTAAGGAATACACGGGTAAGAATGGGGTGTTCTCCGCTAATAGAAAGCGAATATCCTCTCCTTCTTTATAGCTACTGTTATACTCTTTTAAAGCGTTATTTAAATCTATCCGATAATCAATATAGATATTACCATCCGTATCCATGACAATTGGTAATACAGCATCAGAATAAGGACTTTCTATTGTGGGTGGAGTCTCTAATCCTAATTTCTCATGATCAATAGTAAAGATGCCGTTTTCAACTACTTCACCAAAAGGTGGATATAGATTTTTATCACGATATAGATTAATTTTCAGATTAATACTTCTCAGTGCATCGGTGATACGTAAATCAATTAATTTTACTTCTGGATTGGTGTCTGGATTAATAATAGCATATTGGTATATTCCGCCATTCTCATAAGCGTTACCTGGCACCTCTGCTAGGCTACCTTGTTCTTTTAGCTGATTAAAATCAATGATATATTTTTCAAAAATAGGAGTTTCGTTTGGCTTTGTACGAATAGGTAATAATCCATTCGTTTTCTCCTGATAATCATTTAATGCAGATTGAACCATATCAAGCTGTGCCTGGTTTGGTGTTTGATTCTTTTCTAGTTGGCTACTAGGATATAAACAACCGCTTAAAATAAATAGTATTAGGAGCATCATTGCAATAATTTTATATGTATGTTTCATACATTAACCTCCATTAGCTTATATTGTTGGCCCACTAAAGACGATATAAAGTATTATGATACCTCCTAAAATTAGGCAAACATATGCTAAAAACGATACAATAATGGATAAAAACCCTTTCAGTTTATGTCTTGCTAATACAATTAGGCCGATAGCTATAATTAAAAGCCCCATACCCGCTAAAGATATCCACATATTCATCATTGATTGTGACATTTTTTCACCTCTATATCTGTTTGTCCGTTTACTGCAACCGTTATTATACCATACCGTGCCAAATAGAGCATGCATAATAGGGGAATCGAAGTGTGTTTTTCCATATAAAAAATCCAGGATAAAGAGGGGCTATCTTCATCCTGGCTTGACTAAATAATACCCACAGCAACTCTATCTATGAATGCTTGTGCGTTCTATTTTATGCGAGCTGACTCGAGGTTGTATCCTCACATGCCCAAGTCTCGTTACTTTTTAAATAACTGATTCAGCGAGTTAAGATCTCCAGGAACTTTATTATTCGTTATGGACTTAACAAGTTTATCTTCTTTTTCTCTCGAGATGGGTTTGTTCGCCATTTTCGCTAATTGCCGAACGAGCCTTCGAACGGTTTTCTCATCCGAAAAATCGGCGTTTTTAACTGAATCAGCAACTTTGTAGATTTCACTTGGACTAATACCCGCGCTTTGCTGAATTTTGTCAAAGGGATTGTTACTTTTATTGCTCACATGCTCGCCTCCTTGCTGCTATACTTCAACATAGTATATGCAAGGGAATTTATCAGTGTGTTAGCGAGCGTAACGGTTCTTTAACAATGTCGCTAAATCATCCATTTCTTCTCGTTTACTTCGATTCATTAATTGCTCCACAACTTCTTTAGGTTTCTTCTGATGGTGGATAATTTCATAAATACCATGAGTAATCGGCATTTCTATATCCTCTTGCTCTGCGAATTGGTACGCTGCTTCCGCAGTACGAACACCTTCCACTACCATACCCATTTGATTTAAAACCTCTTCTAAGCTTTTACCTTTTCCTAGGAGATTGCCTGCTCGCCAATTCCGACTATGAACACTTGTACAGGTTACAATAAGATCGCCAACACCTGGTAATCCCAAAAAGCTTAGAGGATTAGCACCTAAATATGTTCCTAGCCTCGTAATCTCAGCAAGTCCTCTTGTAATTAATGCTGCCTTAGCATTATCTCCATACCCCAGTCCATCTGAAATACCAGCACCTAGAGCAATAATGTTTTTTAGGGCACCACCTAATTCAATGCCAATTACATCATTACTTGTGTATACACGAAATACTTCATTAAAGAAAGTGTCCTGGGCAATTTTAGCTTGTTCTTCATTGATAGATGCAACCGTTACGGTTGT
The DNA here is from genome assembly GCF_055550225.1 of Ornithinibacillus liuyingii. NCBI lineage: Bacteria > Bacillati > Bacillota > Bacilli > Caryophanales > Bacillaceae > Ornithinibacillus > Ornithinibacillus liuyingii. The sequence goes on along the minus strand of NZ_JBPWOS010000007.1, from coordinate 159,658 downwards.
AGGTTGTCTAAGTCCAACCTCTTCCGCATGGCTAGGCCCTGATAAAACAACGATATCCTCGTATTTCACTTTATCCATCTCTTCGTCCATCATCTGGGATACGCGTTTCAGAGTACCTGGTTCAATCCCTTTTGTTGCATGAATTATGGTTGGGTTCCCTGTTAAAATAGTATTTAATTGTTGCGAAACCTCTCGTATAGCCTTTGTCGGTACAACTAACAAAATAACATCCGTATCTTGAATCGCTTCCTGCATATCAGCATAAGCTCTGATTCTCTCTGGGATCATAATTTCTAAATAATGTTCATTTTTATGCGTTGTGTTAATTTTATCTGCTTGTTCCTTACGGTGAGTCCATAACCTAACATCATGCCCATTATCAGCAAGAACGATACTCAATGCAGTACCCCAGCTACCTGCTCCTAAAACAGCTACTTTTTTCACCAAAAATCCCTCCCCCTAAGATCTTCTGCGAGCAATTATCTTTATCGGTGTTCCCACAAAACCAAATGCGTCACGGATTTTATTCTCCAAGAAACGTTGGTATGAAAAGTGCATTAGCTCTGGATCGTTCACAAAGACGACAAATGCAGGAGGCTTAGCAGCTACTTGTGTTGCATACAATACCTTCAAGCGCTGTCCTTTAACTGTCGGTGTTGGATTCATTGCAATGGCATCCATAATGACATCATTTAACACATTTGTCGGAATTCTTTTCGCGTGATTTTCACTTGCTACTTGAACCATTGGTAGTAACGTATGGATACGTTTCTTTGTTCTAGCAGATAAAAATACGACTGGTGCATAATCTAAAAATTGGAAATGAGCGCGAATTTTTTCCTCATATTCCTTCATTGTTTTCTCATCTGTTTCGACTGTATCCCATTTGTTCACTACAATTACAATTCCTCGTCCAGCATCATGTGCATAGCCAGCAATTTTTTTATCCTGTTCCCTAATACCCGTCTCAGCATCGATTAAAACTAGGACAACATCGGAACGTTCAATAGCTCTTAGTGCACGTAATACACTATATTTTTCTGTTGATTCATACACTTTCCCACGTTTTCTCATTCCGGCAGTGTCAATAATGACATAATCTTGTCCATCACGGTGTAAATGTGTATCAACCGCATCACGTGTAGTACCTTCTATATCACTTACGATTACACGTTCTTCATTCAGTAATGCATTGACTAAAGAAGACTTACCTACATTTGGTCTACCAATTAAACTAAAGTAGATGGTATCCTCATCTACCTCTTCTTGTTCAAATTGTGGAAAATGTCCAACCACTTCATCTAATAAATCTCCTAGTCCCAAACCATGGGCACCAGATATAGGGAACGGTTCACCGAAACCTAACGAATAGTACTCATAAATCTCGTCACGCATTTCTGGATTATCTATTTTATTTACTGCTAGAACAACTGGTTTATTCGACTTGAATAAAAGCTTAGCCACTTCTTCATCAGCAGCAGTGATCCCTTCTTTGGCATTTACAATGAAAATAATGACATCAGCTTCATCTATCGCAATTTCAGCTTGCTGACGCATTTGAATTAAAAGAGGTTCATCCCCAATTTCTATACCACCCGTATCAATTAGATTAAATTTCGTATTTAACCATTCCGCTTGGGAATAGATACGGTCTCTTGTTACCCCTGGTATGTCTTCTACAATTGATATTCTTTCACCTACTAATCGGTTAAAAATAGTAGATTTTCCAACATTTGGTCTCCCTACTATGGCTACTACAGCTTTCCTCATTGAAAGGAACATCCTCTCTCTATGTAAAATACATTTTTTAGTTTTTTTAATAGTCTAATGTAAAATTGGATTGATTTTTTACTTATACTTCGCGTAATTACGTTTATATTTGATACTATTCTAATCAACCTAACAAATAATACCACATATCATAACTTTATTCATTCTAGCAAAAGAAATTAATCTTAACAATATTTTAATGTTTTACAATGATAAAAACCTCGTCACTTAATGCATGTGCAATCCCATCTAATATGGCCTCTAAATTGGCAGCTGTTTTTTGTAATTCATCAAAATCCTGACAATTGAAAATCGGTGCTCCTCCCGCCACCTTCTCATTATTAGTTGTAATGATAGCCAAAATAGATTTTTCTATCACCATGCTAATGGACCTCCCTCTGTGTATTAGATTTTGAAGGCATTCGAATCGCCGTTTCCAATACAGGGACCGCACCGATTATTTGTATTGCTTTATCAACGTCTCTAATTTGCGGTAATATGAAAACACCAATTCTACCATCATCTAAATCTCGTTTAATAAGCGGCACTAATGCCGGCGTCCCGGAATCACGAAACACACCTAACGAAACCGATACATCATGTAATATTGCTTGTCTTTGGCCAAGATGAGCAATCGTATTCACCACATTTATATTTTTAGGCTTTAAAATAAAGCCCATACCATACTTGAGAATCTCCTTTTGCCTTTCCGGTAGACCTATATTCATAATATAGATATTATCTATATATAATCCAGCCCCTTCAAAATGTGGTTCCACATATTCGATTTGAACAAGATCTTTGATTGTACTTCCACTTTGCATGATTTTACTAATAATAAAACAAATAATCGCTCCAATAATAGCGGCATATATATTCCAAATAATATAAAATAACGTAGTAATAAAGGCTGTTAAAATAACTAAATAATTCCTGCTTTCAAACGAAATTGCGATCCCTTCTATATAAGCCTTTCCCCTAGAAACAAGCTCATGATCATCAATTTCACTTAGTGTATTCCGTTCCATGTTTCGTACCTCACGAAATTGTGTAGCGGCAACAGTTAAAAACGTAACCGCAGTAAAATCCATCTCCATCATCGCGGGTACTGCAACTGCACCAAGAGATGCTGCAATAAACCCTAATGAGACATGGATTATTTTTCCGTGTAAATATGTTGGATATTGACGGTAATCCGTACGAAGCATGATTATCCTAGTAATTGTACCTAATACTACACCTAAAACAATAGGCATCATATACTCATTCATTTTGCCACCTCAAATGTTGTTCGTTTTATGGAGTAATAAAAACAGTTTATCTTTTCCTTGATGTATAGCTTCCATAAGGACAAGCAGGAATACCATAACAGAGAGTGTATCTAGAAAACGCAAACTACCAATAGATTGTATAATGGAATAATTATATAATAGAGCACTATATAAAAACTCACCGCTACAAATACCAATGACACTTATCGTAAACCTAGCATAAAGTTCCTTTGTTAACACCATTGCCAAGCATACACATAAAACAGGTATCATGATGATTCTTGGCATAAATAGCCATACTGGAGCATTTACTTCCCATATTAATAAACTTGTATAACCAATCATCATGGTAAATGCCGAAAAAAGGAGGATTCCTTTTCTATTTAATGTTGAAAGGAGGATAAAAGCTCCTAATATAAGGGTTAAATAGGACATAGATAACGCTATTGAATCAAAGGATAGATATAGATTTGAAAAACCGATAATCAGTAATATCCACATCGCATAAATAGTCCGTATTTTATTCTTGGGAACTATAAAGGTAAAAATCACCCAAAAGAACCAACCAAACCAGTAAAAAAAGATACCATCCATCAATCATCACCCACCATTTTTAGTATTGCTTTGATGGGTTGTTTTTAAACAAGAAAGAGGATGTCTCCTATATTTGTCATAATAAAAAAGACCCAAACCAATAAAAATTAGTTCGGGTCTTATTTATCGAATTTAATACTACGACGTTATGTGGGTTCCTATTGAGCACAACAAGGGAAAACAGGCTCATAGAAATTATCATCACATATACTTTTAGTTGATATAAACCAAGTATTCCTTAAAGAATGTTATTGCTTAAATTTATTTAATTTATCTCCAATAAGGTCACCAAATTGGAAGCTAGATTGCTCTTCAACCTTTTCGTATTGTTTGTAGTCTTTTGCTTCTTCTTCAGCCTCTAATTCTCGAATACTTAATGACATTCTTTCTTCCGATTCATTAATATCTAGAACTTTCACCCTTACCTGCTGACCAACTTCTAATATCTCTTGTGGTGTACCAATGTGGCGATTGGCAATTTGTGAAATGTGCACTAGACCTTCTACACTTGGAAGTACTTCGATAAATGCTCCAAAATTAACTAAGCGTTTAACCGTTCCTTCTACTACTTGACCTGGTTTAATTTTACTTTCAATATCTGCCCATGGCCCAGGAAGAACTTTCTTTCTGGAAAGTGCAATACGTTCATTATCACGGTCAACGGAAAGTACTTCTACTTTCATTTTGTCCCCGACAGATACCACTTCTTCGGCATTATTGACATGATCATGTGATAGTTGAGAAATATGTACTAACCCATCAATACCACCGATATCAACAAACACACCAAAATCAGTAATGCGTTGTACTGTCCCCTCTATCACTTGTCCAACCTCTAAAGTTTGAATAATCTCAGACTTTTTATTTGCTAGTTCCTCTTCTACAACCGCACGGTGAGATAGGATAACTCGGTTTTGTTCCTTATCTAATTCGACGATTTTCACTGTTAGAATACGATCTTGGTATTCGGAAAAGTCTTCTACATAATGTGCTTCTACTAATGAAGCAGGGATAAAGCCACGTATGCCAATATCAGCAACTAGGCCGCCTTTTACTACTTCTTTTATTTGTACCTCAAAAACTTCACCAGATTGGAATTTTGTTTCTAGGTCACCCCAAGCCAATTCCTGGTCAACTACTTTCTTAGAAAGAACTACTCCATCATCCTCTATTTTCTTTATAGATAATGATAGCGTATCGCCTTCCTTCACAACCTCATTAGGCGTCTCGATATGTAGATTAGATAATTCACTAATGGGAATAATACCCTCCGTTTTATAACCAATATCAACAAGAACATGTTTATCTTCAATCTTCACAACCGTTCCTGTTACCTTATCCCCTACTTGTAAATTTAAATTTTCTTCGCTCATTCCAATTCCTCCTTAGCCAATACAACTATATAACAACATATTTTCAGAAAAAATCTTCCTTTTAATAACTTCTAATATTTGACTTTATTTGTCAAGCAAATATTACCTTCATGATTGTAGTTAGTATTTACCCTTGTTTATTTTAGGATTTTTTGGACCTGATGTAAGATTTGATCAGCGACATCCTGAATAGATAGTGAAGTTGTATCTATTTCCACAGCATCTTCCGCTTTTACTAGTGGTGAAGCCTCACGCTCCGAATCAATTAAATCACGCTTCTCGATTTCTTTCTTCAATTGCTCCAAGTCAGATGGAAATCCTTTATTTATATTCTCTACATGTCTTCGTTTAGCCCGTTCCTCGACTGAGGCAATTAAGAAAATCTTAACCTCTGCATCTGGGATAACCTTCGTACCAATATCACGGCCGTCCATAACTACCCCACGCGCTTCTGCTAGTTGCTGTTGTCTCGCTACCATATCCTCTCGTACCTTCGGGTGCTGTGCAACATAGGACACATTATTCGTAACTTCACTTGTACGTATATCTAATGTTACATCTCGATCATCAAGTAAAACCCGTTGTCCTTCTTCACTCTGAACTAGTTTGATACTTGTTGTTTCAAGTATTTCCACTAGCTCCTGTTCATTATTTACATCAACAGAATTCTCTAGTGCCTTTAATGTTATCGCTCGATACATTGCACCTGTATCAATGTAAATATAGGATAATTTATTCGCAACAATTTTAGCTACTGTACTTTTTCCTGCTGCCGCAGGACCGTCAATCGCAATCGCAATTTTTTTTGTCATTACATTATTCATTCCTCTCATGGTCAATCCCTATGCTAGCTATTGAATTTCTTTTTGTCTTGCTTCTCGTTGCTTTTCAAAACAGTAACGAACAATACTCTGTTTATCCTGTTCACTGAGTGCATTTAATTTAATTGAGGCTATATTGGCAGTATGTTCTTGATGTATAATTCTTACAACCTCACCGGATAGTTCAAGATATGAATACTCCCCAGAATACATATGAAGAACCAAATATATCGTAACCTTCTCCTGTTCCATTATACTAGTTCCTTTAGGTATAATGACAGATATCCCACCACCACTAATATCTACTGTCACCGTAGTAAAAGGAGGAAATTTCTCTTCTATACTATGAATGGCAACATCAGTAGCCGCTTCTACTCTTACATATTGCCTTCTTTGAATTCTCTCTACTTGGTCTTTTTCAGGTATTACAAGTGCCAGAGTGGGTATTTTTCCTCTTTGTTTATCTTTGACTTCAGTTTTGAATCGATAAACAGATTGGTCTTCCCCATTATACTCAGCATACATTATATCACCTATTTGAAATCCTGCATTCGTTCTTTTCGTTTGTATGTGAACTGGATAATCAACGTATAGATAGTTACTATTTTTGTCAACTATTTTACAACGATATTTCTCCATAGAGTTCGTTTTTATACTGAACGCCTCAATTGTTAAAAAAACCCCAATCTTCATGTTACTCCCCCACATTATCTATTCGATAAAACAATAGCTCCCCATTTATTATCACAAAAAAATAAAAAAAGGGAAAGGACAAAAGCCTCTCCCGAACTAAATTCCTGCATAATTTATTTCTTTGCCGTTTAATTTTTCTACTTTTTCTTCATGACCATCTGTCGCATTTATAAAGATACGATACGTGTCATTACCTAATAGACCAAGGAACTCATACACCAGTACCTCTTCTCCAAGATCATTCGTTATGACGGCTAAAAACTCTTCTTGTATATCGACATTTGGATTTACGAAATCTCGTGCTTCCTCATAGCTTAATTTAGGGTCTGGAATGTCTCTTTCATGGTGATTTAGAAAATAATTATTTGCAGTCAATCCAATTATATCTCCATTATCAAGCGCCACTTTTACCTCTATTGCATCTGCAAAAACGCGGACACCATCTTGATTATAAATAAAGGAGTAAATACCTATGTTTTCATATTGACTACTATTGAACATTTCCATCTCTTCAAAATCATGATCTTGAATATATTTCTCAGCTATTTTAAACCCGTCATTTAAGCTAATACTTTGTTCTCCAACTGGTCTATCGACAAGTAACGTAATAGGGTGGCCACCTTTTTGCGTTAAATCAAGGTATGCACTCTTGTTTCCTTCAGAATACGATACACTATATAAGGCTACGTCTGCCCCATCTCCTGTTTCTGTTAAGTTTAAATCTCTTGTTTCTTTTATATTAAATAGGTCTTTACTATATTGCAGTGCTTCCTGTTCACTAATTTGTTTACCTTGAATATTTTCATAGCTATGATTTTCTGAGGAAGTACCAGAAAGAGCTGAATCGACATTTCCTTCTGAATATCCTTCAATCTTCTTTTCGACAGTCTTAAAACCATCGATAATCGTGTTATCTGCTTGTTCATCCTCTGTAGCTAAGGCTAATTGGACGTCCATCCAACGAAGGTTGTTTTCCATTGCTGTATGTTGTACTTGACGAAGTTCATCCTTAATTTCACCAGCTTGCGAATATAAATTCTCTAATGTTTCTAGCTCTTTATCAGATAATGGATCTTTATCTAAATCTCGAATGGCGGTTCGATACGTAAAATCTCCAATATTCGATAAGAATTCTTCCGTCTTATTAAATGGTATTAACGTAAGTGGCAGTTGCCCAACATTTGATAATGAATCCGATGTAAGTCTCCAAATTTCCGCAAGCTGTGGTGATAATCGTTCTCTGGAGTTCATAGCAATTGCCGTACCAATCTTATCATGCAAAAGATCCATATTATAAGTCAGTTCATGAAATGCCCTCTGATACGTATTTTCTGCTTGTATTAAGATGGCATTTTTTTCTTGATGTTCTTTATAGCCCCATGCAGCAGTTCCTATAACTGCTACTGCTAGGACAACTATCGATATCCAACGCAACATTTTTCACACCCCTATTTACAAAAGATATGCTTACCTATCCGCTTAATTTGTGGTCTACCCCAAATCCAACTTGATGTAGCCGTATCTGGGTTAAAGTAATAAATTGCTTCCCCTGTAGGGTCCCAACCATTGATAGCATCTAAAACTGCTTGTCTAGCTTTTTCATTCGGTGTTAACCAAATTTGTCCATCTGCTACTGCCGTAAATGCTCTAGGTTCAAAAATAACCCCTGCTACAGTATTAGGAAACGTTGCACTCTCTACACGGTTTAAAATAACTGCGGCAACGGCAACCTGCCCCTCATATGGCTCTCCTCTTGCCTCTCCATAAACAGCATTTGCCATTAAGCTGATATCATTTTGTGAAAAGCCTTGTGGCACATTAACAGCTGGTGTATCCGTTGTATCACCTGTGTTTGTAGCATCGCCTGTTTCACCTTCTGCTGGAGCTTGTTGTTCCGTACCACCTTGGTTTTGTGCTGGTTGTTTTGGCTGTGTTTTAGCTGTTCCACCACCACCAGCTTTTTTCCTCGGTTTTGTCTGTTTGGCAAGATCAGTTCCACCATAGTAAGTAAATTCATTTCCTTTAGCCAATTGTTCATGAACCCATTTTCCATTAAATTCTGATGCATCGACTAACTTTTGCCTAGTCTTTAATCCTGCAAGACCATCAACATCTAATCCGAATTCTTTTTGAAAATTACGTAACGCCCAGTATGTTTCCCAACCAAATACACCATCAATTTTGCCATTATAAAAACCAATATACTGGAGCCTTGCCTGAAGCTCAATGACATCATCACCAACTGCCCCTTTCTGTATTACCTGATTCGTAAAGGCTTCTACTTGTTTGGGGTTATAAGTTTCTTGAAGTCCAATTGCAAATAGACATATAATAACTAAAAGGATGTATTTTCTCAATGTCATATTGATACCTCTCACTTTCATTTTTGTCTAGTAGTATCTATTTTCTGATGAAACTGCTAATTTATGCATACGAATCTAGATTTTAAATTTACCTAGGATAATGGGAAACAAAAAAAGAGACTGTAAAAGTCCCTTTCTATTCATCATATTTAGTTATTATGAGCTTGCTCTAGCTATTTTCACCCGATGTAAACCAAAGAACCATAGCAATATCATAAATGGAATGACATACAAGGCCCAGTTTTTCGTAACATAACCTAAAATAAAATTATAAATTCCGTGTAAAGCGATAGGTATAACCAATGCTAAAATAATATTGACCGCTCGATTCACAGGGTACATCTTGGCTTTCCCAAAATAATAACCCATGATGACACCAAATAATGCATGGGAGGAAACAGGGAACAATGCTCTAGTAAAAGCATACTCAATCCCATTTACTAGTAGATAAAGAATATTTTCAACTGTAGCAAATCCTAAGCTTATTGAAACAGCGTACACAATCCCATCGTAATGAGCACTAAATTGTGTATGCTGATAAATAATGTACATAAAAACAAACCATTTAAAAAATTCTTCTAAAAAAGCAACAACAAAAAAAGATTGTACAAATAAGTTACCGATTTGATCACTTTCAAACGCATATTGGAGAAACATGATTGGAAATACAAGTAAACCACCAAAAATGAACGTACGCAGAATCAGCGGGATTGGTTCTGTGATTTTATCTTTTAAATAAAAAAAAGACATTAAAGCAAGTGCAGGTGCAACCCCAGCAGATATAATTCCTAGCATTTGTAACCTTCCCCTTCCAAACTAATTCAATCGTACCATGTTCCGAAACGATTGAAAATACATAATTTATGAGAAAAGTAGGTGTATCTTTTGAAAAAAATTATCATCATTCACACCGGTGGTACTATTTCCATGCTTGAAAATAGAGAAACGGGTGAAGTAAATACGACAAACGAACATCCATTAACAAATGTCCCATACAATTTCAGTGATGATGTCATGATAGATGAGTATATTGCGTACTCTTTACCATCTCCACATATAACACCGAAGCATATGTTGGAATTAGCCAAAACAATCGAACAGTTTTTATTAGAATATGATGGGATTGTTGTTACCCACGGAACTGATACTTTAGAAGAAACCGCTTATTTATTAGAATTGGTATTAGATACAGAAAAGCCTGTAATCCTAACAGGAGCAATGAGATCCAGCAATGAGATTGGTTCTGATGCATTATACAATTTAATTAGTTCTGTTCGTGTTGTATTATCTCCTGCTGCCTATTCTAAAGGAGTATTAGTTGTCATGAACGATGAGATTCATAGTGCGAAGAATGTTACGAAAACATCGACCAGTAATATTGCAACCTTCCAAAGTCCTCAATTCGGGCCAATTGGAATTATTACGAAAGAATCCATACTCTTTCATCATCAATTAACATCAAGAACGGCTTACCCTGTGGAAAATATTTCAAAAAATGTACCTTTGTTAAAGGCTTATGCGGGAATGGATAGCAACATTATTGAATTAGTATATGGTGGAAAACCAGATGGATTAGTTATTGAGGGGCTGGGACAAGGCAACCTTCCTAAGGAGACGATCCCTGCCATTAAACAGATTTTAGCAGACCAAATTCCAATTGTATTAGTTTCGAGAAGCTTTCGAGGTGCTGTACAACCTACCTATGCTTATGAAGGTGGAGGAAAACAATTGAAGGAAATGGGCGTAATTTTCACCAATGGATTAACTGGTCCAAAAGCGCGTTTGAAATTACTTATTGCATTAGAAAACACATCTGATATACAAGTCATACGTGATATTTTTGAAAAAGACTTTTAAGCGATTAATTGGTACCTGTTGTCATCAACCTGTTTGACTAAAGAAATACCTATTCACTAACTACCAATATAGCGAGGTCCCCCACTTATGGGAGTACCTCGCTATATTCTTTCTACTCAGTAGTTCATTACTACCAGAGGCATATTAGCTAAAAACAAGAATATGACACAGATTATCTTTCCTACTGACGATGACTACACATAATTCCTGGGCCAATATTTTTTTATCTAGAGCATATATCCCTTCAAACTATCGGCTATTCTCTAATTCCCACTGTTTAATCTCTTTACGTACCATTGGAGCCACTTCTTTCCCTAGTAACTTAATAGCATGCATCACATCTTCATGTGGCATAGATCCTACTGGTACATGTAGCATAAACCGCGTAATTCCGACTTCTTTACGTAAGAGGATTATTTTTTCTGCAACAGTCTTTACATCCCCAACATAAAGTGCTCCTTCTAACTGTCTAGCATGATCAAAGGATTTCTTAGTATAAGGTGCCCAGCCACGTTCCTTCGCTAACACATTCATTGCTTGTTCTGTAGGTGGAAAAAACTTATCCACTGCTTCCTCTACAGTATCCGCTACAAATCCATGGGAATGTGATGCGACAGTCAGTTGCGATGGGTCATGGCCTGCTTGAGCGGCAGCACGATAGTACAAATCCACCAAAGGGGCGAATTGTAAAGGACTACCGCCGATAATAGCAAGTGCAAGAGGGAGCCCTAAAATTCCAGCACGTATAACAGATTCAGGTGTTCCACCACTAGCAATCCATACTGGAATAGGCTCTTGAACCGGTCGAGGGTATACACCACGATTATTGATGCTTGCTCTATGCTTCCCATTCCAAGATACGAATTCCGTTTCTCTTATGTTTAACAATAGCTCTAATTTTTCATCGAATAATTCATTATAATCCTTTAAATCATAACCAAATAAAGGAAAGGATTCGATAAATGAACCCCGTCCAGCCATTATCTCTGCTCTACCATTAGAAATCGCATCAACCGTTGCAAAATCTTGAAAAACGCGAACTGGATCTGCCGACGATAATACGGTAACTGCACTGGTTAAACGAATGTTTTTCGTTTGGGATGCAGCCGCCGCAAGTATTACTGCAGGAGCAGAGCTAGCATAATCTTTTCGATGATGCTCACCTACTCCATATACATCAAGACCTACCTCATCAGCTAACACAATTTCTTCTACGACTTCGCGTATTCTCTCTGCATGACTGATCACTTTTCCTGTATTCACATCAGGGGTTGTTTCCACAAATGACGTAAGACCTATTTCCATTCTATATACTCCTTTACCCTCTATTTCAAACGGGTTGCAATTAGTCTTGCTATCTTCTCACCATGAAATCGTCCATTTTCAATGAATATCTCATTATTGTTATTTCCAGCAGCTACAACCCCCGCTATAAATACACCCTCTACATTAGTTTCATACGTTTCTTCATCATATAACGGTTTTCCGTTTTCAGAATTAAATTTCACACCTATTTCTTTTATTAATTTCACATCAGGACGATATCCAGTCATTGCAAAAACAAAATCATTATCTATTCGATATTCCTTATCAAACACTTTATAATATACAGAATCATTCGTAATCTTCAAAACTTCAGCTTGGAATACCATGTTAATCATGTCTTTTCTTACAAGTGAATCGAAGTCGGGAAGAATCCATGGTTTAATACTTTTAGAATACGTTTCTCCTCGATAAAGAACCGTAATATTCGCTCCTGCTTTATGAAGCTCCAGTGCAGCATCAACTGCTGAGTTCTTCCCTCCAATTACAACAACATTCTTATTATAATATGGATGTCCTTCCTTGAAATAATGACTAACCTTTGCTAAGGTCTCCCCTGGAATATTCATATAATTCGGCTGATCGTAATAGCCTGTTGCAATGATAATTTGGTCCGCTACATATTCTAACGGCTTGCCATGAAATGTCTCCGTAAAAACAGAGAAGTAGTCACCCTCATTCTTCAGTGACGTTACCGTTTCATACGTATTGATTCGTAAATTTTGTCTCTCTGCTACATTTCGGTAATACGCTAATGCTTGGTTTCTTCTCGGTTTTTGTTTCTCTGTTATGAACGGTATCCCACCTATTTCAAGCTTTTCACTGGAACTAAAAAACGTTTGATGTGTTGGATAGTTGTATATGGAATTCACAACGTTACCCTTTTCTATTATTAACGAATCTATACCTTGTTCTTTTAACGCAATGGCACAAGCGAGTCCACAAGGCCCTGCACCAATTATAATGACTTTTTCTTTTCTCATGTTATTACCCCGCACTTCCTTAGTCAAAATCAAAAAACTCTTATCCATACGATGATAAGAGCTTTTTGTAATTCATGTTCTATCGATTATACCCAGCCTCGGAAACGAGATGCTTCCGCCATTTTTCTTACACCAACCATATAGGCAGCTAGTCTCATATCGATTCTTCTAGTTTCTGCCGTATTATAGATTGTGTTAAATGCTTTCGTCATAGTTTGGTAAAGCTTTTCTTCTATTTCCTCTTCTGTCCAGTAGAATCCTTGATTATTTTGTACCCATTCAAAGTATGAAACTGTAACTCCACCTGCGGATGCAAGTACGTCTGGAACGAGTAGTATACCTCTTTCCGTAAGAATTTTCGTCGCTTCCATCGTAGTTGGACCATTTGCTGCTTCGACAACAATTTTAGCCTTGATATTATGAGCATTTTCCTCTGTGATTTGGTTTTCTACTGCTGCTGGTACAAGGATATCGCATTCTCTTTCTAATAACTCTTTGTTCGAAATGGTATTATTAAATAATTTTGTAACGGTACCAAAGCTATCTCTGCGATCTAGCAGATAATCAATATCTAATCCTTCTGGATCATATAATCCGCCATATGCATCTGAAATACCAACAACAATTGCACCTGCATCATGTAAGAACTTAGATAAAAAGCTACCCGCATTTCCAAATCCTTGAACAATTACTTTTGCGCCTTTTACCTCAATATTGCGTTTCCTCGCTGCTTCATCAATACAGATTGTAACACCTTTTGCCGTAGCAGATTCTCTACCATGTGAACCGCCTAGAACAATTGGTTTTCCTGTAATAAACCCAGGACTATTAAACTCATCAATTCTACTATATTCATCCATCATCCATGCCATAATTTGGGAATTAGTAAACACATCTGGAGCAGGAATATCTTTTGTAGGGCCAACAATTTGGCTGACCGCTCTTACATAACCACGACTTAACGATTCTAACTCGCGGAATGACATTTCTCGAGGATCACAAATAATGCCACCTTTACCACCACCATACGGTAAATCAACAATACCTGCTTTTAAACTCATCCATATTGATAATGCTTTCACTTCTCTTTCTGTTACGTTAGGATGGAATCTAATTCCTCCCTTTGTAGGTCCTACCGCATCATTATGTTGTGCACGATATCCAGTGAAGATTTTAGTTGAGCCATCATCCATACGAACAGGAATTCTAACTGTCATCATACGAAGTGGTTCTTTTAACAACTCATAAACTTCATCAGGGTAACCCAGTTTCTCCAGTGCATTTTTTACAACAGTTTGTGTTGAGCTCAGTACATCCAATTGCTTATTATTCTCTTTGGTAGAATCTGCTGCTTTTTCGGCTACCATGAATTTACCTCCTAAGGAACATATAAATATTAATAATAGCTATTCTCAGAGATTAGTATACACGTTAGTCACAAATATGCAATATAAAACCCCTCTTTTTCTCTTAAATTTCAATAAAAATGTAAACGTTTTCTCTTATATACTATTATACAAATTAAGTAAAGGTCTGCACAATCGTTTCTATGGCGTTGGAAGGGATAATAACTTTTCCATATTCTTTAAGCCTATAGGAAGTAACGATACTTGGATTAGAGAACTCTGACATTAATGCAATAACATTTTCTTTATTATTACCACCTAGTTCGTTTCGCTTTAAAAGCATATAATACCGATTTTCCATAAAAAACACTTGCCCTCCGCTAACTGATAAGGAATTTAAATAGGAGGAAACCTGTATGATATTCTCGAAATCATCAAATGAAAAAATTAATTCTTTGCTCTCGTCAAGTGTCACTTTCATTTCAATGAAATCCTCATCCCAATCTATATTATCGCGATTTTGCGTAACAATAACATGCATTCCTTGTGCCTGCATGATATACACCTGCACATATAACTTTCCTTCAAGCTCAAAACCTAGTTCTGAACTTGCTTCATACATAACATCTGTAAAGAGGTTCTGGATGCTTGTGGCATCTTGAAATAACTCCTCCTTGTTAAATCCCCGTTCTACCAAGTCATCAAACGTTAAAAATATTGTAAATTGACTACTGGACACCCTTTCAATACGCACATAGCATCCTCCTCAAATGAACAAAATATCCCGCTT
The DNA here is from genome assembly GCF_055550225.1 of Ornithinibacillus liuyingii. NCBI lineage: Bacteria > Bacillati > Bacillota > Bacilli > Caryophanales > Bacillaceae > Ornithinibacillus > Ornithinibacillus liuyingii. Next base: position 144,474 of record NZ_JBPWOS010000007.1, on the reverse strand, counting down.
CTAAAACAAACGACCTATATTCGGCCAAAACGGCTAGATTCTTTTTATTATTATATGCTGCTAAACAAATTGTTGAACGATATACAAGTTAACTTTTAACTTCGGGCGATATAATCAATAAGGTTCTAAAAAAATTCCAGTCCATCCCCTAGAATAAACAGGATTACCAAAACAGCTAAAAGTAAAACAACCAATGCTAATCTAATAAATGGTTTTGTTATTTTGAAATGGGTTCTTTTCTTCTTAACTCCGTGAACTTCTTTTCTAGGGGGAAGATTTAATACACTCATATCATGAAAGCTTTCAGCATCAAAATTAGACGGATCCTTTTCAGGTTGTGACAGAGCTCCTGCTATCTGTTGTTGGTTTACTTCATTCAATATAGATCTTAATTCTTCTGCTTGATCATGATGATCTTTTTTCTTCGTTTCCACACTAATCCCCCCAAATCTTATAACGGATGATTAATCCCAATAAAAAATCAATTACAAAATGCGTTGTTATCGATACCAATAAATTATTCGTAACCTCATACATATATCCAATGAATAAACTTATCAATAAGACTGATAAGAGAAGTACCGGCTTCCTCAAGTATCGAACGTGTACTAACGCAAAAATAATACTTGCCGTCAAATATCCAAAAGTCGTTTGAATAACCCCGCGGAATAGCATTTCCTCGGAAACAGCAATAAATAGTGTTAGAACAAATATCCTAGGAACAGAGAGGTTGGTAAAGATTCGTTTATTAATTCCTCCATCATCATAATAATTACTGGGCAGGATGGATATTAAAACAAGATCCATAAGTACAATAATAATTCCCGGCATAATGCCGAAATAAACCATTTCACTCATGTTGAAAGTGAATAAGGTTATCCAATCAGCTAAGCTATCAAACAAGAAAAAGCTTAGCACAATGGAAATGAATAAAAATAACCCTTGAGAATATACTACCACTCTTCTTAATTGTTCATTTGTCAGTTGATCAGCCAGTTCAGCTTGTCTCATTTTATTCTCCTAGTAGTATACGTTTTAATTTCTTTTCCCATGATGAAATAGAAGGTTTATTTATCGTTTGCACAGGGGTGAAGCTTTGTATATTCATACCACAGTAACTACAACAAAACGTTTCTAGCTTTGTATAGCTATCCTGAAATTTTGCGTACAGATTTTTCCTAAGGCATTCATTGGATTGAATCCAATTTAACATATCATATAATTTAGATTGTTTTAGTATAAATCGTTCGTCACGTATTTTTTTTACGTGTTGAAATGCTTCATCGATTTTACTTTGCTCATATTTTAAACCATTTTCTATGAACATGCCATTTTTTTCTAATTGGGAGGAAATAAACCGCCATTGAACCTCACTAATCTCCATCAAAGACTGCATTTCTTCTAATTCTTTTGGTAGGGACAGGTTCTCTTCGCGGTAAGATTTTATAATTCGGTATACCCGCATTAAGTCTTCATCTGAAGGTAATTCACTGTCTATCATTTGTTTAGGAAGAAATACATCCTGCCTACTATATAAAAGTACACTAATACTCTGCTCCCCATCTCTCCCAGCTCTACCAATCTCTTGAATATAAGATTCTATTTGACCAGGAAAATGATAATGAAAGACAAAGCGAATATTATTTTTATTTATCCCCATGCCAAATGCGCTTGTACAACAAATAATATCAATTTGATCGTTCATGAACTGTTGCTGTATCGCAATACGGTCCATTTGTTCCATACCACCATGATAAAAAGCCACTCGATGATTGGGAAGCTTTTCAGAAAGTAAAAGCGAAACACTTTCTGCTGCAGTCTTACTAGAAAAATATATAAGAGAAGGAACCTTTTTCTCCTTTAGCAGCTGGGTAATCACTTCAATCTTCTCTTCATTATTTTGCACTTCCATAACAGAGAGTGCAATATTCGTTCTGTCCATCGGAAAAATATGCTTAACCATAGCAGGGCGATTTAATGAAGAAATAATATCTTTTTGAACCTCCCTTGTTGCTGTGGCACTTAAAGCAAGGACTGGTGGTTCTCCTAAAATCTTAAGTACTTGTCTTAATTTTTGATAATCCGGTCTAAATTCATGACCCCATTGGGAAATACAATGGGCCTCATCTACAACAAATAGTGAGATAGTAAGTTTTTTTAAATAGAATTGTAGTTCTTTTTGCTGCAAAATTTCAGGAGAGACATAGATTAATTTGTATTGATGTAGATTTCGATATAATCTCTTCCTTTTTTCATAATCTAAAAAGCTATTAATTGCGATGGCATCTTTAAAATTTGTTGCCTTCAATTCTTTTACTTGATCCATCATCAATGAAATAAGTGGTGAAACGACAAGTGTAACACCTTCAAGAAGACGGGCTGGTAACTGGTAGCAAATGGATTTCCCCGTACCAGTAGGCAATATCCCTAATACATCATTTCCTTTCATGACATCTTCCACTATTTCCTTTTGGCCTGTTCTGAAGGCAGAGTAACCAAAGTACTGTTCTAGCTCTTTTTCTAATGACAATGTGTTAGACATGGAAATCTTCCTCCGGTAAAAGTTCCTTCAACCTAGTTAGGACTAGTCTAATTTGAAAATAATCAATGGAAGGACTACAATTTTCTTTAATAATCTTCAGCTTAAGTGTTTGATTGTTTTTTACTGCTTGCACAATTTGTACTTGCTCCTCCTGCGAAACAAACGATTGAATGTCAAAATCTGGGTCATACAAAGCAATCTCAACAATATGATCATAAATCGTGCTTAGCTTTAGATCTCTTTTTTGGGCGATGTCTTCCAGGCTAAAGTTATTCATATATAATTGATAGGTAAGATTCGCGGTATTCGTAATGAATTTATTCTCGTTTGGCTTATCAATTAATTGCAATAAAATAGGGTAGTTCTCTTGATTTCTATCCATAATCGTAAGGAATTTATGTGTTATTGCAATTAATATAATTTTCATATCGTCATGAGAAGATTGGTATTTTGCCGCTAACTGATCGATACTCATCCCATAGTGCTGATATCCACTTAATCGGTCCACAAATATTACTGCTTCTTTATTCGAAAGTTGGCTTAAAACGTGATGTAGCTCATGATACAACTTCTCCGCCACCCGCTCTTTACCGTTGTGATGATAGAATTGTTTTACCCAATATGTAACACTCGGATTATCTATTATTGGGATAAACGAATAATGATTTGCTTGTAGATTAGAATACGTTTGAACTAATAAATAGAGTCTTTCTAAGAAGGAAATATCCTTCCCAGAAAGCATCAGCCCATTTAAATTGGTATATACAGATGAATCATAATACTCCTGCAAGAGCTCTTTAGCAGCTGATGAAATCATATAATAGTCATCTGGACCTTGCTCAATGATCCATCCTTTCTTCTTCATGTCACGAATAATTTGTATAAAATGCTGACGTGACAATGATGCATATATCCCATAATATTTTTCCAATTGAAAAATTCTGGCATCGTGAACAGATTGTATCGATTTCTTTCCCGTTATGAGATGATATATTCCAAATATGGATCGATTGGTTCTAATACGATCGATACAATCTAATAAAATTCCTTCAACATACATATTTTTTTAACTCCTCATTGGACTTAGTTCTATCATATCATTTATCGTTTAGTTGAATAATACTAATTTACATTTTAAAATAGAAAAAGTACTAGATATAACTGTATCGTGAGGGGTAACCATTGATGAGAGCTAAATATACCATAGTGGATAAAGAAACGTGTATTGCCTGCGGTTCCTGCGGGGTGGCTTGTCCATTACTTTTTGATTATGATGATGAAGGTCTAGCCTTTGTTACAATAGATGACAATACGGGAAACAAGGAAATACCTGAGGAATTAGAAGACGATGTATTGGATGCTTATGAAGGTTGTCCAAGTGACTCCATTAAAATAGCAGAACATCCTTTCCATAACAATCCACTTCGATATGAGAGATAATAGACGAACACCAACAAAGTAGGTTAGTTGGTGTTCAAATGTTTTTGTATATAGTTTTGGAAAATAAATGACACCGTCGGATAGAGTAGTAGCATGATGACAGCATTACCAATTGCATGATACGTATCGAACGGTAAACCAGCTATATAATAAGCCCAAAATCCATGTCCAGTAATTTGGTAGTTAGTCAACGAAACAATGAATCCGTATAAGTATCCACTAAATACAGCCAATATTAGAATGAGATAAAAAGGAATCTGTTTCATTGTTTTACCTAAGATACCGCTCATAACCCCAATAAGTCCCCAGGATAGGATTTGCCAAATCGTCCATAATCCAGTCCCAAGAACCATATTCGATAAAAAGGTAATTAAAAACGCCAATATAATACCAGCAACTGGCCCTAAAAAAATGCCACTTATAATAATAACTGAAGTTACGGGTTGAACATTTGGGATAGAACTTAACATAATTCGTCCAACTACAGCTAATGCTGCAAGAAAAGCTAATAGCGTTAATTTATAAATATTCAACGATCTCATTCCCAAGATTGATAATCGAAATTAACTACGTCCCCATCTTTCAGTTCCACTTCCCCTGCTCCTACCAGTGAACTTTCACCATTGATAGAAAACATCCAGGACATTGAATTTTCTTCATCATAATCTAGCCCCTCAAGAGAGGTAATAAAGCCGTCTTTATCTTCAGCGTTAAAATTTTCCTTCATCACGTCTAATAGAATATCGCCTTCGTTGATTTCTACTTCTTTTTCTTCTAAAATCTCAGCTTCTTTATCCTTAGAAAGTACAATTTTAACAGTTGCTTCCTCTTGTTGTTCACTTGTTTCAGTGGTATTAGCTTGGTTTTCGTTTGGCGTTTGATTTTGAGTTGCATTATCAGAAGACTCATCATTGCCACAAGCTGCAAGAACTACTAATGCTACAAGTACTGTAAACAGTTTTAATAATAGTGATTTCATATTTTCCCCTCCACTTTAGTAATTTTAAAAATCAGGTAAATAAAAAAAGAGCTAACCCCGTAACTAGTTAACTCCTGTGACAGTCTATCGACCATAAAAAAGCATAAAAATACTGTTTTTATGTACTAGATTGTCTCAATTGTCCTATCCTCGGGATCATTGATACAGTTGATACTGGCAGGTCTACTGGCTTGTGACTACTTACCTACTTTAAGCCCTTCCCATAGAATAATCTACAGTGGTCATTGCTTATTTCGTCATCACTTACAGTTGCGAGGACAGCTCTAGCTTTTCACTAGATTCCCTTTTAAGTAACACATACACCAATATCAAATTCTTGTATTCAATTCTACTACATATAGTACCATACAACAGCTAAATTACAAGATTAAATATCTTCTTCCTTGGGAATCATGAAGTTAAATGTTGTTCCGATATCTAATTTACTTTTCACCGTAATGGTACCTCTATGTGATTTGACGATATTTTTGGCAATAGATAACCCTAGCCCGGTACCTTTAACATGCTTATTCCGAGTTCTCGATTTATCAGCCTTATAGAATCGTTCAAACACAAATGGCAAATCTTCTTCCGGTATTCCACTACCACTGTCTTCAACAGACACCGATAATCCATTATCATCATTTGTGACCGAAACCTTCACAAAGCCACCTTCACTCGTATGGCGAATCGCATTATCAATCAAATTTGTAAATACTTGTTCAATACGATCCGGATCAAAATAAGCCTGAGCTTCTTGTATATCTTTCGCTAAACTCATTTCAATTTGATTCTCTGCAGCAATTCCTTGGAATTTACGGAATATCCGTTCAATATAAGGAGTGATATCCACCTTCTCCTTTTTCAAGGTTAAATGTCCTGCTTCCATACTAGCCATATCGAGTAATTCATTTACGAGACGACTCAACCGTAATGATTCTTCATAGATAATTTGTGCAAGTTCATTTTTCTCTTCTTTCGTCTCGGCAATATCATCAACAATTGCTTCACTATATCCTTGCAACATCGAAATAGGGGTTCGCAATTCATGGGATACATTCGCAATAAAGTCTTTACGCAATTTATCTAGCCTACGTTCCTCAGTCATATCGCGAATTACAGCTACTGCACCACGTATATAAGCTTGATCATATAAAGGTGTCATGATCATTACCCAGGTTCGGCCTTGTAATGTGATTTCTTCTATTACTTCCTTTTCCCCTTCAATGACTTGCTGTAACGTATCCAGCAATTCTTTTGGAAGCTTACGTGATTCGGTATCACTTTGTAGATTTTTTTCGAAATACCAGTCTTCTATAAACCGTTCCGCAGGCTGATTGGTAGCAATAATTTCCCCGCTACGGCTTAATGTAATCACACCATCTGCCATCGAATTAACAATACTAGATAATTGTTCTTTCTCCTGTCTTAACGCATTAATATGAAATTTTAACTGTCTTCCCATATGATTAAATGCCATCGCCAGTTCCCCAATTTCATCATGCGTCAAGATGGGAACCTTTGTATTAAATTCTCCTCTTGTTAAATCAAAGGCTGCCTCTCTCATTTTAATTAATGGTGATGTAATACGTGTTGATAAGAAAAAGGCAAATATCGTTGTAAGAATAATCGCGACAGCAGCAGCACCTAATATGATCTTAGTTGTTTCTGCTTTGGTACGGTCGACAATAGCTAATGATTGATATACTAGTACAACATCATCGGTGTTCGGAACAGTTTTTCCAACGAGCATAATACCAGGCTCATCTTCTGAAACTTCAATTTCATCGTTGTTGTTGTCATCATCCGCCATAATTCCAGCTACATCGGATTGCTCGATAAGCCACTCATCCCGTAAACTGGACAAATGAATATCATCGGTTTCTGAACTCCAATAATCCCCTTCTGAAAATAAAATAATCACTTTACTTGATGGGTCTTTTACTCGTTCCGTTGTTTCATAAATTAATGATTTATCCTCGTGATTTTCCACCATAACCGAAACCTTTGTCGCGGTCTGTAATAATGCTTCTTCTGCTTCTTGAATATGAAAGTTCTCAAAGAACTCTAATAAAAATATCGTTAATACAAATAATACAAAAGAAACTAGCAATAATATAGTTACTGCTAGTTTCCCCACTACACTACGCCAAAACATTATTCATCATCTACCTCGAATTTGTATCCAACTCCCCAAACCGTAACAATCATCTTTGCAGCTTTTTTGGATACTGTATTTAATTTCTCACGAAGACGTTTTACATGGGTATCGACAGTTCGTAGGTCACCAAAGAATTCATATTGCCAAACATCCTTTAACAGCTGCTCACGGTTAAATACCTTATCCGGTGATTTAGCTAGATAGCATAGTAATTCATACTCTTTCGGTGTCAGTGCAACTTCTTGTCCATCAGCTGTAACACGATGGGCATCATGATCTATGGTTAAATGTGGAAATACTAATAAATCTTTTGTTGATGCATTCATTTCCTGATTTCCACCTGAACCGGTACGACGTAGTAATGCTTTCACCCGAAGTACTACTTCCCTAGGACTGAAAGGCTTCACAATATAATCATCGGTACCTACTTCAAATCCCTGTACGCGATTGGCTTCTTCACCCTTTGCCGTTAACATGATAACAGGTGTATTCTTTTCTTTTCTTAATTCTTGGCAAACTTCAATTCCATCCATCTCCGGCATCATAATATCTAATAGGATCACATCATAATCATTTTCTAATGCCAAGCTTAATCCTTCTGGGCCATTTTCCGCTTCTTCTACAATTAAATCTTCCCGTTCCAAATACATACGAATTAGGCGGCGGATTCTTTCTTCATCATCAACCACAAGTACTCTAGTACTATTATTCATGGAATGCTCCCCCTTACATACTATCTACCAACAGTATAAACTAAGCACATATAAATGTATAAGAAAACATGACATTTGTACGAAAAATGTCATGTTTTCAAGGTGATTTATGCGTATGAGTGTAAACCTGCTAAAACAAGATTTACAACGATTAAGTTAAACATGATAATGCCAAATCCAATAACGGCTAACCATGCTGATTTTTCCCCGTGCCAACCACGAGAAAGTCTTAAATGTAAGTAAGCTGCATAGAAGAACCAGGTCACTAAGGCCCATACTTCTTTTGGATCCCAGCCCCAGAATCGTCCCCATGCAATCTCAGCCCAGATAGATGCGAAAATCAAACCACCTAATGTAAACACTGGGAAGCCAATAGCAACAGAACGATAATTTATTTCATCTACTAAGTCTGGTTTAACATTCTTCAGAAGTGGTTGAAGCAATGCACCAACACGTTTTCTAAATATTAAGCGCACTAATCCATAAAGAAGCGTACCTGCAATAAAGGACCATATTACCGTGTTAAACTTACTGCCTGCATCCGCACCGTGCATCCATGCAGGCGTCTCAAATAACGGATTCATCACATCTTCTGTAATCAGTACACCTTCATTAGGTGCTGCAATTGCTGGTAACGTATATTCCGTAGTGACGGTTTTTCCATTTAAAGGATATTCGAATGTTGCACTATAATTCATTGCATTAAACACAGACGAAACCACAATAAAACCAATTACTAAAAAGATAGTATAAAGCACTACCTCAAGTGATATAGTACGACCGGAACGCTTACTTTGGTCAATTCCATGAATTAAATAGATAAGCCCGGCAACAAAGCTAATAAATAAAATCCCTTGTCCTAAGGCGACTGTCGTTACATGGATATGCAACCAGTGACTTTGTAATGATGGAACAAGTGGTGCAATTTCTGTAGGGAACATACTTGCGTAAGCAATGAATATTAACGCTATTGGTAAAGCAAATAAGCCTAAAATACTCAATTTGTACATAAAATAAATGATAATAAACGCTAACACTAGGCACATTCCTAAGAAAGTGACAAACTCAAACATATTACTTACCGGAGCATGACCAGACGCCATCCATCTCGTAATAAAATAGACTAGCTGTGCTAGAAAGCCTAAAATCGTTAATGAAATTGCAAGCTTTCCAGCAAATCCCTGCTTTTTGTGATCAACATGTTTATCACGAATGGTTGCCCCAAAAAATAACGTTGCAACTAAGTACAAAATAAATGCTATAAATAGCATTGTACTGCTCGTATTTAATAAACTCTCCATGAGTTTCCTCCTTGTACCTATTAATCTTCTTTTTGATCATCCACCATTTGAATAGAGGTACCGTCAATTGCTTTTTCAATATCTTTTTTCAGTCCAAACCAGTTCTTATTCGTATGGGCCGCTAATAGTATGCCATTTTCTTTAGGGTGAATCCATACTCGGCGATGCTGCCAGTACATGCCTTGAATAACCCCAATCATAAAGATGAGCGCACCAATTATAAATAAAGGAATCGTATTGTCTCGCTTAACACTTATACCACTCTTACGATCAAAATCAATTGCATCAATGATGATGCGGTATTGATTTTCCCCAGTTGGATCAACAGTAGGTGCAAAAGTTCCGACTACATGTCCCATAGGCTCGAGATCAACTACTTTAGGGTCTATTCCAAGTTCTTCTACAGCCCCAATAACATCCCCTATAAAACTAGTCTCTGCTTCTTCACTTTCAGGTGGATATAAATTAAAGACAAATGCTGGGTTATTCGTTTCATTCGTTTCAGACTTAACACCATCACTGGTTAACTCAAAATCAGGATAAAATTCAGCTACTTCAACCGTAAAACCATTATCTAGTTCATAGTGGCTTTGTGGATGATACAAGTCAATAGTAAACTCACCTAACGCTTCTGCATCCGGATCGTTCATTTCATAGATTTTAAAGGTCATCTTTGAAAAAGCATTCAATTGATAGCCCTGTTGATAAAGTGTATAACCGCCAACCTTAGCTGGATTATTCATCGTAATGTTATAATCATCTACTTTAACAAGCTCTTCCTCAGCACCTAATACTTCTGCTTCTTCCGCATGATAAACGGTTGCATTTGTTTGGAAGTTACTAGGGATAATTCTCCCTTCTTGTTGAAGAGCATCTTTAAATCGTTCATCATTTTCATCATATGTATCCAGGACAAACTCATGATTCTCAATGTAATATTCACTATTCGTCCCTGGGATTACAACGGTTTCACCTTCACGGACCCACATATAATCCGATAGATAGAAAAAGGGGGTTGTCCGAAGCAGTGCAGCAACTAATATAATAATAAGACCGATATGATTGACATAAGGACCCCATCTAGAAAATCTACCTTTTTCAGCTACAATATGGCCATCTTCTTCCTTAATACGATAATGTTGCTTCTGTAACCGTTCTTTCACTATGTTTACATCTTCAGTTGATACTGTTTCTGTTTGACTATAAAAGCGTTGTCTATTTATAAATGATTCATGTCGCTTTGCTCGTTGTCTCTTAAGTGCTCGATACAACGGAACAAATCTGTCAATACTACAAATTACTAACGACACACCAATCAAAGCGATTAAAATTAAATACCACCAAGAGCTATATAAGTTATGAAATCCTAGTTGATAATAAATCTGCCCAAATATGCCGTACGTTTCAGGATAAAAAACTGCTGGATCCCGAGACACTGCATCAGCAGGAATATATTGTTCCAGAGGAAAAATTGTACCAATTCCAGACGCTATTAATGCCAAAACAATTAGCCAAACAGCAACTTTTACCGAGGAGAAGAAGTTCCAAATTTTATCAATGATAGTTTTGTTATATGTAGTAGATCGTCTTGCACTTCCCTCATAGCGCATATTCAGCAATTTCCGCTTATCATTACCATCAATATGCTGGTTCGCCTGAACAGGTTTACCACAGGCTTCACAAAGGACTGTTCCCTCTGGATTTACATGTCCACATTCACACTTAATATGATTCATAGATATCCCTCTTTTGTCTTATGATTCAGAAGGTTGAATTTGCTTTAAATACCCCTCTAATCGTTCAAGAGTAAGGGCACCCTCCACAACATCAACTATCTCACCCTCAGGACTAATAAAAAATGTACTAGGAATTGGACCTATTTTGTAAAGATCTCTTACCTGTCCTTTCGTGTCATGAGGTATAGGGAAAGTCAAGTTATGCTTCTCAGCAAATTTGTCTATTACAAATTCCGTTGCATCTAGACTAACCGCTATAATTTCTACTCCCTTTTCTTTGTATTCTGGATATAATGATTGCATATATGGCATCTCTGCTTCACAAGGCGCACACCACGTACCCCAGAAATTCAGCATAACCCCTTTGCCTTCATAATCACTTAGACGAACTGTTTCCACTTCATTATGATCATTGACTTGCTTTAATTGAAAATCAGGGGCTTTATCGCCAGCTCTATAAACCGTCCTGTCTGCTGTAATATTGGTCACGAGTGCATAGACTACCGCCAATAGGAGTAAAGCTAAAATAACAGAACGAAATATTAATCTATTTCTTCGCTTATTTTTTTTCTTCAATTTTGCTTGCTCAATACTCATAGTCAACACTCCCCGACCAATTATACCATTATTTGGACAATGAAATTATGTCTAATCTTCAACAATTTGTGTGGCTAGGTTAACCATCTGCTTTACTTCTTTAGGAGTTAATTTCCGATACTCTCCTACACTTAACCCATCTAGAGTCAGTAACCCGTATTGTTCACGTTTCAGCTTCATAACAGGGTACCCTAATTGCTCCATCATACGACGGACATGTCGGTTTTTCCCTTCGCGCAACGTTAATTCCAGAATCATCGTATTTTTCTTCTTATCGGTAGACAGAATCCGGTAACGTATTGCTTTAAGTATTTCTCCTTTATCCCGTACACCCTTCCTTAGTCTACCTAGCTCTATCTTTGATGGAATCCCTTTAATCTTAGCAACGTATACTTTCTCAACACCATGCTTTGGATGCATGACAAGATTGGCAAATTCCCCATCATTCGTTAAAAGAAGAATCCCCGATGTATCATAATCTAATCTACCGACTGGATAAATCCTTTCTTCAATCTCTGGGAAAAAGTCAGTTACAACCTTTCTACCTTTTTCATCCTTTACACTAGAAATAACACCTCTAGGTTTATAAAAAAGATAATAAACCGGAACTTCTTTCTCAAGTTGAACACCATTTACTTCTATTTTGTCATCAGGACTCACCTTTGTACCTAGCTCTGTTATGACTTTATTATTCACCTTCACTTTTCCTTCTATAATTAGTTGCTCTGCTTTTCTTCTAGAGGTTACACCACTTTGTGCAATCACTTTTTGTAAACGTTCATATGTATTTGACATTTCATCACCAATTTCTATTCTTTTTTAACATAATAATAGCGTTAACCATATGTTAACGCTATATAAATGATTTTATCCAAAATGTGCATGATTATAAAATCATCCAAACACCAAGGTAACAATAACAATCGCTGCTATTATACCAATTATATCGGCTAAAAGTCCAACTTTTAGGGCATAGCCCATCTTACGAATACCAACAGCACCAAAGTATACAGTTAGAATATATAAAGTTGTATCCGTGCTTCCCTGCATAGTGGATGCCAGTCTTCCTATAAAGGAGTCCGGACCATGTGTTGCAATTAATTCAGTTGTAACCCCAAGAGCGGCAGAGCCAGAGATTGGTTTAACCAATGCAAGTGGTACAATCTCTGGGGGCACACCAAAAAATAATAAAATCGGTGAAATCATACCGATAATAGCATCTAAAGCACCAGAGCTTCTAAAGATAGCAATTGCTACAATCATCCCTACTAAAAAAGGAAGTAAAGAAAAGGCCATCTTAACCCCTTCTTTCCCTCCCTCGACGAATAATTCATAGGATGGTACCTTTTTCCAGGTAGCAACCAACAAGACGAACATAATAAATAACGGGATAATCCATATACTTACCTGTGAAATAAATACCATATCACTTCTTCCTCCAAGTACTTCTATAATAAAATAGCCGATCAATCATAATAGCACTAGTAGTAGAGATTAAGGTTGCTAGTATCGTAGTCCCTACGATTTCTGTTGGGGAAATAGAATCATATTGCATTCTAATAGCAATAACGGTTGTAGGAATAAGTGTTAAGCTGGAAGTATTAATCGCTAAGAACGTTATCATCGATCTGGACGCCTCATCCGAACCACTTATTTTTTTCATCTCTTCCATTGCTTTGATTCCCATAGGTGTAGCAGCATTACCAAGCCCGAATATATTAGCGGTAACATTGGAAAGTATGTAGCCTATTGCAGGATGATCCTTTGGAATCTCTGGAAAAAGCCTCACCACTATTGGTCTAAATAACTTTGCTAGTCCTTTCAAGATCCCTGCCTCTTCAGCAATCTTCATAATACCTAGCCAAAATACTAGTACACTAATAAGACCGATTGATAACGTAACGGCTTCATTTGCACTTTCAAAAACGGCTTTATTAACCTCATCCATCGTTCCGTTAAACATAGCATATAGAATGCCTATAATTGCTAAGAAAGCCCAGATTAAATTAACCATGTTATCCCATCCTAAATACTTGCTTAAATATCGAAATTACATTGGCAAAAAAGCTATTTTCATCTTCTGGTTTTCCATCTTTAAAAATAGCAACCTCTAATATTGGTTCATCATGTAACGAGAATAATTGCTTCCCGACAATTTGTTCTGTGCCAAGTTCTTTCTCAAAAGGCAACCATTCCGAGCTTACCGCTTCTCTTTCTCCATCTTTTAAAGGAAACAATGTATCATCATGAATATGGCCTTCGATCCTTTTTTCAGGTCCTATTTGAAGATCAATCATTCCTTTATCTCCGATAGATTCCATTTTATAGTTCTCATACCCCCATTCAAACATGTTGATATGATCTCGCCAATCATCTGGAGCGTTTAACGTAACAGCAATTAAGTCCATTCCATCCTTCGATGCAGTGGATACTAATGTTCTACCTGTTTGTTTCGTAAAGCCTGTCTTTCCACCGGTACAATATTTATAGAAAACGGTTAATAATTTATTTTTATTTTTCCAGCTATATTCTCTATTATCGGACTTATAGAATTTAGCACCAGTTATTTCTTGGAATGTTTCATTCTCCATGGCATACCGCATTAGTAATGCCATATCATAAGCAGAGGAATAATGGGTTTCAGAATCCAGTCCATGTGGATTATCGAAATGCGTATTTGTCATTCCTAGCCACTGGGCTTTTTCATTCATAAGATAGACAAAGCCTTCTTCACTACCACCAACATGCTCAGCAATTGTAACCGCAGCATCATTCCCAGACCGTAACATTAATCCATATACTAAATCCTCCAATTTCATTTTCTCGCCTTCCTTTAAGTAAATGGAGGATCCTTCCGTATAAACTGCTTTTTTACTGGCTTTTGCCATTTCATTCATTTTTCCTGATTCAATGGCAATTATTGCTGTCATGATTTTCGTTATACTGGCAATATTTTGTTTTTCATGTGCTTTCTTTTCAAACAATATTCGGCCGGTCGACTGTTCAATTAAGACGGCATTATTCGCAGACACACCCGGCTCAGCATGTCCAATAATCGGAAATGAAAATGTAAAGAGAATGATCGTTAACACTATCATTGCAATAAAACGCATAGTTTGTCCCCCCAGAATCATGTCTATACATTTTATGCGAAAGCTGCTTTGATATGATTAAAAATGTACAACCTCTGAGCATAATTTCTAACCATACTACAAATAAAAGGAGTTAGCCTTAGTTTTCACTTATGATAAAAGATAAAAAAACCTGAGCAAATTCTTTGAGTTCGAATTTGTTTAGGTTTTTACATGAATTATTTATTTTCTGGATCTAAGATAATGGAATAGTTTCATCTTAAGTACAAATTTGCTATAGTACATTCTAATTATTATTTGCTTCTTCTAAATCGTTAAATCGGTCAAAGAATAAATCTGCCTCATCCTCAAATTCTTCCGGATCAAAGTTGTCTGGTAATGGTGGCAGCTCTTCTAATGAGGTTAATCCGAAGTAAGTTAGAAAATCTTTACTCGTACCGAATAAGGTGGGTCTACCGATTCCCTCTTTTCTACCTACTTCTTCAATTAACGATCTTGCAAGTAAGGTTTGAACCGGTCGATCACTTTTCACCCCACGTATCTCATCAATTTCTGACCGTGTAATTGGTTGACGATAGGCGATAATCGCAAGTGTTTCTAAAGCAGCCTGAGACATTCTACTAGATTGAGGAGCTTCTACCAATCTTTTGTAATACTCACTATGCTCTGGTTTTGTCGTTAAATGGAACACATGATGCGATTCCATTATCATAATACCTCTACTCGCATGCTCATAATCATATTTTAACTCTTCGATTAAGTGTTCTACAGCTTTTTCGGAGATTTGCATAATCTTACCTAATTCTTTTATCGTAATTCCTTCATCTCCACTTGCAAATAGTAACCCTTCTAGAATTGCTTTTACATTTTTCATCTTATATTTCATCCCCTGCATAGTATACATATAATGGTTCAAAATGCTGTGTTTGTTTACACGTTACTTGATTAATTTTCATTAATTCTAACAAGGCCATAAACGTAACAACTATATGGGATTTGGTACGTACAGTAAATAATTCATCAAACGTAATTCCACTTCTTGCTTTCCTCTTTACTATATCCAATACTTCTTCCATCCGTTGTTCAATTGGTATTTCTGCCTTTTGAATACGCGTATCTAGTGGCTCTTTCCACTTCTTTCTTTCTAGCATTCTACCTAATGCACCTAGCATATCATAAATCGAGATTTCACCTTGAACGACTGTTTTCTCGATATTTAAATTGTCGAATATAACGGGAGGTCGCGTATAGGTTTGATGTGCTTCTAGTTCTTTTTCTTTGAACGTTTCCGCAGCCTCTTTGTACTTCCTGTATTCGATTAACCGTTGCATTAATTCTTCTCTAGGGTCCTCCATATACTCTTCATCTGTCTCTTCAATCTCAGGTTTAGGAAGAAGCATTTGGCTCTTAATTGCTAGAAGCGTTGCTGCCATTACTAAATATTCGCTTGCGATATTTAGCTCTAAATGCTGCATCGTATGTATGTAATTCATATACTGTTCCGTGATTTGGGCAACTGGAATGTCATAAATATCGATCTCGTATTGATTAATTAAATGTAGCAGTAAATCAAGCGGACCTTCAAATGTATCTAATTTCACCTGATATGCTTGATTCATATATGTCGCCCTTTCTAAAATTAATTCCAAGACATTAAGAGATTTATTTTACTAAAACTCGTTTCAAATGCCTATACACAGGATTGGGTATCTACATAAGTTATTAACGTAAGATAAATGTTACCCAAAAAACATTTATTCATGATTAAAAAAAGGAGGAATTTTAAATGGGTGCAGGATACAATTATGGCGGAGGCTTTGCTTTAATCGTAGTATTATTCATTCTTTTAATTATTGTTGGTGCTGCTTGGTTCTAAGATAAGCTACGATTAGCTTCGTCAACATTAACTAATACTCCTAACAAAAATCAGCCCTATACATGTGTAGGGCTGGTTTTTTTAGAAAAACTCACATTTACTTTGTCGAATATCCTGCTATTCTTATGTAGGCTAAAAACAATATCCTACTTCCCGTTCTGTCAGAAAAACATTATATTCTATAAGTGTTCCCTAGTTATTAGGGTTCTCCTCTTGCTCCATACAATGATCGTAATATACACGTATTTGATCTACTGAACTAACTTGGTGTGAGGAACCATACAGCTTCCTTGCTTCCTGAATCATCTTTTTACCAATACCAACGTTTCTGTGTGAAGGATTTACGGAAATATGTTGAATAATTGCTTGTTCACCGTCAACTCGTAATCCGATTGCACCGACAATATCATCATCTTCTTTCCAAAGATAAAGATGCCAATCTGGATTGGTTTCATACTCTTTTATAGTTTGTTGCAACTTCTTTACATCTTTTTCTTCAGGCATAAAAGACAATAAACCCATTGCAATCTTTTCCGAATTTTTTTTATAGCGATTTAACATAGATACCCCTCACTATGTAATATAACATTTAATCTAATTACTTTAATTAAATTGGAGTTCGTTATATATATTGACCTATTAATCTATATTTGTCAATTATTGTTCTAAAATACAAATATATACCAATAAGCAAATCCCCAGATAATACCCAGCACAAGTAACACCACAAATAGAAGGATATTTTTCTTGCGTTGATTCAAATAACTCATCCCTTATCATTATTGACAATTTTTATTAATTAATATACATTTTTTTGAAATAAGGCCCTCACCATGATTAACCCGTCTGATTCTTGTTTCCCTACTTTATATGGAATAGCGTTCATCACAAACAACCAACAATTATACAGCATAAATATGAGTAAATATGTATTTGGTACGCTTTGATAAAAGAGGTAACAGATGAATACAATTATTGCATTGAGAAGTGGCCCAAATAACGTAATGTAAAAAACTTCAACGTTGCTATACGGTTTTATTCGTTTACTTCCTGTGTATCCGGAACTAATAAACATTCTACCTATCTGCAACTCCATATTATAAAACACCAATCTAAAAAGCTTCTTTCCTCTACCTATCACCAGTGTAATCTCATCTGCTTTTGCAAGCTTGGCACCTAACAGATGTCCAATCTCATGGACAAAATTACTGAGTGGTGCCACGACCAAAATAAGGAAAATCAACAATAAAGCTGTATTCATCTATACCGTCCTAAAATGTTTTATTCAGAAAAAACTTTAACTTCTTTCATTACATCTCCATTACGCATAGCCTTCGCATGTTCAATACCAGATGTAACCTTACCAAAAACCGTATGCACACCATTAAGATGTGGTTGTGGTTCATGTACAATAAAGAATTGAGAACTTCCTGTGTCTCTTCCCGCATGGGCCATAGAAAGTGAGCCTTCTTCATGCTTATGTGGGTTATTATCGGTTTCACATTTAATCGTATATCCAGCGCCACCAGTACCATTACCGATAGGACATCCTCCTTGGCTTACAAAGCCTGGGATAACACGGTGAAATGTTAAACCATCATAGAAGTTTTCATTTGCTAATTTTTCAAAGTTAGCTACTGTTCCTGGTGCTTCATTTGGGTATAATTCAAATTCAATTTTATTTCCATTTTCCATTAAAATATAGCCTTTTTTAGACATCTATTCCATCTCCATTCATTTCGAAAACTATTATTACTTCATCATAATACCATTTCTATACGTTAAATTAAAGTTTTGACTCGGTTTAGGACCCAGTAGCTTAGCTAAGTCAACTTTTGGATAGTTGTTGTTTTCTATTAACACGATACAATCATGATTCATAAGAAAGGTCATGACTAATAATGTCCTCATATGTCTCTCTTTTAATAACTAATTTATCTTGACCATTTTCCACAAATACTACCGCTGCACGTTGGATTCGATTGTAATTACTTGCCATCGAGTAGCCATATGCTCCAGTTGATAGAATAGCTAATATATCTCCACTATTAACTTTAGGAATTGGTAGATCCCAAATTAGCATATCCCCTGATTCACAGCATTTTCCTGCGACAGAAACCACCGTATCGTTGGCGTCATTTGCCCGATTAGCAAGTAATCCATGGTACTTCGCTTGGTATAGTGCTGGGCGAATATTATCTGTCATTCCACCGTCCACTGAAATATAATCACGAACACCAGGTATGTGCTTCTGAGAACCGACGGTATATAAAGTAATTCCCGCATCGCCTACAATAGAGCGACCAGGTTCAATCCAAATTTCTGGTAATGGGATATCTAGTTGTTCACTATGCTCCTTCACTGTTTCAACTAGCTTCTCAACATAATGGTGGAGTGGAATTGGTTGATCCTCTTCTGTATAGCGAATACCAAATCCCCCACCTAAGTTAAGCACCTTCGGAATAAATCCATGAGAATCTTTCCATTCTACTAGTTTATTAAATAGGATATTTGTTGCTGTAACAAATCTTTCTGTATCAAATATTTGCGAACCGATGTGACAATGTAGCCCTTTAAAATTCACATGTGGATTCTCAAGCAATAAATGAAATGCTTCATCAGCTTGTCCATTATGTAGATCAAATCCAAACTTAGAATCTTCATTACCCGTCATGATATACTGATGTGTTTTAGACTTAATTCCTGGTGTTACACGAATAATTACGTCCATTTTCTTATTATGGTGCTTCAGTATGCTCGTTAGTAATTCGATCTCAAAGAAGTTGTCCACCACCACACAACCAATATGATTCTCAACAGCCATTTCTAATTCGCGGGAACTTTTATTATTACCGTGTAAATGTATCTTTTCTGGGTTAATTCCAGCTTGTAATGCTGTATAAAGCTCCCCCTCAGAAACTACATCTACTGATAATCCCTCTTGTTTAATTACCTGTAAAATTGCAATAGAAGAGAAGGCTTTACTTGCATACGCCACTTGTGCACGTACCCCTAATTGTTTAAACGTATCAACAAATGATCTACAACGCTCCCGTATCACTGCAACATCATAAACATACAGTGGTGTACCGTATTTATTAGCTAACTCCACCGTGTCTACCCCACCAATTTCTATATGACCCAGACTATTTATCTGATATGGATATTGATCCATGAACATTTCCCATCACCTATTCATCTTTATTTGTTTGATAAGTAAAAATACTTATAAAAAATTTATCATAACCAGTCAAAAAACAAAAGGAATAAAATCAATTCACAGTAGCGAATCGTTTTATTCCTTACTCTAATTACTTATCAACTGGTTGTCGATATATATTTTTTGGATGGACTATACTAGGTCTAGTATTGGCAAAAGGAGTTGGAAACCTTAATATTGTTGTAAGCATTGCTTTTGGATTGAATGGAAGCAATGGCCAAAGATACGGCGTTCGCATAGACCGTAAACTCGCCAGGAACAGGATGAACAATGTTGTTCCGATTACATAGCCATATAATCCAAAGATTGCAGTAACTAGTAATAAGACGACTGTTGCTACCTTATTGGCAACACTCAATTCGTAACTTGGTGTTACATATGAACCAATAGCACTTAGCGATATATAGAGAATAACCTCAGGACCTAACAGCCCTACATCTATAGCAATCTGACCAATTAATACAGCAGCAATTAATCCCATCGCGGTGGACAGGGCAGTTGGCGTGTGAATGGCAGCCATCCTTAAAAACTCTATTCCAATTACTCCTAAAATAAGCTGTATTACAATTGGTATATTTCCATCCTCATTTGGTCCAATAAAGGAGAGTTCTCCAGGTAGAAGCGTTGGGTCAAGTACAAATAATAACCATGTCGGTACTAGGAAAATGGATAAAAAAATCGCTAAAAATCGAAGCCATCTAATGCAAGAGCCTATAAGTGGTGCCTGTCTGTGTTCCTCGGCATGCTGCGAATGATGAAAGAAGGTGGTCGGCACAATGATCACACTAGGAGAAGTATCCACGATAATGATTACATGCCCTTCTAACAGATGGTTTGCCGCTACATCTGGTCGTTCCGTGAACCGGACCAATGGGTATGGATTCCATCTCCGTTCGACAATATACTCTTCTAATGACTTTTCAGCCATTGTGATACCATCTATATCGATTTTTTCAATTTTTTTCCTTATTAAATCAACTAATCCATCATCTGCAATATCTTTAATATAGGATAAGCAAACATCCGTTTTTGATCTTTCTCCTACTTTTAACATTTCATTTCGCAATCGCTCGTCTCGTATTCTTCTTCTCGTTAATGCTGTATTTTCGATGATATTTTCCGTAAAGCCATCACGAGAACCTCGGATTACCCTTTCCGTGTCTGGTTCTTCCGGTGAGCGGCCAGGATAGTTACGAACATCAATTGCATATCCGAATCGCTCCCCATTCATTAACACAACGATTAATCCGGAAAGAACCTGGTCCACCACTTCATCCATCGTTTTAATTTCGGAAACTTGTTGATGAAGCAAGCGATTTTTAACAATCTCGGCTATTTTTCTCCGTTCTCTTTCCGTTTCATTTAAGTGGAGTAGTTCTTCAATAAGATCTTGTATGATCATACTGTCGATTAAACCAGTAACATAGTACAATTGAATTTCTGTTTTTAACACGGTTATTTCTCGAAACCCTACATCAAAAGAAGTCCCTACTCCAACTCTCTCTTTCATGTATCGATTGTTTTCTTTAATATTTGCTGAAACTGGTTGTTGACTCAATTGTAATCCTCCAATCTTATCTTACTAAGATTATCCATTGAAATAAGGAACCAACTATTTTTCCTAATACAACAGCCATCATGAGGGTAATAATTTTCTTATCCAGCCCTATGCGCTTAGATAATAATGGAAAAACATTCAAAACTTCTGTCAATGCAGCTGCTAGCATACCGTTAAAAACGCCATGGAATGCCCCCCATATAACGAGCAAAATAACTGGATGGCTCCACGATATAGTAGCAAACGATAAATAAGTCCCAAACAAAGTTCCTAATATGACACAACCTGTATATACCTTTACTAGATGTAATGTTTTCGTAAGCTGAATTAATCTGGGAATAATACCTAGTACGGTTAGAAAAGCCACGAACCCACACCCAACAGCAAGTCCACTTGAAAAGCCAATTATGACCTCCATTGCATTAATGAGGATACTTTGGGTCATTTAATCTGTTCTCATAGTAATTGACATAATCATCAAGTGACTGCTGATATTTAAAGATTTCTACCTCTAAAGGGCTTGGCTCTTCATTAAAGCGCTTCTTAAACCAGTGATTAAAAAATAAAATCATCCCAATACCTAAACCAAATGAGTAAGGAATCTGAATCCATAATGGAAATTCATTCTCCTCTCCTGTTAGTAAATAATGTATTTTCTGCTGGACTGCCTGCATGCTTACATCATAATGAAAATTAATTATGGTCATGGCAGTTCCAATAAATAGTAGCAGCCATACTAAACAAACGACTATCATATTGGGATTCTTTTTGTATTTACTGATTCGAATGATGGTCTGTTCTGGACCAATTAATTGAATCTCTATATTTGGATAGTTTTCCGTTAAATGCTTTATAATCAAAAAACTATCGATAATAACAATTTCCTTATCTTTTTCCGTAACTCGATATATCCTTAATTCTTGTAATTTTTTAATTGCTTCATTTGAATTTGAGGATATATATGCTACATCTTTTAGCTTTAGTTCGATTGGATTCTTTATTTCTAATTTCTTTTTCATTCGTAAATAAACAATTCCATCCATTTCCTTCACCTCTGGGGAATCATTGAAGATACAAGTTAGTATTTGTTTAAACATGAAATATTATTAAATGGAAGTACAAATAGCTGAATATCCTTCACGATAATCTCATAAAGTATACAATTGTTTTAACGCTATCTGCTCTATTCCTTATTAAAAAGTAAAATTCAACTAAAAAAGCTGTGGGGTTTAGCCCCTCACAGCTTTTAAGGATCAATTTTACTTTTCATTTCAAACAATATTTTCTTTTCCAGTCTCGAAACTTGGACTTGCGATATGCCAAGCCTTTCAGCAACCTCTGATTGCGTCTTATCCTTATAATACCTTAGATACAGGATTAATCGTTCTCGTTCACTTAAACCGCGTATCGCTTCTTCTAACGATAATTTATCGAACCAATTGGAGTCTTGGTCAGCTATTTGATCTAATAAGGTAATCGGGTCACCATCGTTTTCAAAAACAGTCTCATGTATGGAATGAGGTGACTTCGCAGCTTCCTGGGCATGAACAACTTCCTCAGGAGAAATCTCTAATGCCTCAGCAATTTCGTTGATTGTTGGTGATCTTCCGAGTTGTTTCGTTAGATCATCTTTTTTCTTACGGATTTTATTACCAATCTCCTTTAATGAACGACTCACTTTCACACTACCATCATCACGAAGGAAACGTTGAATTTCACCGATAATCATCGGTACTGCATAGGTTGAAAAACGCACATCATAGGAAAGATCAAACTTATCAATCGATTTAATCAATCCAATACTTCCAATTTGAAATAGATCATCCGGATCGTATCCTCTATTCATGAAACGTTGAACAACGGACCATACTAATCGAATATTTTTTTCAACTAAATAATCACGAGCTTCTTTGTCACCCTGTTGACTTTTCAGAATATACGCTTTGACTTGTTCATCCGTTAATGCTTCATTCCGTTTATCCTGCTTTACATTAACCATAGGCATACATCCTTAATTATAAACCGTTTTACTTTTCGTTAACTGCTTTCTCATATGAACAGTGGTACCTTCACCTTGCTTGGATATAACTTCAACAGAATCCATAAAGTTCTCGATAATAGTAAAACCCATACCGGAACGTTCTAGTTCCGGCTTTGATGTATACAATGGTTGCCTTGCCTCATCGATATCATCAATTCCAATACCATAGTCGCGTATCGTTAATTCTATTTCACCATCATCATATACCTTACACGTAATGGATACTTTATGATTAGGGTCGTTATTATATCCATGGATAATCGCATTCGTCACTGCCTCAGAGACTACCGTTTTAATTTCAGTTAATTCCTCCATTGTGGGATCGAGCTGAGCCACAAATGCAGCAACGGTCACACGGGCAAACGATTCATTTTGACTAACACTAGAAAACTCTACATGCATTTCATTTCTCATGAAGCCACCCCCAACGTTTCTAATGCAAACATCTCATTCTCCTCTAAACGAATAATTTTGAACATACCAGACATTTCAAACAAGCGTTTGATAGAATGTGGTATCGAGCAAACAACCATTTGCCCTCCTAATTGCAGTACTTCCTTATATCTACCTAGAATAACACCTAGTCCAGAGCTATCCATAAAACTAACTAGTTCAAGATTTAAAATTACATGCTTAACCGGGCTATGGTAAAGCATGTCCTTCCATTGATCACGTAGGCCCTCTGCTTCATGATGATCCAGTTCGCCAGCTAAGCGAACAATAAGTACATCTTCTTTTACCTCAAATGTATAATCTAGACCCATTTTAATCCTCCTTACATTCCTTATGTAAGTACACATTCGTTGTGAAATGGGTAAATTCCTTCCTTATAGACAAAAGAAGAAATATTTCTCCTAAACTAGAAGTAATTAGTCATATTTCGACAGCTTCTGAATGGAGCGTTTAAACAAGGTGAATAATGACGCCTTCTCGACATTCTCTTCAACAACAAGAGGTGTTTCAGAGATGACCGTTTCACCATTTTTAACTTGGAGCGTACCAACCTTATCGCCTTTCTTTAAAGGTAATGTAATAGCATCAAGCTTGACAGAGGTAGATAATTCGTCTACAGATTCTCCTTTTTTAAATAAGGTGCTAATGGATTGTGAGGCCACAACCGGAGTATTTCTATTCTCTGCTTTGAATAAATTTAGCTTTGTAATAGATTCTCCCTTTTCAAAGAGCTTTTTCGTTTCATATGTGTTAAATGCATAGTCTAACATCTTAGATACGCTTGCATTTCTTTCTTTTGGAGTCCCGGCCCCCATTACAACAGCAATAACCCGCATGTCACCTTTTTTCGCCGTAGCGGTTAAGCAGTACTTTGCTTCATTGGTAAAGCCCGTTTTTAATCCGTCAACACCAGGATAAAAGCGAACCAGCTTATTCGTATTAACAAGCCAGAATTCGTTTTCAGTCCCTTTCCGTAAATAGTCTTCATATATAGATGTATATTCCGTAACGGACTCATGACTTAATAATTCTTTCGCCATCATTGCCATATCATATGCTGTACTATAATGATTTTCTGCAGGTAATCCAGTCACATTTTGAAACTGTGTATTCTCTAACCCTAGCTCTTTTACTTTATCATTCATCATTTTTACAAATGCTTCTTCACTTCCAGCAATTCTTTCGGCTAATGCCACACTTGCATCATTACCAGAAGCAATCGCAATACCTTTTAACAGGTCATTAACGGTCATCTCTTCGCCAGCTTCAAGGAAGATTTGTGATCCCCCCATTGATGCTGCATTTTCACTGACTCTTATGAGTTCATCTTTTTTCAATGTACCTTTTTCTATTTCCTCCATGATTAACAGTAATGTCATCACCTTCGTCATACTTGCAGGTGGTAATTTTTCATGGGCTTGTTTTTCAAACATAATCTTTCCTGTATCTCGTTCGATTAAAATGCCGGATTTAGCATCAGGAGCTAGATCAAATGACTCTTGTTTTTGTGAATCCCCTTTTTCTTCTGCTGCTACTGTAATCGTATAAAAAGAAAGGGTGAAAAATAGTAAACTAATCATTAGAACAAATTTTTTCATCGTGTTTAACCTCCAGCAATCAATATAACTCTAGGATTACCAAAATTAAACAGATTTATAATCAGGAAAAGATAAAATCTTAACAATAAATACGGGAAGTCCCATAAGCGAGACTTCCCGATTAAACTATTCTGTAATCATTTCATAAATTAGCTTTGGTGCTTTCACATTTTCATCTGTAATGATGATACTAGACTTAATTAGTTCCACAACCGATGCTACATTGTCGATATTACAATGCATAGTAAGAAGTGGCTCTCCCTTACGTACGGGATCACCTACTTTTTTATGGAGCATAATGCCAGCAGCTAGATCAATCTCAGATTCCTTCGTTGCTCTCCCAGCTCCTAGCATCATAGCAGCAGTTCCAAGTTGGTCCGCAACGATTGTTTGCACTGTTCCAGACTGCTCTGCCGTTACCTCAATTTGCTTACGTGCTTTCGGTAGTAATTCTGGATTGTCCACAACAGTTGGATCTCCACCTTGTGATGCAAGGAATGTCTTAAATTGTTCAAGTGCTTTACCATTAGATAGATTGTCTTCAAGCATTTGTCTTGCTTCCTCAATATTGCTTGCTTTCTCTGCTAGTACAACCATTTGACTACCTAATACTAAACATAATTCAGTTAAGTCCTTTGGTCCTTTCCCGCTTAAGGTATCAATAGCTTCTTTTACTTCTAATGCATTACCAATAGCAAGGCCTAGCGGTTGACTCATATCAGAAATAACCGCCATCGTATTTCTGCCAACATTTTTTCCAATTGAAACCATTGCTTGAGCTAATTCCTTCGCATCTTCAATTTCCTTCATAAATGCCCCTGCACCGGTTTTGACATCTAATACAATGGCATCTGCACCAGAAGCAATCTTTTTACTCATGATGGAGCTTGCAATTAGCGGAATCGAGTTCACCGTAGCTGTCACATCTCGTAAACTGTACAGCTTTTTATCTGCAGGAGTTAAGTTTCCTGTTTGCCCAATAACCGCAACTTTATTTTTATTGACTAAATCGATAAATTCTTTATTCGTAATCTCTGTATGGAATCCAGGCACGGACTCTAACTTATCAATTGTACCACCTGTATGGCCTAGCCCACGGCCACTCATTTTAGCTACTGGAGCACCAACAGAAGCAACAAGAGGTGCTAGTACTAGTGTTGTCGTATCTCCAACACCACCAGTGGAATGTTTGTCTACCTTAATTCCTGCTATATCAGAAAGGTCAATCTGATCACCAGATTCAACCATAGCTTTTGTTAAAAGTGCTCTTTCTGTTTCCGTCATATCCTGAAAATAAATCGCCATCATTAATGCACTGACTTGATAATCAGGAATGTCACCGCTTGTATAACCATTTACAAAGAAGTAGATTTCTTCTTCTGTAAGTTCTATTCCGTCCCGTTTCTTTTCGATGATATCGTACATCCGCATAGAATGTTCTACCTCCTGTTAGTTCAATGGTAATGTCTGAACAATTTTCTTCACGAATTGAAGAAAGTCTTGTTTCACTTTATCTGTAGTTTCAATAACCTCATGATGGGTTAAAGGTTGATCTAAAATGCCTGCTGCCATGTTCGAAATACAAGAAATTCCTAGTACCTTCATATTAGCATGATTTGCCACCATTACTTCCGGTACAGTTGACATACCAACTGCATCTCCACCCCAAGTTCTTAGCATACGCACTTCTGCTGGGGTCTCATACGCAGGTCCAGTATTTCCTACGTATACTCCTGTTTGAACCTTTAAGTCTAGTTCTTTAGCCGCTTCAAGTGCAAACTCGACATACTTTTTATTATAAGCGGAAGACATGTCTGGGAATCTCGCACCTAGTTGTTCATCATTCGGACCAATCAGTGGACTAGTTCCCATATTATTGATTTGGTCGGTAATGACCATTAAATCACCAGGCTCAAAGCTTTCATTAATTCCACCAGCTGCATTTGTTACAATTAATGAGGTAATGCCAAGCTCTTTCATTACTCGAATCGGAAAGGTAACTTGCTGCATAGTATAACCTTCATAAAAATGAAAACGACCTTGCATTGCAAGAACTTGTCTTCCTTCTAACTGACCAATTACTAATTGTCCTTTATGACCTGAAACCGTTGATTCTGGAAAATATGGAATTTGGTTATACGGAATAATGACAGGATTTTCAATCTCGTCTGCTAAAACTCCTAGTCCAGACCCTAAAACTAAACCAATTTCTGGTGTAGTGGATAATTGACTTTTAATAAATTCATTCGCTTCTTTTATCTTTGAATACTCCATCTATTATACCTCTCCCTAATTAAATCTCTTTCAAAAAGCTCTTACCGTGCTCTGGTAATGTAACATTAAAATTATCAGCAATCGTTGCACCAATATCGGCAAAGGTTTTTCTAATTGGTAATTCCCTACCAACATCAATCCCTTTATGATGAACAAGCAATGGCACATACTCACGTGTATGATCTGTTCCATGATGTACAGGGTCATTACCATGATCTGCAGTAATAATTAATAAGTCATCATCCTTCAGTTTGCTCAATACTTCAGGAAGTCTAGCATCATATGCCTCTAGTGCTTCTCCATAGCCTTGTGGGTCTCTACGATGACCAAATTTCGCATCAAAATCAACCAGGTTTAAAAAGCTAATACCATGAAAATCCATGCTCATGGATTCTACTAATTTGGTCATACCGTCATCATTATCTACAGTTCGAATTGCTTTCGTTACGCCTTCACCATCGTAAATATCAGATATTTTCCCAATGGCAATCACATCGTAGTTTTCATCCTTTAATGTATTCATAACGGTCTTACCGAAAGGCTTCAATGCATAATCATGCCGGTTAGAAGTACGTTCAAATGCTCCAGGATTCCCAACAAATGGACGTGCAATAACTCTACCTACCATATACTTTTCATCTAATGTGAGTTCCCGAGCAATTTCACAAATGCGGTACTGCTCATCGATTGGAATAATATCCTCATGGGCAGCAATTTGTAATACAGAATCAGCAGATGTATAAACAATTAATGCACCCGTATCCATATGCTCTTTTCCAAGCTCATCTAATATTTCGGTCCCTGATGCAGGCTTATTACCAATAATTTTTCTTCCGGTTCTGCTTTCTAATTCATTTATTAACTCCGCTGGAAAACCATTCGGGAATGTTTGAAATGGTTGTTCAATATGTAATCCCATAATCTCCCAATGTCCGGTCATTGTATCCTTACCATTGGATGCTTCTTCCATTTTAGTGAAATGGGCTTTAGGCTTTACAGCTTTTTCAATTCCTTTAATTTCCCTTATATTACTTAGTCCTAATTCCGCCATATTCGGCATATGTAATCCATTCATATGCTCTGCAATATGTCCAAGTGTATCTGCACCTTTATCATTAAATTTTTCCGCATCTGGTGCTTCACCAATACCAACGGAATCCATTACTACTAAAAAAATACGATTAAATTTACTCATATTCTATAACCTCCCAATCTTATGTTGTCTTATTTTTGAATTTATATGTTTTTCTATTGGTTGTATGATGTCAGACAACTTCCGTAAAAAGGCAGTCCTATGCTCGAGGGTGAAACGATTTATACATGTCTTTTAATCTTGTTTTCGTTACATGGGTATAAATTTGTGTTGTCGAGATATCAGAGTGCCCAAGCATCTCCTGTACCGCACGCAAATCAGCACCATTTTCTAATAGATGCGTAGCAAAGGAATGTCTTAACGTATGTGGTGTTATATCCTTCGTGATATTTGCATCTTTTGCTAGCTTTTTAAGTATTTTCCAAAATCCCTGTCGCGTCATTGGTCTACCATGCTGATTTAAAAATAAAACACTCTCATCTCTATTCTTTTTTAATAGATTAGAGCGAGCATATTTTAGATAATTTTCTATCGATTGCTGTGCCATATCACCTAATGGTACAATTCTCTCCTTTGCTCCTTTACCGAAGCATCGGACAAAGCCCATCGTTAAATGTAAATCGTCTGTTTTTAGTGATACTAGTTCACTTACACGTAAGCCGGTAGCATAAATGAATTCAAGCATAGCCTTATTTCGAATATCTAAAGGAGTATTCCCTTTAATATCAAGGAGCTTGTCTACTTCTTCTATGGAAAGAACATCCGGAAGTTTTCTTTCTTTCTTAGGTGTTTCAATATGTAATGTTGCGTCATGATTAACAATTTCCTCACGCAATAAAAAATGGTGAAACTGACGAATGGCAGAAATAGTTCGCGCAATCGTTGCAGATGATTTCCCTTCATCCCTTAGTTTATAAAGAAATCCAACAATATCCGTTCTTGTAATCTCATTCCATGTACTATGTTTCCCTATACTCATATCTTTCATATATCTACTTAAATCTCGTTTATAGGATTTTAACGTATTATCAGATAATCCTCGTTCAATTTGCAGATAATGAAAAAAATCATTATAGGCATGATTTAGCATTCTCTACTCCCCTAATCGAAAAAAGATATTTAAACGATCAATAAAGCTTTGTTCATTTTGGAATACTTTAACAGATGGACCTTCTGGAGTCTCATATCGATGAAACTGTTCATATTCGGAATGCATGACTTGCAAACCAAAATAAAATAAGCATGTACAAGCAACGAAGATAATAAATACCTTAACCGTATCCCATACCATCCTCTTCATATGGCATTCTCCTTTAATAAATACTAATAATAAAAGATATGCCAAAAAGATATACTTTATACATACTAACTAGAAAACTAGTCCCATAAATTCATATGATGAACCTATTTATATAGTAACACGAAAAAATGACGATTAAAATTAAATAATGCCTTCTCCTATTGAAAAGGCATTCCTATCATGAAGTAGACTTAGAAGCAGACTTGACAGTAGCTTTTTGACATACTTTACACAGGCCATGAAAGGTCAATCGATGATCCTGTACTTGAAAACCCCACTCTTTTTCTACTATTTTCTCAACATCACCTAATAAATCTTCCATTATTTCCTCTACCGAACCACACTCAATACATACTAAGTGATGATGAAAATGCTCGGCTCCTTCTTTTCGTAGATCGTATCTGGAGACGCCATCGCCAAAATTAATTTTATCAATGATTTTCAATTCCGATAATAATTCCAATGTACGATATACGGTAGCCAAGCCGATTTCAGGTGCTTTTTCTTTAACTAATAAATATATATCCTCAGCACTCAAATGGTCCGCTTCCCGTTCAAGTAGTACTCTTACGGTGGCTTCGCGTTGTGGAGTCAGCTTATAGCTCTGTGCATGAAGTTGTTTCTTTATACGATCAATACGATGTTCCATGGCGATCTCCTCCCTCATATCCACCTTTAATTATATGCACACGTATAAAGGGTGTCAAAGTTTATTTGTTTCTAACTATTCTGTGGCATATAGAGATTTAATATAGGATACCATGGCTTCATTTGCAACATAGGCTTCAATCAGTGCTGGAATAACAGATAATATCAGTAATATAGCAAATACAGAAGCATATTTTATGAATGGATGTAAAACTGGTTGTGAGAAGGACACCTTTCTAGCGAATAATTTATTCAATAATCCCAATGTGAATATCATAGAAAGACTTCCAGCAATGATATAAATGGGTATAACCAAAATATTTTGAGGTGCAATAGAAAATGTAGCTAGTAAAAAGCCCTTTAACCCAAGCTGATTAACAATAAATCCTACTGAAAATCCAACTACCAATCCTTTTAAAAATATTAGAATCCATACAATTGGCAAGCCAATTACTGATAAGCCTAGTATAAATAGAAGAAATAAATATCTCGCATGATATACATAACTTTCCTTGAATATATCATTATTAGCAATTGTATTCTCATTCGTTAAGTAACCAAAAAAACGTTCTACATAAAAGAAAAGATCTGTTCTCTGCTCAAACCCCATACTATTAACAACAATTGCCCCAAATATTATACCGGTTAAAAATAATATAATCATAAAGATATAAATGGTCGCATGTGTTTTTAGATGATCCATTGCTAGTGTTCGTTTTATCATAGGAATCCTCCATTCACTTTCTTGTCTATATTAAAAGTTATGAGGGATTCCTGTTAAACATTCCTATCAAATCTATCTTTACAATAATATCTTTTATCATTCAACTAAACTGTAGCATCAGCTCTCGGCAACACTACCATATTTTCCTCCACCACCAGCAATGATAGCTAGTTTTCCTTCTCTCATTTGAATAATAGACTGTGCAATATGTTCTGGAACTACTTCTAGTAAGGTTTCATAAGGAACATGATGGATAATATTCATTTCCGTTTGAAAATGTTCTAATAATTTTTTATATGTTTTCGGCCCTAGCTTCGGTAGATATTCTAGTGGTACTTGATACATATATGGTGGACGTAGCTCTACTTCACCAGTATGATCTCTTAACTCGCCTATTCGATCTGCTACCCCTTTCACAATCTTTCTTGAACCACACTCTGGGCACACAGTCGAATCCGAATCCAAGTAATGGAGACATTGATCACAAACAGTCTTATGGTATTTACCGAGCTTTGGATTCATTCCGAAATTACGGATAATCTTTCGTCCTTTAACCTGGTGTAAGGCATAATTAAATTCTTTAAAAGACGGTTCACTCATTTGAATTTCCTGATATTCCCTACCAATTTTCGCTAATGAATGCGCATCAGAATTGGTCAAATAGGTATAGGAATGGAGTTCTTTGATTTGATCTGCCATATACGTATCCGAACTAAGACCTAATTCAATTCCATCTATTAAGTCTGGGTCAAAGACTTCGTTTAGCGATTGTTTAACCCCTTTACCATATAAGCTTTTATAAGGTGTGAATACATGTGCTGGTATAAAAATTCCTGACAATTCTTTTACTTTGTATTGCAAATCCTTAGCTGAACCATAGTAGCGCTGCGAGCTTAACGTAATATTCTTCATTTTCGTTATGAGCCATTCCGAAAACTTCTCCATTTCTACTAAGCTTGGTAGAAAGCAAAGAACATGAATTGGACCTCGACAATTCTCGTCATATACTTCTATTTCGGAACCAAGGAGTAATGTGACTTCCTCAAAACGGATTCCACCATCATTAAGTTCGTATGCTAGCTCTTGGTCTATCAGCTTTTTTAATTCCAACTGTACATTAGGTGATTGGCAATCAATTACACCAATTAACTGAATCCCTTTGTTCCGACTAGCCTCTTTTAATATATTCGTTATGGTTAAATTCTTGGAAGCCGTAATTTTAACTGGCTTATTAAAAATATCTCTTCCAATATGAATGTGCATATCGGCAAAATAGGATGGTAACATGTTATAACAACTCCTGAGTATCTAGGTAAAGTATGGCATAATTCGTTTTTGCATCATGGATTCGTTGTTCTTCTACTAACTTTTTCGCTTCCTCCAGTGTAACCTCTAGAACTTCTACAAACTCATCTTCATCTAAAGCTTTAGGTACTGTTAATTTCTCTAAATCTTTAGCTAGATAAATATGCATTAGTTCATTAGCAAATCCTGGCGAAGTATAGAAGGAGGTTACTTTTGTTAGATGACTTGTAGTGTAGCCTGTTTCCTCTTCTAATTCTCGCATTGCAGTTATTTCTGGCACTTCACCAGGCTCAAGTTTCCCAGCAGGGATTTCAATTATCGATTTTTCTAATGGCTTACGATATTGTTCAACAAGAACAATTTTATTATCCTTTGTAATCGGTATAACTGATACAGCACCTGGATGCTTAATTAATTCTCTCTTAGCTTGTTGGCCATTTGGTAATCGTACATCATCAACTTGTAATTTCACAACTTTTCCATCATAGATTGTTTTCGAATTTATCGTCTTTTCTTCAAATTTCTTCATTACGTTCATCCTTTAATCATAATGATTCCATTTTAGCATAAGGATTCTTGCAAGTTAATAATCAAAGCTTTAGAACTTGGCATTTGCCTTTCATTTGAAATATGATAAAGACAGGAGGGAGTACTATGAAGAAAAATAAATTAGGAAAATCAGACATTGAAATATCAGCATTGACACTTGGATGTATGTCACTTGGTACCGATAGAACGAAAGCAAAAGCTATTATTGACTATGCCTTAGACAACGGGATCAACCACCTTGATACCTCTGACTTATATGACTTTGGATTGAATGAAGAGATAGTTGGGGAAGCAATTAAACATAAGCGCGACAAATTAATTGTTACAACAAAGGTAGGCAACCGTTACACTCCTGGTCAGGATGGTTGGTACTGGGACCCATCGAAAGCCTACATACTGAGAGAGGTCAAAGAAAGCTTACGTCGCCTTAAAACAGACTATATTGATTTCTATATGCTTCACGGTGGGACATTAGATGATCCAATTGATGAAACAATCGAAGCGTTTGAACAATTGAAGCAAGAGGGACTGATTCGCGCATATGGAATCTCCTCCATTCGACCAAATGTGATTAGAGAATATGTCCAAAAATCTTCCATCGATGGTGTCATGACACAATACAGTCTTTTAGACAGAAGACCAGAAGAAGAAACGTTAGATTTGCTATACGAGCATAACATTAGCGTGTTAGCAAGAGGGCCACTTGCTAAAGGGATGTTAAGTAATCAAGCGAAAACAGTGATCACCAATAAAGGAGAAAAGGGATATTTAGATTATACACAAGACGAGTTACAAAACATCTATCAAGAACTAAGCGCTATCTCAGAAAATCTAAATGATCTTGCATTACGTTATGTGTTAAAACATCCTGCAGTATCAACTGCCGTATTTGGTGCTAGCTCCATACAACAAGTAGAGGAAAATTTAACAATCCAGTCAGCTAACCCTCTTGATGAGGATGTTTATCAAAAGCTTAAAACGATTACGAGAAGCAATACGTATGACAACCATAGATGATTGTTTAATATAGGAAACCAAAGCTTCTTAGTAAAAAAACGAACTTACTTTGTATAATCCTTTTACGAGGATTTCTAAAAGTAGTTCGTTTTTGTACTTTATGACCACTTTAACCAAAACTACCAGTAATAGACCAATTATCAACTTGTGAGTCGGATTAGATTGATATGGCTGGTCCCTTCTCCATTAAAACCTTTGGCTCTAGGAGTCTATTTCACTACACTTTATGACTTTCATTCGTCAGTTTTCATTACGTTCGGTTTACTTATTTATAATGCCATAATAGACTAAATCAACATATCGATTTTCTTTTCTTACATGCTCCTTTAACATGCCCTCTTTTTCCATACCTATCTTTTCCATCACTCTACCTGAAGCTGGATTCGTACTGAAGAAGCGGGCAAATACTTTATGAAGTTGCTTCTCTTTAAAGGCGAATTCTATCATGGCTTCTGCTGCCTCTGTAGCATAGCCATTTCCCCAATATTCTTCCCCTATCCAATAAGCTAGCTCACCATGATGAAAGCTAGGACTATTCGATAAGGCGATTGCACCGAATAATTCTCCTGTCTTCCGGTCTGTTATAGCAAATTCATAAGCTTTATCAGCTAGAAAATTTTCTAAATGACGCTCCATCCAAACTAAGGCATGATCCCTTTCATAGGGAAAAGGTAGATACATCGTGTTCTTGTAGATCTCGTAATTATTACATAATTTAGCAACAGTATCCGCATCAGATTCTTGGAACAACCTTAGCAGAAGTCGTTTCGTTGTAATGGTTTTGACTTGATCATTGTAAGTCATACGTTTTCCCTCCTGTGTAACCCGAGCTCAATTTAAAACTAACGTTATACGTATTCCTATGAGTGATACGTAATCGATGTATATTTATTCGATTAGCGATATGTATATATTACCATAATTTAGCAGTACACTTATAGAAACTATCAGAAAAAATAGACTAGCATTTTATTTTAGTTGTGTAGATAAGAAAAAATCGTGCAAGCAATCCAAGAAAGGATTACGGCACGATTGGAATACATACTTATTTAATTTACAACACTTGTTGTAGAAATAAACGGATTCAAAATACCTTCTGGACTAGATAATCGAAAAGTTCCATTTACATAATCTAGTTTCATCTCTTCAGCAAAAAAGACTGCCTGCATGCTGTTTATAATGGTAGGAAAGGTATCGTTTTCTACGTCCTGATGTGTTTCTTCTTTCTGCGACAAGAACCGAAACGTAGGCATACCATTCACGCCACAGCCCAAGCCTTCTGTATCATAACGTAATAAGATATATGTCATGTTATTTATATTTAGTTCATTAAGCTTATGTTGGGCATTCTCTGTAATCGTAAGTTTCATTTATTTCTCCTCTATTGTCCTATTTTTTATTAAACTGTTTTTTTAGTACTTTTTCCATAATACCAGGAAAAACCTGATAAAATCTACTACCTAGATCCATCCAGAGTGGCATATTAATTTCTCGTTTACTTGTGAATAGATGTTGGGTGATCTTCATCGCAACTTTTTCCGGCTCTAACATATACTTATTTACATTTTCTTGATAACTCCCCTCCGGATCTGCTAAAGAGAAGAAATTCGTTCGAACTGGACCAAGGTTAACTGCTGTAACCGCTATATTGTGTGCGACAATTTCCTGTCTTAATGCATTAGTAAAACCGATTATAGCATGCTTGGTAGACGCATATACAGCTGATTTAGGTGTGGATATTTTTCCAGCTTGTGATGCAATATTCACGATATGACCGGCATTATTAGCCTTAAAATGCGGAAGAAATAGCTTAGTCATTCGAATGACAGCAAGCACGTTTACTTGAAACATTAGCTCAATATCTTGCCATTTCGTTTCATCCACATATTGAAACAGACCTACCCCAGCATTATTGATGAGTGCATCTATCGTTTCATGTTCTCTCATCACTTGAACAACTACCTCATCCACTTCCTCTAGATTAGTTAAGTCAACCTTATAATAATACCCTTTCACCTGGTATTCTTCTTTTATTTGTTCTTGAAGTTGTCGTAACTTATCCAACGAACGAGCTAGCATAATAGGTGTTCCACCGCTAGCAGCTATTTTCCTAACAAGCATTTCACCAATTCCACTTGATGCTCCTGTCACGACAATCTTTTTTCCTTGAAGGCTAGTTTGCATGATAAATGATAACCCCGTCTTCCATTGTTGTTGTTACTAATCCCCGATTCTCTAGGTAATCCAATTGACCAATTGTCTCAGACATCGTTAAATCAATTTGTGATTCAAATTGTCTCGGAAATAGTTGCTCACAGAGCTGAAAAGCTGTCTTAGAATATTCTTTTAATAGACTGAGTACTTTATTAGCACGATTCTCTTGTTTAGCATAGACACGGGAGACTACTTCTTCTACGTCGGTAAAAATCTTACCATGCCCAGGCAA
Organism: Ornithinibacillus liuyingii; assembly: GCF_055550225.1. NCBI lineage: Bacteria > Bacillati > Bacillota > Bacilli > Caryophanales > Bacillaceae > Ornithinibacillus > Ornithinibacillus liuyingii. Next base: position 107,811 of record NZ_JBPWOS010000007.1, on the reverse strand, counting down.
TACTACGTTAATATCTAGACTTAAGCATTTCTCTAAATTATCTCGATACTGTAATAGTGGCTTAGAACGTTCTGTTTCACCTTCTGATGGTGGTTCCATTATTGGATTAGGGCTAATATGATGTAGCAGATGATCACCGCCAATAAAGGTACCATCATCACGTAGAAAGGAAAGATGACTTTGTGCATGCCCTTTTGTCTCAACCACACGAAACTCTGGATAACCCGGTAACAAATCCCCTTCCTCGATTACTGTTGTTAAGATCCCTTTTCCTGCCCAAACTAATTGTTTTCGTAGCTTATCGATATGAGAACGAAAACGGCTTGGCACCCCATTTGCATCAAAATATTCATAATAAAATGCTTCAAAACGACTAAAATAATCATCATCATGGGATAGCCATGGTTCCACATTCTTGTCTCCAACAATATTCGTTACCCGATCAAAGCGGTCTATTAAACCAGTATGGTCAGGATGATGATGTGTTAAAATAATTTGTTCAATATCGTTAGGCTTATAGCCAATTTCTTTCAGCTGTTCAACTAAAGCGTTCCATGCTGCTTCTGTCCGGACACCAGCATCAACTAAAGAGAGTGTGTCACCCTTTAATAAATAAACATGTGTATCCCCAACTGCAAAAGGAGTTGGAACGGTCATTTGTTGGATTGATTTTTTTGCTACTTTCATATTCAAAGCCCCTTCACTCTAGTAAACTCTATGTACTGAATAGTCGTTCATTCCTTTATGTTTATTTTACAGCTAAACAGGAAAGAAGTCACTTATCTAAATTAAGATTGTATATTGGAATCCAATCCCACAATTTGTTTATTGGTTGACTTTACCTTTCATTTAAAACAAAATCAAATTAGAGGTGATGGAATGTGACGACTAAAATAATTGCCCACCGAGGTGCAAGTAAGCTTGCGCCAGAAAACACCATGTATGCATTTGAGCTTGCATACAATTTAGGTGCAGAAGGAATCGAAACAGATGTACAATTAACAAAAGATAATATTCCAGTATTAATTCATGATGAGACCGTAAGACGAACGACTAATAGTAATGGTTATGTAAAAGATTTCACTTTTGAAGAACTATCTACATTTGACGCTGGTTCATGGTTCTCCCCCGATTTTCGAGGAGCTAGAATTATTCGCTTAGAAGACTTCCTTACATGGATTAAACCAAAGAACTTATACGTCAATATTGAATTGAAAAATAACAAAATTGACTATAGTAATTTGGAACAAATAGTCTATAACCAGTTAAAGGAACATCGTTTATTGGAACGGACAACTTTATCAACATTCAATCCGAATAGTGTAAAACGACTAGCTAGCTATCAGGATGAAGTGGAAATAGCATTCCTTACCTCAAAGCGAAATGCAAACCTAGTCGAATATGCTAAAGCATTAGGTGCCAATGCACTACATATTAAATATCGTTTAGTACATCCATTACTAATTAGCCAAGCTCAGGAACAGAATATGCCGGTTCGTGTATATACCGTAAACAAATACTCGCATATGATGCACTGTTTTGAACAAGGGTGTGACGGTATCTTTACCGATGTCCCATACAAAGCACTTATGTTTAGAAAAGTATTCCAATATAAGAAACAATTATAAATGGAGGTTTTATTCATGACTAAATTATTTACACCTATTACATATAAAAATATGACATTAAAAAATAGAATCGTTATGTCTCCGATGTGCATGTACTCCTGTGAAAACGAGGATGGCAAACTAACACCTTTCCATCTCACACATTACATTTCTCGAGCAGTCGGTCAAACTGGATTAATCATGTTAGAGGCTAGTGCTGTAGAACCTGCTGGGAGAATTACAGCGAAGGATCTCGGAATTTGGGATGATGCGCATGTTAGTGGTTTAAGAGAGCTCGTTCACGAATTACATCGTTACGGCTCTAAGGCAGGAATTCAACTAGCACATGCTGGACGTAAAGCAGAGGATGAAGAGATTAGTTACGCACCATCTCCACTTCGCTTCAATGACAGATACCAAGAGCCATCTGAATTGGATCACCAAGGCATTAACAGAATTATAGCAGCTTTTGCAGAAGCAGCAAGAAGAGCAAAAGAAGCCGAATTCGATATGGTGGAAATCCATGCAGCTCACGGATATCTAATCAATGAATTTCTCTCACCATTAGCCAATAAGCGAACAGATGAGTATGGTGGTAGTAAAGAAAATCGTTTCCGTTTCCTTCAAGAGGTGGTAGAGGCAGTATCTAAGGAATTCACTGGTCCAATATTTGTCCGTATTTCTACAGATGAATATCACCAGGAGGGAAATACATTAGAGGATTTCTTGTATTATGCAACGCAATTAAAAGAATTAGGAATTGACTTAATTGATTGTAGCTCAGGTGGTGTTGTACCTGCAAAAATTAATCCATACCCTGGCTATCAAATAAAACGGTGTGAAACAATTAAACATACGGTTGGAATTCCAACTGGAGCAGTTGGTCTCATTACGACAGGTATTCAAGCAGAAGAAATTCTCCAAAATAATCGAGCAGACCTTATTTTCATTGGTAGATCCCTACTGAATAACCCATATTGGGCTAAAGAAGCTGCATATGAACTTAACTACGAACTAGAAGCGCCGAAGCAATATGCACGAGGTTGGAAATAAGGAGGCCAAATTCATGGAGTTATTATTTTTAGGTACAGGAGCTGGTGTACCCTCCAAGGAGCGAAATGTGACGGCCATCGCATTAATGTTACTTCAAGAAGCAAATAGTATTTGGTTGTTTGATTGTGGTGAAGCGACCCAACACCAAATTCTACACACTTCCATTAAACCGAGAAAAGTAAATAAAATATTTATTACCCATTTGCACGGGGATCATATATTTGGATTACCAGGCTTCCTGAGTTCCAGGTCCTTTCAAGGTGGAGAAGATGAATTAACTATTTATGGGCCAAAAGGCATTGAAGAATATGTACGAACTAGCTTGGAACTAAGTGGATCTCATCTAACCTATCCACTTTCTTTCGTAGAATTACGTGAAGGTAAAATATTAGAAGAAGAAGGGTTTATCGTATCCTGTAAGAAATTAGACCATGGTATACCAAGCTATGGATTTAGAATAGAAGAAATGAATAAGCCAGGAGAACTTCAAGTAGAAAAGCTTAAATCTGCTGGTATAAACCCCGGTCCAGTTTATAGTCTTATTAAAGAGAACGAAACGACTACACTAGAGGATGGTCGGATGATACACAGAAAAGACTATATCGGACCTGACAAACCCGGAAGACATATTGTCATTCTTGGGGATACAAGATCAACTGAATTAAATCAGGACTTTGTTCAAGCAGCAGATTTATTAGTACATGAAGCAACCTTCGACAAAGAAAGCTATGAGTTAGCACATAACTATTACCACTCTACCACTGCCCAAGCAGCGGATCTCGCTAAAGCTGGTAAGGTAAAAAAATTAGTCCTAACACATGTATCCTCCAGATACCAAAAACTGGATTTGGATCAACTACTTGATGAAGCACGAGCAATATTTCCAAATACGGAAATAGCACATGACTTTTTCAAATTATCTGTTCCATCCCATTAGAAGGAGTGGTATTTGATGAACATCCAACAATTGGTTGAAAACCAACGTAACTTTTTCTTAAATGAACATACACTAGATTATCGCTTTCGAATCGATCAACTACGAAAATTACGTTATAAGCTAGAAAAGTACGAAAAGAATATTTACCAAGCTTTAAAGCAGGATTTAAATAAATCAACTTTCGAAACCTTTACAACAGAGCTTGGTTTTTTATATAACGAAATAAAACATCTGGAAAAAAACTTAAAAGAGTGGATGAAAGATGAACCAGTGGACGCCCCTCTGACCCATAAAGGAACGAAAAGCTATATTCGCAAAGAACCATATGGAGTTACTTTAGTTATCTCCCCTTGGAACTATCCGTTACATTTGGCGATTGCACCTGCTATCGGAGCAATTGCTGCAGGAAATACAGTTATTATTAAACCGTCAGAATATAGTCCATCCACTTCATCTTTACTCGCTAAAATGGTCAAAGAAACATTTGATCCTAGCTTTTTAACAGTAGTAGAAGGTGCAAAAGAAACTAGTGAAGCGTTATTAAATCAACGCTTTGATTATATATTCTTTACTGGCAGTACTCCTGTAGGCAAAGTCGTCATGCGTAAAGCTAGTGAATATTTAACTCCGGTAACATTAGAACTTGGTGGGAAAAGCCCTGTTATTGTAGATAGAGATGCCAATATATCGATAACGGCTAAGCGAATTGTATGGGGAAAATTTTTAAATGCCGGACAAACTTGTGTTGCTCCTGATTATATTTATGTTCACAGTAAAATGAAGGATAAGCTTATCAAAGAAATGAAAAAGCAAATAAAGAAGCTATATAATAAAGATGCACTAACGAATAAAGATTATGTTCGAATTGTTAATGAAAAACACTTCCATCGCTTGTCAGCCTACCTTTCAAATGGCATAATAGCCTATGGTGGGAATACAGACAATGAGCAATTAAAGATTGAGCCAACCATATTAGATCAGATCACTTGGGAAGATCCTGTCATGCAGGATGAGATTTTTGGCCCAATACTACCGATTCTTACGTTTGAAACATTAGATGATGCGATCGCCGATTTAAAGCGTCGGGAAAAACCTTTAGCACTTTATTACTTTGGTGAAAAAGAGAGTAATCAAGAAAAAGTGATGACAAGTTTATCATTTGGCGGAGGTTGTATTAACGATACATTATATCATCTAGCAAATCCTAACCTGCCTTTTGGTGGAGTTGGCAGCAGTGGTATTGGTAGCTATCATGGGAAATATAGTTTTGATACGTTTTCTCATCAAAAAAGTATCTTGAAACAAACTACTAAAATGGATATACCACTTCGTTATCCTGGCGGTAAGCTTGCATTTTCATTAATTAAGAAAATATTAAAGTAACCGAGTAATCGTTTTTATATCCTCAGTGAATGTTAAAGAAGAGGCTTTAGACAAAAGAATTTATCTCAAATAAAAAACCGAATGATGAGCAACGACCACGCTCCGGAAATATACTTGCGGTTGCTTCCAGCACAGTGGCGACATCTGCTCGAAAGAACCTCGCAGTGTCTTCTTTACCGCTGGGCGCTGGTGAGCCTCCTCGTGCTAAGCACTTCGGGTTCTCAACCTTGCCCTATCCTGCTGCAGGAGTCTACGTATATTTCCGTAGCTAGTATCGTGTATCATTCGGTTTTACATTTAATTCTATTAGTTATCTGCCAACCCCTTCTTCTATATCAAGTATGGACTAGCATCTTACATATTTACGCTTAAAACCTAGTGAACCTCTGTCTAAATCCTTCTGAATCTTTTCGGAAGCATGTAAGATAGTACTTTTCTTGTTGTCCTTTTTCATTTCGACTGGCCCAATTCTCTTTGCCACTTCAACTGCCTTCTCGTGAAGGGGCACATACGAAATTGCAACGGTATAGATAAAATTATTCATGGAAGACTTCGTACGTTCTGGTGCTTCATGAATTGTCTTCATCACTTGATCCAACATACTGGAAAGCTTGTCCGAATTAAATTCATCATCTGGGCGACTACCTAATAACCAACAATAACAGCTCCAGCCTGCTGACATCTTAAGCTCCTCACCACTAGCAATCCATTTATCAGCTACTTCTTGAGCAATATCCGTTTCAGATAACGTTACAGCTACAACATAATCGGAAATCATATAAAAATATGCACTTTCCATCCAACGATTAAAGTCTTCCTCCGTCATCACGTGTGGGTCTGCGATAATACCAGCAAAATACATAGCATCATAGTTTCCGGTTACATATAATTCCTCTGCCAATTTTTGATTCTTCTTAATTTTTCTAGCAATTGGTTTCATTGCACCAGTCGCTACACCAAATAATGGTTCATGTGCGCCATTACTTAGGTATCTTTTTTTCGTTCGCTCCGTACCAAGTGATTCTAATTCTTCCATTACTGTTTTTAAATCCATGGCTTAACTTCCTTCCTGTAACATTCTTCTTCAATTAAATCGACCCCACTATCCGGTATTTACGCAAATACTACTTCTATTTACGCCAAAAAGTAGTACAGTCGGCTTTATCCAATATATTAAATGTAATCATTTTCTCAAGTAAAACATAGTCAAACGGATTATCCCACTTGAAGCGTACCAGTTCCTTCGTATGCTCTAAGCCTGCCTCCTCTATTTCATTTGCAAAGTGAATCATCCCTGCTCTTTCCGGTGCAACTGCTAGATGGTGTTTAGCCGCACTAAAACCAATAATATAGGTGCCATGATCAGTAAACATAGGTTGATTCCACTTCACTACTGGCATTAAATTGGGAAATGTCTTGATCACCCAATTCAAAACTTCCTCCATTCTTGCTCGATGTTCCAAATTATCGATGCGTCTTAAACATTCATCAAAAATTTCCATCTTATTTTTCCTCCCATCTACCTAGCTATTAATATAAATGCAGTATAACGTTTATTTTCTATAATCATCCAGAAAGTCTTTTTGAAAGCTAGTTTTAGGTTGTTGATTCACTTCCTCCTTCACCTCAACAAAGGGGTTTTTACCAAACTTTTGTGTTAATTTATCGATAGCATCGTACAGCTTTTCTTTTTCAGCATCCTTCTTATACGTAAACAAATCCAATTGTTGAGCAATATTTTGTTTTTCTTCTATATCCTGAACAGTTACGCCAAGTAAGCGAATTGGTTCTAAATTCCAATGAAGGTCAAAAAGTTCAAAAGCTACCTTTAAAATATCCTCCTTCTTTTCAATATAATTCGGAAGCTTTTTACTTCTAGTAATAGTACTTCGGTCATGATAGCGAATGGTTAACTGGACAGATCGACCTGCTGCATGCTTCCGTTTCATTCTACTCTCTACATTTTGGGCCAGTGCCGTTAGTAAGCTTCGGATTTCGTTAGCATCGGTTGTATCCACCGGCAATGTCTCGGAGCTACCAATACTTTTAAATTCATTTACTGCATCCGGATCGACTGGCCTCAAGTCAATACCATTCGCACGATTCTTTAACCGTTCACCATTAATACCCAATAACTGTTTCAATTGATAAACATCCGCTTCAGCCAAGTCACCAATGGTATGAATATCCATTGTGTTTAATTTTTCCGCTGTCTTTTTCCCTACTCCATACATTTCAGCGACTGGTAATGGCCATAGCATCATAGGAATATCTCGTTTTCTTAGGATTGTAATTCCCATTGGCTTCTTCATATCCGATGCCATTTTTGCTAAGAATTTATTCGGAGCAATACCAATACTACACGGCAGATCGAGCTCTCTTTTTATTTTGTGCTGTAATTCCTCAGCTAATTGTAGCGTATTAGAAGGTGATGTGGCGTCCGTTACATCCATATACCCTTCATCAATTGATACGGGTTCTACAAAAGGCGTTATAGAATTTAGTATTTTAAATATTTCACTTGAGGCGTAGCGATACCGTTCAAAATTAGGGCGGAGGATAATTAATTCCGGGCATAATTTTCTTGCTTGCCAAATTGGCATCGTTGTCTTAACCCCTTTAGCCCTAGCTTCATAATTGCTTGTAATAATAATCCCTTTTCGCTCCTCTGGATTTCCAGCTACTGCTAATGGTTTTCCTTTATATGCTGGATGATAGGCCGTCTCCACCGAAGCATAAAAGCTATTCATGTCCAAATGAAAAATAATCCGTGCCTTATTCGCTTTCATATCACTTTACACCTTTCCGAACGGTTGTTTCTACTTTTATTATATCACAAAAACAAAAAAGCCCTTTATACTAGTAGAAAGGGTTAATTGGATTTAAAGAAAAAAACATTAAAGATGCCAATAAAGGTATCTTTAATGTTCATGGAAAAATATAAGATGAATTAATTAGCAACTTCTTCAATGATTGCAGCTACTAATTCCGTTACTTTTACTAATTCCTCAACTGGTATACGCTCATTTGTCGTATGAATTTCTTCATATCCTACTGCTAAATTGACAGTCGGGATGCCAAATCCTGCAATAACGTTCGCATCACTTCCACCACCGCTCTTCAGTAGCTGACTTTCTCTACCAATCGATGCGGCTGCCTTTCTAGCAACTTCAACAACTTCATCTCCAGCCTGTTGTTTGAATCCGGGATACATTACCTTAATATCCACAATTGCTTCTCCGCCCATTTCTTTAGCGGTTGTTTCATAAGCTTCCTTCATGGCCTTCACTTGAGCTTCCATTTTTTCCGGCACTAGGGAACGCGCTTCTGCTAGGATTTCCACATGATCCACTACGATGTTTGTTTGCTTTCCGCCTTCAAATCGACCAATATTTGCTGTCGTTTCTTCATCAATTCTTCCTAATGGCATTTTAGCAATAGCTTTAGCAGCAATGGTAATAGCAGAAACTCCTTTTTCCGGTGCAACACCAGCATGGGCTGTTTTGCCTTTAATAATGGTATTAATTTTTGCTTGCGTTGGCGCAGCAACGATAATATCCCCAACTTTTCCATTACTATCTAATGCATATCCAAACTTCGCATGAATCATGGATGGATCTAGTGCTTTGGCACCGACTAATCCAGACTCTTCTCCCACCGTAATCACAAATTGCACATCACCATGTTGGATATTGTTCTCTTTTAGTACACGAATCGCTTCAAGCATGGCACTAAGTCCCGCTTTATCGTCTGAACCAAGAATCGTTGTACCGTCTGATACAATATATCCATCCTGAATAGATGGTTTAATACCTTTACCCGGTACTACGGTATCCATATGGGAAGTGAAATAAATCGGGTCAACCCCATCCTTATTCCCTTTTAATGTACAAATAAGGTTATTCGCACCATGACCTGTCTTTTCTTTTGCCTCGTCTTCTAGTACTTCCAACCCTAGTTCGCTAAACTTCTTTTTCAAAACCTCTGCAATTTCAGCTTCAAAGCCTGTCTCTGAATCTACTTGAACTAGCTCCATAAATTCACTAACTAATCTGTCCTTATTGACCATGTTGTTAACCCCCTAAAATTAAAGAGGAATATTCCCATGTTTTTTGCTTGGGCGATCCTCTTTTTTATATTGTAACATTTCTAACCCTTGAATAAGCTTTATCCGAGTTTCCCTAGGGTCGATAACATCATCGACCATGCCTAGCTTTGCCGCAATATATGGATTTGCGAACTTTTCTCGATATGTATTAATCTTTTCTTGACGTGTTTTTTCAGGGTCTGTACTTGCCGCAATCTCTTTAGCAAAGATAATATTTGCTGCACCTTCTGGTCCCATAACTGCAATTTCTGCATTTGGCCATGCATAAACTAAATCTGCACCAATTGATTTACTATTCAATGCTACATAGGCACCACCATAAGCTTTTCTTACAATAACAGTTAGCTTAGGTACTGTAGCTTCAGAATATGCATATAAGATTTTAGCTCCATGTCGTATGATACCACCATGTTCCTGTTTTATGCCAGGAAAGAAACCTGTCACATCTTCAAATGTAATAATTGGGATATTAAAACAATCACAAAAGCGAATAAATCGTGCTGCTTTATCACTTGAATCAATATCGAGTCCACCTGCCAAATGTTTCGGTTGATTACAAACTAATCCAACTGTTTGACCATGTACTCTCGCAAAACCTACTACAATATTTTTAGCAAATTCTGCATGAATTTCATAAAAGCTATCCTCATCCACTACTTGTTCAATAACTCGTTTTATATCATATGGTCGTGTAGAATCAAATGGAACAATATCAACTAATCCTGGTCGATAATTTTGTAGGGCATCTTCTGTTACGGTCCTTACTGGTGGTTTATCGTTATTATTGTTCGGTAAATACGATAGCAATTTCTTCACATGATTTAATGCATCTGTCTCATTTTCTGCTTGGAAATGGGCATTGCCACTTTTACTATTATGAATATGTGCTCCACCTAAATCTTCAGAGGAAATTTTTTCTCCTGTTACCGTTTCAATAACTTTAGGCCCCGTAATAAACATTTGTGAGGTCTTCTCGACCATTATCACAAAATCCGTTATAGCTGGTGAATATACCGCTCCACCTGCACTTGGTCCCATAATAACGGAAATCTGCGGTATATAGCCGGAATAAATGGCATTACGGTAAAATACTTGACCATACCCATCTAGTGAGGATACCCCCTCTTGAATTCTAGCACCACCAGAGTCATTTAATCCAATAAATGGGACACCATTCTTTGCCGCAAGATCCATAACGACAGCGATTTTCTTTCCATGCATTTCACCTAAAGCCCCACCATAGAGAGTAAAATCTTGTGCAAATAAATAGACTGGACGGCCATCGATTTTTCCATACCCAGTGATAACACCGTCCCCCATTCCACTGGACCCATTCATTTCAAAATCGGTTCCACGAGATTCAATAAACGTATTTAATTCAACGAAACTCCCGTCATCTAATAAGTAATCAATTCGTTCCCTAGCAGTCCATTTCCCTTTAGCATGCTGCTTTTCAATCCGTTCATCCCCACCACCTAATTCTGCCATTCTCCGTTTATCATAGAGCTCATTAATCCGATCAAACATATCCATCATGCTTCTTCTCCCCCTGCTTCTTCACATAGTTCAAACAGTACGCCATGTGCTGATTTAGGATGTAAGAAAGCGATTTGTGATTGATGACTGCCTTGTTTCGGTTCTGCATTAATTAATTGAACACCATTCTTAGACAAGCTGTTAATCCTTGCCTGAATATCATCAACATCTAAGGCTATATGATGGATGCCTTCTCCTTTTTTTTCAATAAATTTATGAATAGCAGAGGAATCCTCTAAAGGTTCTAGTAATTCAAAACGACTCTCCCCAATTTTAAGGAAGGCTACTTTTACTCCCTCAGACGCTACCTCTTCCACTCCCTCTAGTTCTAACCCTAATGTCTTCGTATAAAATGGTAGCACCTGATTGATTGATTTAACGGCAATACCAATATGGGATATTCTGTTAGAAATACTACCTTCCTGTACTCCTACTAGTTGATTAATATAATCTGCTAACGCTTCAATCGTAGAACCACTTGTAAAAATTTCCTTTACCCCTTTTTCTTTAAGGAATGGAATATCCTCTGAAGGAATGACACCGCCACCAATTACTGGAATATCTTCAGCACCTAACGCTTTTAATTCCTCAATTACTTTTGGAAAAAGGGTACGATGTGCACCTGATAAGGAAGATAATCCTACTACATCAACATCTTCCTGAATTGCCGCTTTGGCTATTTGAGCTGGTGATTGTCTTAAGCCAGTATAGATTACTTCCATTCCATGATCTCTTAACCCTTGAGCGATTATTAATGCACCTCGATCATGTCCATCAAGACCAGGTTTTGCTATTAATACTCTTATCTTTGCCATACTATGTTCTCCTCCCCTTTTGTATTAGATGCTACCGTATTCTCCAAACTCTTGACGGAGTACATTACATATTTCTCCAACAGACGCATAAGCTTTTACGGCATTTAATATATATGGCATTAAATTCTCATCGGCTTGACTTGCTGCCCATTTCAGTTGTTTTAATGTACTTTCTACCATTTCACTATCACGTTTTTCCTTTATCGACTGGAGCTTAGCCTTCTGCTCCCGTTCTAATTCTTCATCTACCTTTAATAATTCTGGATTAACCTCTTCCTCGATTGTAAATTTGTTTAACCCAACAATTATTTCCTCATCCTTTTCAATTTTTCTTTGTGTTTCATAAGCTGTCCGATGAATTTCTCGTTGCATATAGCCTTCCTCTACAGCAGATACTGCTCCGCCAAGCTCGTTAATTCGCTTCAAGTAAATTTCTACCTCTGCTTCTATTTTATCTGTCAATGCCTCCAAGTAATATGAGCCACCTAACGGATCAATCGTGTCTGCAACGCCACTTTCATGGGCAATGATTTGTTGTGTTCGTAAAGCTATCCGTGCCGATTCCTCTGTTGGCAGAGCAAGAGCCTCATCACGAGAGTTTGTATGTAAACTTTGTGTACCACCAAGAACTGCTGCCAATGCTTGCAGAGTTACACGAACTATATTATTATCCGGCTGCTGGGCAGTTAAAGTAGAACCACCTGTTTGGGTATGAAAACGGAGCTTCCAACTCTTCGGATTTTTTGCTTGATAATGCTCTTTCATAATTTTAGCCCACACTCTTCTAGCTGCACGGAATTTCGCAATCTCTTCAAAGAAATTATTATGGGCGTTAAAAAAGAATGCTAGTCTAGGAGCGAATGAATCCACATCCATCCCTGACTCGATAGCTGCATCTACATAAGCCATTCCATTAGCAATCGTAAAGGCCGCCTCTTGAACTGCTGTAGATCCCGCTTCTCGAATGTGATAGCCCGAGATACTAATCGTATTAAATTTTGGAACAAACTTCTGGCAGTATTCAAAGATATTGGTTATCAATCTCATGGACGGCTTTGGAGGAAATATATACGTTCCACGAGCAATATATTCTTTTAAAATATCATTTTGAATTGTCCCTGTTAATTTTTCCATAGGAACACCTTGTTTTTCTCCAACAGCAATATACATACAGAGCAAAATGGATGCAGGAGCATTAATCGTCATCGACGTACTAACTTGATCTAAAGGTATTTTCTCGAGTAGGTCTTCCATATCATAAAGGGTATCAATTGCCACTCCAACCTTTCCTACTTCCCCTTCAGCCATCGGATCGTCTGAATCATAACCAATTTGTGTTGGGAGATCGAAAGCTACAGATAATCCAGTCTGCCCTTGTTCCAATAAATATCGGAAGCGCTTATTTGTTTCTTTTGCCGATCCGAAACCAGCATATTGACGCATCGTCCAATATTTACTTCGATACATAGTCGGTTGTATTCCACGTGTATACGGGTATTCCCCTGGAAAACCTAGCTTATCCATATATGTACTATCTACTTCTGATGGGTAGTACAGCCTTTCTACTTCAATAACTGAACTAGTTAAAAAAGTTTCCTTCCGTTCAGGAAAGCGCTTTAATATTTCTGCAACCGAATCTTTCCACTTCTTTTGAACCTCTTTTTCATCGATATTCATACTTGTTCCCCCATTCTGTTAAACTCGAATCTTCCCATCTGTTCAAATAAGGAAAATATTAAGATAATTTATACTAAAAAAATAGGATTGAATTTATTACTTGTCCTATTACTATTTTAACGTTAAAATAAGTAGAGCATATGGATTGAAGGAGGGCTAACAAATGTCTGCAAACCAAACTACCAAACCTGTACCAAAACGAAAATCCAAACGCGAACGTCGTATGAAGCTAGCAGTATATATTATGATTATTGCCATGGTTGTTTCTACAATAACTTATGGTTTAGCTGTGTTTGTTGGTTTATAAAGGAATGGTAAGACTGGATTACAGATTCAAGTAATCACAGTCTTTTTTATTTTGCTACTTTTGGTTTCCTCCATAAGCTTACATCACTATCTTTATATCGCTTCTTGATGATAAGGTAACCCTCAATTTCATGTAATAATCGAAATAAATTTGCCCGTGTTTCAAATTCCTCTTGCGTTGTTGGTAAATCCTCGTTATGAAACTCATCACGTAATTCCTTCAATTGCTCGAGAAATACAATGGCCGTATTCTCAGGATGAACAGAATCAGCTAATCCCTCGAAGAAATCTGCAATTTTTAATGATATTTCATCGCGATTCGGTAGTTTTGTCACTAAAGGAAGCATCCTTCTAAGTAAATCTAATTGCTTATTACGCATGTAAAAATAGTCATAATAAGTATGCTGGGATCGTAACAAGTGATTTTCCCTATCAATTTCAACTAATCGAGTCGCTTGTTCGAGTAATTCCTCTGATTGTCTTATTTCTTTGCCATCCCATACAGTATTATTATTCCTTAAATATAGAGCGATTTCGGTTAGTACCATCCGAAAGTTATGCTCCAATTTCATTTGAATTTGCTTTAATTTTTGGTCGTATCCAGGCATATATAAGTTTATTAATAGACCTGTTCCTATCCCTACCAAGATGATAATAAATTGTTGAAGCAATAGTGAAACGGGAATACCGTTAGTACTATAAAGATTGAGGATAATGACGGAACTGGTTATAATCCCTGGAGTAACTTTTAACCATACTGTAACCGGAATAAATACCATAAGCATCAATCCTAAAACAACCGGATGATAGCCAATAAACTCAAAAAACAAATACGAAAGTATACTTGCAACAATACAGGCTAATAATCGATGCCACGCACTAATAACGGACTGTTTACGTGAGGGCTTAATTGTCAAAATCGTTAGTATCCCAGCTGAAGTGAAATTGGTCAGTCCTAACGCTTGTGCTATAACGATTGAGATAGGTGTGCCTATTGCTGTTTTAATAGTTCTATACCCGATTTTCACCCATTTTTCTCCTTTTAACAAGAAATAAGACTGACCTTATGGTATAGGACAGCCTTATTTGGTTCTTTCTTATACTTCTTCACAATGTTTGTCAAACATCTCTTGAAGCTTCGTCATTACTTCCATTGCACTGTGGCCTTCAATGTCATGACGCTCAAGCATCGTTACAATTTTTCCATCTTTCAAAAATGCAAAAGAAGGTGATGAAGGCGGATAGCCTTCGAAATATGTACGAGCTTTCTCTGTAGCTTCACGATCTTGTCCAGCAAACACTGTTACTAAATGATCAGGACGTTTATCATAATGAATCGCATTAGCAGCAGCTGGACGAGCTACACCACCAGCACAACCACAGGTTGAGTTAATCATGACAAGTGTTGTACCCTCACGATTCAGTGCAGCATCTACATCTTCAGGTGTTCTTAGCTCCTCATATCCTGCTTCTGTTATATCTTTACGTGCAGCATCAACGATATCATTCATAAATAAATTAAAATCCATACAAGCCACCCCTTTATGTTAAGTTTCTTCTTTCCTAACATATAGGTTATCAATTTTGCAACTAAAATTCAATTTATAAAACTTGATCTAATACACTTGAACGGTATTTTCATTCATATTTTCCAGTGTTTCTTTTACATAGGCTAAAAATTGACCACAAATCAATCCATCTAAAATTCGGTGATCCAGTGATAAACATAGATTTACCATATCTCGAGCAGCAAACATGTTATTAATGATAACCGGTTTTTTCACAATCGATTCAACTTGTAAAATGGCAGCCTGGGGATGATTAATTACTCCCATAGACTGTACAGAGCCAAAGGAACCAGTATTGTTAACTGTAAATGTACCACCTTTCATGTCACCAGCAGTTAGTTTATTGGTACGCGCCTTTTGAGCTAATTCATTTATTTCTCTTGCTATCCCTTTTATACTCTTTTCATCCGCATGCTTAATAACTGGTACAAATAACTCTTGATCTTTCGCAACCGCGATTGATAGATTTATATCCTTACGTTGAATGATTTTATCCCCTGCCCATGTACTGTTTAACTGTGGGAATTTTTTCAAGCCTTGTGCGACCGCTTTTACAAAGAATGCAAAGTAAGTTAAATTATAACCCTCATTTTGTTTGAATTCAGATTTAATTTTATTTCGGTAACTAACTAGATCGGTAACATCTACTTCCACCATCATCCAGGCATGTGGTATTTCCGTTTTGGAGCGTACCATATTTTGCGCAATGACCTTACGTACTCCTGTTACAGGGATTTCAATATCCCCAACCTGGCTAGTAGGTTGTGAGACAGGTGGAACAGAAGCAGTGGATTGCGGTTGTGCTTCCTCTTTTTCTTTTGGAGCTTGTGTATTCACCGATTCGCTCACTGGTGCACTAGGAATATCACCTGTAGCGATAATCTTTTCGATATCTTTACGCGTGATTCTTCCACCACGACCAGTTCCTGTCACGAGCTCTAAATCTATATTGTTCTCTTGTGCCATACGGAGTACAGCTGGAGAATAACGTTTTTTCATAGATTGGTCTAAAGCGACCTCCGTTGTCGAGGTAGAGGCTTCCTTCGTTACGTCCTTCTCAGCTTCATTGGATTCATTAGCTGCACCAGCTTCTGTTTCGATATAGCAAATTAGTTCTCCAACAGCGACCGTTTCTCCCTCACCTGTAACGATTTCTTTGATTGTTCCAGTAAAGGAAGAAGGCACCTCTGCATTGACTTTATCTGTCATGACCTCAGCAATAGGATCATACTTGTTAATATGATCTCCTTCTTTAACAAGCCAAGAGCTTATGGTTCCTTCTGTAACACTCTCCCCTAATTGGGGCATCGTAATTTTTTCCAGTGCCATCGTTTTCCCTCCTAGTTAAAATTCAGCTAATTCACGAATTGCTTTTTCGATTTTATCAGGATTCATCATAAAGAATTTTTCCATTGTAGGTGCATATGGCATGGCAGGTACATCAGGTCCAGCAAGTCTTTGAATAGGAGCATCTAGGTCAAACAAACAATTTTCTGCAATGATTGCTGCAACTTCCCCAATAATACTACCTTCTTTATTGTCCTCTGTGACTAATAGAACCTTTCCAGTCTTTTTGGCAGCTTCAATAATGGCTTCCTTATCCAATGGATAGATTGTACGTAAATCTAAAATATGGGCATCAATACCTTCTTCTGCTAACTTTTCAGCAGCTTGTAAGGCAAAGTGAACACATAATCCGTATGTAATGATGGTAATATCGGATCCTTCACGTTTCACATCCGCTTTACCTATTGGTAATACATAATCATCTTCTGGCACTTCACCTTTTAGTAAACGATAAGCACGTTTATGCTCAAAGAATAATACTGGGTCATTATCCCTAATTGCTGCTTTTAATAAACCTTTTACATCATAAGGTGTGGAAGGCATCACGATTTTTAATCCAGGTTGGTTAGCAAAAACAGCCTCAACCGATTGTGAATGATATAAAGCACCATGAACTCCACCGCCATAGGGTGCTCGAATGACAATTGGACAGTTCCAATCATTATTTGAACGATAACGAATTCTGGCTGCTTCTGAAATAATTTGGTTAACCGCAGGCATGATAAAATCTGCAAACTGCATCTCAGCAACTGGGCGCATTCCGTACATTGCTGCACCGATACCGACACCGGCAATAGCGGATTCTGCTAGTGGTGTATCTAGAACACGGTATTCACCGAACTCATCATATAATCCTTCTGTAGCCTTAAAAACGCCACCTTTTTTCCCAACGTCTTCCCCTAATACAAAAACCTTTTCATCACGTTGCATTTCTTCTCTTAAAGCAGTAGTAACAGCTTGTATATAAGACATGACTGGCATGGTTATCCCTCCCTACTTTTCTTCGTAAACATATTTTAATGCATCTTCTGGTGCAGCATACGGAGCATTCTCAGCATAGTCCGTTGCTTCATTGACAATTGAGTTGATTTCATTTGTCATATCTTTTTCTACTTCGTCCGTTAACACACCAACATCTTTTAGATACTGGGAAAATGTGAATATAGAATCAAGTTTTTTCGCTTCTTCTACTTCTTCACGACCACGATATGCACGGTCATCATCATCACTTGAGTGAGCAGTCAATCGATAAGATACTGCCTCAATCAGTGTTGGACCTTCACCACTAATTGCACGGTCACGAGCTTCTTTTACTACTTTATATACTTCTAATGGATCGTTTCCATCAACAGTGTAGCCTGGCATACCATAACCAATGGCTCTGTCCGATACCTTTTGGTTTCCTAGTTGTTTTTCCGCAGGTACGGAAATGGCATATTTATTATTTTCAACCATTGTAATTACTGGTAATTTATGAACTCCTGCAAAGTTCAACCCTTCATGGAAATCTCCCTGGTTAGACGAACCTTCACCTAATGTGACAAACGAAACAAATTGCTTCTCTTCCATTCTTGCAGCAAGCGCAACACCAACGGCATGTGGCAATTGCGTTGTAACAGGAGATGAACCCGTTAGAATTCGATTTTTCTTCTGACCAAAGTGACTTGGCATCTGTCTTCCACCAGAGTTTGGATCTTCTGCTTTGGCGAAGGCGGACAACATTAATTCTTTTGCTGTCATACCAAAAGCAAGTACAACTCCTAGATCACGATAATAAGGTGCTATATAATCTTCTTGACGATTTAAAGCAAACGCAGCTCCAATCTGTGCTGCCTCCTGACCTTGGCAAGAAATAACGAAAGGAATCTTCCCAGCACGATTCAATAACCACATTCTCTCATCTAGTTTCCTAGCAAGAAGCATTGTTTTGTACATTTCTAAAACTTGATCATTTGTTAGCCCAAGTTCTTCATGACGATTTTTTGCCATTTTTTAAGTCCCTCCCTTAACTAATTAAACATAAATATTATCCATGAATTTGTAAACCGTCAACCGCTAACGCTGCCTCGCCCATAACTTCAGAAAGGGTTGGATGTGGATGTACGGTTTGGGCAATTTCCCACGGTGTTGCATCCAATACTTTAGCAAGACCAGCCTCAGAGATCATATCTGTTACATGTGGACCGACCATATGCACGCCAAGTAAGTCCTCATTTTCTTTATTCATGATGATCTTGACGAAGCCATCCGATTCACCGTATACTAATGCCTTCCCAATTGCCTTAAACGGGAACTTTCCTACTTTTATATCATAGCCCTTTTCTTTTGCTTGTTTTTCTGTTAATCCGACACTTGCAGCCTCAGGACTAGAATAAATACAAGCTGGGATATTATCATAGTTTAAACGATGTGGTTGCTTCCCTGCCATATGTTCGACTGCAACAATCCCTTCATGAGATGCGACATGGGCTAATTGCATACCACCAATTACATCCCCAATTGCATAAATATGAGATTCTTTCGTTTGATAAAATGGTGATGTTTGAATAAATCCTTTCTCCATTACAATATCTGTATTTTCTAAGCCAATATTAGTTGTATTTGCCTGGCGTCCTACAGATACAAGGAGTTTATCCGCTGTAAAAACTTGATTAGATCCAGCAACTTCGGCTTCAATGGTTACACTGGCATCCTTTTTAACTGTTTCAGGTAGTACTTTTGCACCCTTAACAAAAGTTACCCCCTTACGCTTCAGTTGTTTTTCTACTTCTTTTGCAACATCAGCATCCTCAGTTGGTAAAATTTGATCTGTATATTCAATAACCGTTACGGCTACACCAAAGTCAGCTAACATAGACGCCCACTCAATACCGATTACACCACCACCGATAATGATGATAGACTCAGGCAAGCTCTCCATTTGTAATGCCTCATCTGAACTCATAATCATAGAACCGTCTATCTCAAGACCTGGTAATGATCTAGGAGAGGATCCTGTTGCAATTAAGACAAATTTTGGTACGATCATCGTGTTTTCATCACCATTTGCATATTCAATCGAAATCGTACCAGGTAGTGGAGAAAATATACTTGGCCCCAATATTCTCCCAAAACCATGAAAAACATCAATTTTCCCTTTCTTCATTAATGCCTGAACACCTTTATGTAGCGTATTGATAATCGAGTTTTTTCTCTCTTGAACACGATTAAAGTCTAGCGTTACATTATTGGCTTGAACACCAAACTCAAAAGCATTCTTCGTTTGCTTATACACTTCAGCACTTCGTAAAAGTGACTTAGATGGAATACAGCCTCTGTGTAGGCATGTACCACCAAGTTCACCCTTTTCGACAACCGCAACTTTCATGCCAAGCTGAGAGGCGCGGATAGCAGCTACATAGCCACCCGTTCCGCCTCCAAGTACTACTAAATCATACTCCTCAGCCATACTAATATGCCCCCTTACTTTCTTCTACTTAATGTATGAAGCCCATTTAATAAAAATTGACCTCTTGATTTTCTAACCGATTCGATACGTTCTTCTGCCATTCTATCAGCAGCTAAGTAAGTAGGAATATTATCTCTTCTTGAGATTTCAAACACCTTTAATAAACTGTCGTAAATTCCTTCTACCTTTTTCATCGCTCTTGATTGATTATAGCCATTTAACTCATCGGCAACATTGATTACCCCACCAGCATTGATAACATAATCTGGTGCATATACAATTCCCTTCTCAAACAATATATCACCATGTTCGGTACTTTTTAATTGATTATTAGCAGAACCAGCGACAACTTTTGCCTTTATGCGAGAAATAGTATCATCATTAATCGTTGCGCCTAATGCACATGGTGCATAAATGTCACAGTCCACTTCATAAATATCATCAGGATCTACTGCTGTCGCTCCAAATGCTTCTACTGCGCGATGGGCTGCAGCTTTATTAATATCTGTAACAATTAATTTCGCACCCTCTTTATGTAAATACTCACATAAAGTAAAAGCAACACTTCCGATTCCTTGTACAGCTACTGTTTTCCCCTCTAAAGAATCATCACCATATGCTTCTAAAGCAGCAGCTTTCATTCCTTTATATACGCCATAAGCTGTTACAGGAGATGGGTCACCAGATGAACCGAACTCAGGTGAAATTCCGGTAACAAAGTCTGTTTCCATATGGATTAAATCCATATCCTCAACCGTAGTTCCTACATCTTCTGCAGTTATGTATCTGCCATTTAAACCTTGAATATATCTTCCAAACGCTCGAAACATCTCTGGATTCTTATCTTTTCTAGGATCACCAATGATGACAGTTTTTCCACCACCTAAGTTTAATCCAGCAGCAGCGTTTTTATATGTCATACCTTTCGCTAAACGCATTGCATCAACAATTGCATCTTCCTCTGAAGCATATGTCCACATTCTAGTCCCGCCAAGAGCTGGTCCTAACGTCGTATCGTGAATTGCAATTATTGCTTTTAAGCCAGAGTTCTTATCTTGGCAAAACACCAATTGCTCGTAATCATATACTTCCATGTCTTTAAAAATATCCATTTCTATTCCTCCTCATTTATAAAACGTTGCTATTTATAACTGCTTAAGCTATTAATAAATAAGCTTTCTTGACGTTAAATAAGCCATTGAAACTAACACTTTAAAAACACTACTTTTACATTATAATACAAAATCCCTATTCATAGGAAATGTAAGCGCTTTATTTATTATTCAAATAAAAAATATTTTTTAAATATTAAAAAATATTGAGGTTATATAGCTATATATTTCGGTATTTTTTTATGCGCTTTTCTCTATCATACGGTACATTTTCCATAATGGCAAATTAAAATTTTATCTATTTTTTATATTTTGGTATACTATGGGCTAAGTAGAATCTATCTATCGGGAGAAAGAAAAGGAGATAAAATGGTCAGATTATTAGCAGTATTAGTTATTTTTATACCTGGCATTATTGCAGCAATTGGGATTAAATTAATGCGAGACACATTATTTGATGATTTCCACCCTATTTTTTTCCACGCTTGGATCCAATTTGGGATTGGTTTGTTCCTATTTATTGCAGGACTAGCATTTTTAGGAGGATTTATCATTTATCGTGACCGCAAGAAGCAAGCAGAAAAGAAGGCAAAGGGCATCTAGTAAACGTTTACTACTGTTTTTATGAAAGTAGAAAAAAATTAGATAAGAAATAGTTTTCGATATAACAGTGATGAAGTTAGTAAACAAAATTTATCCTAGCTAGGAAAAATCTAGGAGAGAAATGAAGAAATCTTAGGTAAGTAGATCCATGGCTTGACAGTATAAAAAAACAGAGCCTAAAAATTATCTTGCACATACGTGTAAACATCAACCAATTCATCTGATAACATTAAAAAAGACACCATCCTTTATTGATTTTTTACAAACCAATAAAAAATGATATCTTTTATCAATTGCTAGGCATTTATCGGTAACTACTCTTGTTTAGCAATATATGTAAAATTGCTATTAACCCATTAATACCAACGATTCATTAAGAAGCCTTGTGGTCAAGCCTTAAACGGTCCGCCACCATTGCGATAAATTCAGAATTTGTTGGTTTGGCTTTTGAAATACTTACCGTGTATCCAAATAAGGCGGATATAGAGTCGATGTTTCCACGGCTCCAGGCGACTTCGATTGCATGTCGAATAGCACGTTCGACACGTGATGAAGTCGTATTAAATTTCTTTGCGATATCTGGATATAACACTTTTGTAATGGAGCCAAGTAATTCAATATCATTATATACCATGGTAATGGCTTCTCGTAAGTACATATAACCTTTAATATGAGCAGGTACGCCTATTTCATGAATAATATTGGTAATACTTGCTTCTAAATCTTTCTTCTTTCTTTCCTTCTTCATACCAAAGTTTGAACGGTTAGAAAGAACACTTCGTCCATTTACTTGGCGAATCTGTTCCGCAAGATTCTCTAAATCAAATGGTTTTAAAATAAAATAAGATGCCCCTAAATCAACAGCTTTTTTCATAACCTCCTCTTGTCCAAAAGCCGTTAACATAATAACATACGGATCATTACTTGACTTACCTTTTTCTCTAAGCATATTTAGAACGGCTAACCCATCTACATGAGGCATAATGATATCCAGCACCAATACATCAGGTTTCTTTTCTTCAACTAATGCTAGACAATCTTTACCGTTGTATGCTGTGCCAACCACTTCAATATCTGGTTGTTCATCAAAAAACTCTTCCATTAAATTGATTAAATCCCTGTTGTCATCTACTAAACAAACTGAAATCTTATCCACAAAATGCTCCTCCTTTAAGGTATTTCCATAATGTCCACTCTATGTATTCGACAAAACTTCAAAATATCCTTCTTTTTTTAAAAAAACTTTGCGTTTTTTTATCTTTTCTTTAATTTACTTTATTTTGCTTTCATTTTCGTTATGATTCGATTTTATCCGACAGCTAATTCGATTTTTTGTCGAAAAATATTTAATTCTATTCCTCCAAGTCGTATATTCCCGGTTACATACAAAATAAAACCTAAAATCAAATTAAAAGAACCCATGCATCAATGCACAGGTTCTCTTTCCACACTATATTAACTCGCTTGTTTCTTCTCTTTATTATAGATATCCACTCCAGCATCCTGGAGCATCCATTCAATATGAACACCATATCCACTTGTTGGATCATTGACAAAAACATGTGTTACTGCTCCAATAACTTTGTCATTTTGAATAATCGGGCTACCACTCATCCCCTGTACAATACCACCAGTTGCTTCTAATAATTTTGGGTCGGTAATTTGTATAACCATACCTTTTGTAGCAGGAGTTTTTTGCGGTACACTAGAAACAATTTCCACATCAAATTCCTCTACCTTCTCCCCATCGATAACCGTTAATATTTTGGCCGGTCCTTCTTTAACTTCATGTGATAACGCAATTGGCATTGGTTTATCATACTTACCATTCTCAATCGATTCATCTAACTTACCAAAGATACCAAATGGACTATTCTTCGTAATAGTACCGATTTTATTTTCTCTGATTGAAAACTTAGCTTGCTTTTCACCAGGGGTACCGTTATTCCCCTTTTGAATCGAGGTCACAGTGGATCTAACAATTGTACCGTCATGAATTTCGATCGGTTTCTTCGTATCCATGTCCGAGATAACATGTCCTAATGCACCGTATTTTTTCGATTTAGGCTCGAAGAACGTCATCGTGCCTATACCTGCGGCTGAATCACGAATATATAAGCCAATCCGGTATTCATTTTCCTTTTCATCCAATACAGGCTTTAATTCCGTATCAAAGGTCTCCTTACCACGTTTGACCTTCACTTTTAATGGTTCGGAGCTTTTACCGGACTCTTCGACAATTGGTTTAACGTCCTTCATTTCCTCTATCTTTTGACCATTTATTTCCATGATTACATCACCGACTTTAATCTCTGCCTCTTCACCAGGAGACATCGTACCATTTTCACCGTTTACAAGATGATGGCCAACTACCAATACTCCAAGGGTTTGTAGCTGTACACCAATTGATTGTCCACCTGGAATTACTTTAACGTCCTTTAATATCGAAACGTCAACTTTCTTAATTGGTACTCCAGCAACGGAATAATATAATTGACTATCGCCTGGTTCAGTAACATGGAAACTCGACGCGTTAACCGCTTCTGAATTATTGTCCGTAGATGCGTATACTTGAACAGCATTACCTAGGTTAGGAACCTCTAAGGGGAATTGATTTTGAAACGTTACAATCTTATTTGGAATGGTAAAATAATTTTGTATAGGGGGCGTAAAAGGAACAATTAGCAATGTGAGTAGTAGTAAAAATCCTGTTACGATTCGAATTTTGTCTATGTGCTTCACAAATGTCCACTCTCCTTGTTCCTAAACCCATACCATATTTTTATATCTGTACTTCTAATTTGACCTTTAATAGCTATTTTTAAACCGGGAAAAGATAAGAAAACCTGCTTATCTTTTCCTTTACAAATATTGTATGAAGAAAATTCAGGGAATCGAGACTAGACATCATGTTTCACACAGATATAAAAAAACGCTGTCCCTTCGTTATATCTAATAAGGGACAGCATTTTAATATATATTAACTATTTACTGTAGCTCTTTTAAACCCTTGTGCTAATTTATGTAGCTCTTTGGCATGCTCCTTCGCTGTTTCTGTCACTTTTGTACCCGTCATCATTCTCGTTAACTCATTGATTTGTTCTAATTCCGTTAGTTCGCTAACTTGCGTGACAGTACGATTCTCTAATTCGTTTTTTTCAATAAATAAATGTGTATCTGCCATTGCTGCTACTTGTGGTAAGTGGGTAATACATAACACTTGAGAGTCATTAGATATTTGGAATATTTTCTCCGCAATAGCTTGTGCTACTCTTCCACTTACTCCCGTGTCTACCTCATCAAAAATGACACTAGTCACACCTTGATGCTTAGCAAACAATTTCTTCAATACTAACATAATTCTAGAAAGTTCTCCGCCTGATGCGACTTTGGAGATCTCTTTTAATGGTTCACCTAAATTCGTTGAAATAAGAAAACGAATTTGATCAAAACCATTTTTATGAAGGGGGACATTTTCTACAACATTCTCAGGTATGAATTGAACAGAGAACGATGCTTTTTCTAAATATAAGTCCTTTAATTCTTCCTGTACCTCTCGGATTAAATTGCTCGCCGCCTGTTTTCGGATCGCATGTAATTGCTGCGCCTCAATAAACGCATCTTCCTCTAGTTCGTTTATTTCATTAGCTAAACGCTGGAGGTGGGAGTCTTTATTTTTTATTTGCTCAATTTCTTCCTCGATAGAACCCATATATTCAATCATTTCGCTAACGGATGTACCATATTTCTTTTTTAAACGACTTATCTCAGCTAATCTTCCTTCAATTTCATTTAAACGGTCCGGATCGTATTCTAAGGTTTCTAAGAAATTACTCAATTCGTATGTCAGATCTTCCATCATATAATAATGATTGGATAATGACTCTGATTTTTTGGCAATTACATCGTCATAGTGGTTTATTTCCTCTAGTGACCTTTGTGCAACACTTAACCATTCAAGTCCTTTTTGCTCACCATATAATGCATTATACGCCTCGTGAACACCTTTATAAATTTTTTCATAATTAACCAGCTGGTTGCGTTCTTTCTCTAATTGAACATCTTCGTCTGGGACAAGATTTGCCTTTTCCAGTTCATTTAATTGGAACTCCAGTAGATCTAATCGTTGAGCCATCTCCTGCTCGTTTTCATTTAGCTCTTTATAACGTCTTTTTAATGTTTCAAGTCGCTGAAATAATTCGGTGTACTCTTCTTTAACTTGTTCAATCTCATCACAGTTATATAAATCCAATAATTCTATATGGTTCTCTGGTTCCATTAAAGATTGGGTTTCATGCTGACTATGAATATCAATTAGTGTTCTTCCAAATTCCTTTAAGATAGCGAGTGTAACTAATTTTCCATTAACACGGCAAATACTTTTACCAGAAGTCGTGATTACCCGTTGCAACACGACTTCCCCATCATTAATTTCTATCCCATATTGTTTGCCGACTAAATAAATTTGATGTGAAGTAGATTCGATTAAAAATAACCCTTCTATTTCTGCTTTGTCTTCTCCATGCCTAATAAAATCTACAGAAGCTCGTCCACCTGCAAGTAATTGAATCGCATCAATTATAATGGACTTACCTGCCCCTGTTTCACCAGACAATACGGTTAGACCTTCTTTAAATGTTAAAGTAATCTGGTCAATAATCGCAAAGTTACGTATCGATAATTCAGTTAACATCTGGTCACCCCATTTTGCTTAAAGCATATTGATAAAACGGTCTTTAATTTCAACTGCATCTTCTTCCGTGCGGCAAATAATAAGAATTGTATCGTCTCCACAAATTGTTCCCATGATTTCTTCCCAATCTAGATTATCAATTAGAACACCAACTGCATGAGCATTACCTGGTAAAGTCTTTAGTACGATAAAGTGGCTCGTATGATCGATTTTTACGAAAGCATCCATGATAAGTCGCTTTAATTTATCATGGGGATTAAAACGTTGGTCTGCAGGTAAGCTATATTTATATTTACCACCAGTGGTAGGAACCTTTACTAGGTGTAGTTCTTTTATATCTCTTGAAACCGTTGCTTGTGTCACGTTATAGCCTAAGCTTTTTAACCGGTCTACTAACTCATCTTGCGTGTCGATATCATTCTCTGTTATTAATTCTCTAATTTTTATATGTCTTTGAATCTTACTCATATTGCACCCCCAATTTAATTAAAAAGGACTACGATTGTAGTCCATTTACTCATGTATTCTGTGCTGATTTCAATTCTGAATGAGCTTCATCGACTACGACTCCAGGATTCAGTTCTTCGATGGATTTTCCAGGTTCGTCTTTATCCCAACCTAGATGAGCTAAAAATTCAACATTTCCATCTCCTCCCGTTATAGGGGAAAATGTTAAACCGTAAAGCTCAAACCCCTCTTCCATAGCGAATGCCAGAATCGTTTGTAACACTTCCACATGTACTTTTTTATCACGTACAATGCCTTTTTTTCCAACTTGTTCTCTTCCAGCTTCAAATTGAGGCTTAATTAACGTGACAATATCACTATTTGGCAATAACAGCTTCTTTAATACAGGTAGAATTAATTTTAACGAAATAAATGATACGTCTATCGTGGCAAAGTTAGGTAATCCTTTTCCTAACATATCTTCTGTTACATATCTAAAATTCGTTCTTTCCATCACTTCTACACGTGGATCGTTCCGGAGTTTCCAATCCAGTTGATTATATCCTACATCTATTGCATAACAAAGCTTAGCCCCAGACTGTAATGCACAATCTGTAAATCCACCAGTTGATGATCCTATATCCATCATAATTTTATCATGAACATCCACAGAAAACACTTTCAAAGCCTTCTCCAGCTTCAGCCCACCTCTACCAACATACGGTATTAACTTACCCTTGATGGTTAAAGGGATGTCCTGATCAACCTTCATCCCTGGTTTATCTAGTCTTTCTTGTTCAGAATATACTAATCCAGCCATAACAGCTCGTTTAGCCTTTTCTCTTGTATCGATTAAATTACGTTCTACAAGGAGAACATCAAGTCTAATTTTGCTCATATACTTAAATCCTTTACTGGTTGGAGTTTAATGATCACGCTCGCTGAAATAATCGGTTAAATCTGCGAGTCTAGATGTATCCGCATTTGCTTTTTTTAATAATTCTTTTGCTTTCTCTATATAGTGCTTCTTCATCTCGATAGCACCGTCTAACCCTAATAACTTCGGGTATGTACTTTTATTGTTGGATTCGTCACTACCTACAGCCTTCCCTAATTTTTGTTCATCACCGGTAACATCTAGTATGTCATCTTGAACCTGGAAAATTAATCCTAAATAATGGGCAAAATCTTGTAAATAGCTGATTTGTTCCTTAGTAGCATTTCCTAAATAAGCTCCGGCTGTTACGGCAAATCTTAACAGCTCACCTGTTTTTAACGCATGGATTTTCTCCAGCATTTCTATGGTAACCGTTTGATTCTCAGCCTCCATATCTAGAATTTGACCTGCAACCATACCGGTTGGTCCACTTGCTTGAGCTAACAGCTGAATAAGGTACACTTTTTCGGAATTTGATAACAATGCATCGTTTGTAATCATTTCAAAACTAAAGGTTAATAATGCGTCCCCAGCTAGGATAGCAGTTGCTTCACCAAACACTTTATGGTTCGTGAGCAATCCTCGTCTATAATCATCATCATCCATTGCTGGTAAGTCATCATGTATTAAGGAATACGTATGAATCATTTCAAGTGCTGATGCTGTTCGATATGTCTTTTCCACATTTGAAGCATACGCCTCAAAGCTTGCTAATAATAAAATCGGACGTAGCCTCTTACCGCCTGCTTCCAAGGAATAAAGCATAGACTTCTTTAACGACGTAGGGATGTCTAATTGACGTACGTGTTTCGTTAATTCTTCATGAAATACTTTTTGGTTCGTCTCTATGTAGTTTTTTAATAACGTTCCCACTACTTTTCATCCTCCTGTATATCAAAAGGAACTAGTTCTCCCTGGTCATTCATAATTTGCACCATTTTATCTTGGATATGATTTAATTTATCACTACAGATTTTAGATAGCATCATTCCATCCTGATAATATGAGATTGCCTTTTCTAAAGGTACATCGCCTTCTTCTAATTTCCCAATGATATCCTCTAATTTCTCCATCGCTTCTTCAAATGTTAAATCTTTATATTTATCCATTATGAGTCTCCTTTACATCTAAAACTTCACAGTCCACTATACCATCGTGGAGATTGATACTAATCCGATCATGCTGTTTTACTTGTGATTTCGATTTAATAATATCACCTGTTGGTGTATAAGGAATCGCAAATCCGCGTTTCATGATTTCTAGTGGATTTAATAAACTAAGTTTATCCATTGATCGGGTTAACTGAATAGACTGCTTTTCGACATATTGATTCATCACTTGATTATTTTTTTTTATCAATTGACTTAATGCTTTTGTCGCTTGTTCTATTCGTCTTTTTGGATGTTGAGTAGAAAGCCTCGTCTTATAATTAGTGAATCGCTCCATCTTTTTGTTAACTTCTAGTTGGAAGGATCGGTCCATTCGTTCCCTATTCTTATCTAGCTCCTGTTCCTTTTGTCTTATTAGCTGTTCAGGGTAACGAAATGCATAAGCATTTGCCATTTGCTTCAATTTACTCTGCTGATGCTTAATGGAAATCGTAACTAAACTAGTTAACGTTTGTTTCATTTTAGTGATCCGGTCTAGTAATTCATATTGCGATGGAACCGCAAGCTCAGCTGCACCAGTCGGAGTTGGCGCTCGTAAATCTGCTACATAATCACTAATGGTAACATCTGTCTCATGTCCAACAGCAGATATAATGGGAATCTTAGAATGAAAAATAGCTTCAGCTACACTTTCCTCATTGAAACTCCACAATTCTTCTATAGATCCGCCACCTCTTCCAAGTATAATGACATCAAATTCCCCCATATCATTCGCTTTATATATTGCTTTCGTAATGGAGGATGCTGCATTAACACCTTGAACTAAAACTGGTAACACGGTCACTTGTGCGACTGGATACCGTCTTTTAATTGTTGTGATAATATCGCGGACAGCTGCACCAGTAGGAGAAGTAATTACACCAATATGGTGAGGAATGGTAGGAATTTTCTTCTTATACTGTTCATCAAAGTAACCTTTTGTTCGTAAGCGTTCCTTAAGTTGTTCAAAAGCTAAGTACAAGGATCCAAGACCATCAGGCTCCATTTGTTGAATATATAACTGATATTGTCCAGTTGCTTCGAATACACTAACTTCTCCACGAACTAAAACCTTCATTCCATTTTCAGGTTTAAACTTAAGAAATCGATTGTTTCCAGCAAACATCACCGCATTGATTCGTGCCTGGTCATCTTTGATGGTTAAATACATATGGCCTCTAGAGTGTAATTTAAAATTAGATATTTCCCCCTTGAGCCAAACGTCTCGTAGATGGGGGTCCATATCTAATTTTCGTTTCATATATTTAGTTAAAGCGGTAACTGTTAAGTACTTATTTGTCATTTTACCAAACCTTTTGCAGCTTTAATGGTATTATGTAATAACATCGTAATGGTCATCGGACCTACACCACGGGGAACTGGTGTTATATAGTTAGCCTGTTCAGAGGCACTTTCAAAGTCAACATCGCCTGTCAATGATCCATCCTCTAGTCGATTAATACCGACATCTATCACTACAGCACCTTCTTTTATATACGCTTTGTCAATGACATTCGGTCTACCAACGGCAACAATAAGAATGTCTGCTGTATTCGTTATCTCTTTTAAATTATTTGTTTTAGAATGGCAATATGTTACCGTTGCATTTTCGTTGAGTAATAATTGTCCAACTGGTTTCCCTACAATATTACTTCTCCCAATTACAACAGCATGCTTCCCTTCTATTGTAATATTTTTGGACTTTAGCATCGTGATAATCCCATACGGCGTGCAAGGCAAGAAAGTGTCTTGTCCAGTCATCATTTTTCCAATATTATAAGGATGAAAACCATCCACATCTTTTTTTGGATCAATGGATTCAATAATATGTTCTACATTAATATGATCTGGAAGTGGTAATTGAACTAGGATTCCGTGTACCCCGTTGTCACTGTTAAGCTGTTCGATTGTCTGTAATAATTCTTTTTCTGTTACAGTGTCAGGGAGTTCCACTATCTCTGAGCTTATTCCTACTTCCTCAGAAGCGCGCTTCTTTCCATTAACATAAGATCTAGATGCTGGATTATTCCCAACTAAAACAACTGTTAAATGGGGCAGAATATTTTGTTGCTTTAAATATTCCACCTCTTTTTTCATATCTAACTTTAGTTGCATAGACAATTCCTTACCATTTATAACCTCAGCTACCATTATTATCTTCCCCTTTATTACTTGATAATTTTAGATAACACGCCGTTTACAAACTTACCTGATTTCTCGTCTCCGTACATTTTTGCTAAATTAACTGCTTCATTAATCGATACATTCTCAGGAATATCTTCCATATATTTTAGTTCATAAGTTGCAATTCGCAGTACTGTTTTCTCAACAGATGGAAGGCGTTGTAATGACCATTTTTCTAAATGACTTGAAATGATTTCATCGATTGCTTGTTTTTCTTTCACTACACCTAATACAAGCATTTGCAGAAAATCATCCTTTTTCTCCTCATCTAATCTCTCTTGTATGGTAATTTCGATATCTTCTTCTAACATATCTAATTGAAATAATATTTGAAATGCTTTTTCTCTTGCTTCGTGACGTTTCATCATGCATTACTCCTTTAATAATCTCCTTCAAATCATAACATGATTACGAGACAGACGCCACAAACTAACGAATTCTTTTTCATCATAATAAAGAAAGAAAGGTCAAAGGTATGATTATACCATTTGACCTTTCTTATTGTTATTGTGCTTCGTCTGAACTATCCTTTTCCATTTGTAATCCTACTACATGTACGTTTACTTCAGAGATATCTAATGATGTCATCGTTTTTAATGTCTGTCTGATATTCGACTGAATTTTTTGCGCTACTTCTGGGATCGATACACCAAAATCTAAGACAACATATACGTCAATGACTATCCCATCTTCTGCAAGCTCTACCTTAACGCCTTTACTATGGGACTTCTTGCCAAATTTTTCAACGACTCCCGTTGCAAAATTCCCGCGCATATTGGCAAGGCCATCAACTTCTGATGCTGCAATTCCAGCGATTACCTCAATAACCTCTGGGGCTATTTCAACCTTACCAAGTCCTGTATTTTCACTCATATTTACTAAAGACTGTTCTGCCATCCTCTCACTCCTTTTCAAATTGAGGTATGCTTAGCTGTTAGTTTTAGTTTCACTTGATTCTAAAATCGGATGTTCCTCTAGGAAGTTTGTATTGAAATCACCATCAATAAATACTTCATGCTCCATAATAAGGCGATGAAATGGAATGGTTGTATGGATTCCTTCCACTAGAAACTCATCTAGTGCCCGTTTCATACGAGAAATTGCTTCCTCTCGTGTAGAACCATACGTGATTAGCTTAGCAATCATAGAATCATAATATGGTGGTATAGCATAACCAGGGTATACAGCAGAATCTACTCTTACTCCTAACCCACCGGGAGGTAAGTACATATTAATTTTCCCGGGAGAAGGCATAAAATTCTTAAATGGTTGTTCTGCATTGATTCTACACTCAATTGCCCATCCATTAAAGGTAACATCCTCTTGTTTTACTGATAATTCCTCACCGTTGGCAATGTTAATTTGCTCTTTAATCAGGTCAATACCGGTTACCATTTCTGTTACCGGGTGCTCAACTTGAATTCTTGTGTTCATTTCCATGAAGTAGAAATCATTTGTTTTTCGATCAAAAATAAACTCAATTGTTCCGGCACCAACATAGTCTACTGCCTTAGCAGCTTTTACTGCTGCTTCTCCCATTTTAGCACGAATTTCTTCATTTAGGGCAGGGGATGGTGTTTCTTCGATTAATTTTTGTAATCTGCGCTGAATACTACAGTCACGTTCCCCAAGATGAATAACATTTCCATGGGTATCGGCTAAGACTTGGATTTCAACATGTCGGAAATCTTCTATGAATTTTTCGATATAAACCCCTGGATTACCAAAGGCTGTTTCTGCTTCCTTCTGGGTAATACGAATCCCCTTAATTAAATCCTCTTCTGTTCTTGCAACTCGTATACCTTTTCCACCACCACCAGCGGTAGCTTTAATGATTACTGGATAACCGATGGATTTTGCAATTTGAATTGCTTCTTCTTCACTTTCTATTATACCATCAGAACCGGGAACAATCGGTACATTTGCTTTTCGCATTGTATCACGAGCGACATCTTTAATTCCCATTTTTTGAATTGCTTCTGGTGTTGGTCCTACAAAAGTAATATTACATGCTTTACAGATCTCGGCAAAGTCAGCATTTTCTGCTAAAAATCCGTATCCTGGATGGATGGCATCTACATCTCTTAAATTAGCAATACTTATTATATTCGTGAAGTTTAAATAACTGTCCTTACTTGAATTGGGACCAATACAATATGCTTCATCCGCTAATTGAACATGTAATGCCTCTTGATCAGCTTCTGAGTATACTGCCACTGTTTCAATACCCATCTCTTTACATGCACGAATAATTCGGACAGCTATTTCTCCTCTGTTTGCAATTAGCAATTTCTTTATCATATTAGCTCGTCCCCTTATTTCCTTTTCACTCTAAATAGTGGTTGCCCATATTCTACAAGCTCTCCATTTTCCACTAGAATTTCAACGATTTCACCATTCACTTCCGCTTCGATTTCATTAAATAACTTCATTGCTTCTACAATACAAACTACTGTATCGTTAGAAACCGAACTTCCAACAGTTACAAATGGGTCACTATCTGGATTAGGAGCACTATAGAACGTTCCTACCATTGGTGATGTTATCTCATAGTCAAAGTTTGATTTCGCTTCCGTTACAGGAGCTTCCGTTTTCTGAACCGTCTCTTGTTTAACTTCTGGCGTAGCAGCTTGTTGAGCTGGTACTGGTGTCACTTCTTTTTCTACTTGAACAACCGGTTTCGATTGCACTACGACATTTTCCCCTGCTTTTTTCATAGATACTTTTGTACCGTTTGTTTCATAAGTAAACTCATTGATTGAAGATTGATCTACTAATTTTATTATTTCACGTATTTCTTGTACTTTTAACATTATGAATTAGCACTCCCTTACCTTTTTATTATTAGGTACTAATAACTCCTCTTAATATTTTACGACAATTATAGGGATAACTTCAACAAATAAATGAATTATCGGTAGAACAATGCTTTCACATTACCCCCATTATAACAATCTACCCTCTTCTACGCGAATTAAATCAGATCTATCGTTTTATTGCATAACCTATCACATTGTTATACACGAACTAAAAACCTTTAAAAATAGACAAAAAAATAAAACATCAAGCCGATTAGACTTGATGCCAGTATAAGTATTGTTAGCTTTCGGTAGCAGGTTGTTGAATAACATTAACAGGAATTTCACCAAATTCATCTCGAACCATTTGCATAATGTTTACCACTTCTGTTGGGGTTAGTTCTTCCACTAATTGTACATGTACATGTACAACATCACCATCAGTACGAACTAAAACATCTTGGTATTCTGCCGAGTCTAATATCGTTTCCTCCAAAATCATTTCTTTGGAGTAGACTTTATCAATGGTATCTATTTCTTCATATGCTTGATTCTTTTCTTCTGCGGAAGCAGTACTACTTGCTACAATATCTTCTAATCTATCTTTTTTCTTACTTCTTTCTTCTTGTACTTCCAATCTAAGTGCTGCAAATAAGTCATTTGCTTCTGAAACAACGTTAACATTTGACCCATTCGCTGGTGTGGATTCGTTAGTAGCCTCTTCTGTATCTGCATCATCATCTGTATTCATATAGGCCAAATCACCCGGATTAGACGTCATGTAATACACACTCAACACAATCATTAAACTTAACATCGTTAATAGCCAAACAGTTTGTTTTTTCAACATTACTTCATCCTCCCTTTAATTTTTAGGATTTACAGATACTTTATGTGTTGGAACATCAAGCACTCTAGAGATAGCTTCTACAACCCATTGTTTAACGGTAGCACTTTCAACACCCTTTGCTACCACAAGAACTCCCCTTACCTTAGGTTTTTTCGTTTGAACTAAGACAGGTGTTTCTTGGTCACCTTGTCTTACAATGACCGTCTGGGTTTCTTCTGTTAGTTCGTCAATATTTCTTGTCCCACCATTTCGGTCGTTTTCTTCCGTTTGCTGAGTTCCTTTAATTAAGTTTTTTTCATAGACCTTGACATCCGTAGAGTCTAGATTGACCATTACTTCTACTTCTGAGACACCATCAATTTTTTCTAGCATTCCTTTTAATTGCTTTTGATAGTTTGCCTCCAATACGCTGACATCAGATGTTGTACCTGATTCATGGGAACTTACTTCTTCAGATTGGGACTCAGATTCTAATTCCAACCTTGGCATATCTTGTCCCAAATCTTTCTGGGATGAGGAAGAAAATATGTTACCCATTAAGATTACAAGTAAGGCAACTAGTCCAATTAGGATGACATAGCCAGTTTTCTTAGATCCATTTAACTTATCCTTTAGAAATTCTTGTAATTTATTTATCAAGATGTCCCTCCCTCCCATATGACAGTTAATTTTTTATCTGATAATTCCCAAGTCTCACGTAACAAGGATTCAACTTCCTGAAGATCTATATCGACTTCCTGAGTTGTAACCTCTTGTTTCCTTGCATCAATAACAACATCTTCTACTGCATTTACTGCTCCCTCCCCTGCTTCTGATTCTCCAAGATAAACCACCACTTCTTCTAGCCCCTCATAGGAGATTGCTGCTCCTTCTTTAAAATCGAAATCTAATTTTTTTATTTCTGCTTGATAGTTGTCCAATAGAGGAGCACTTGCTATATCTTTTAGTTGGACAGCCATTTGTTCTAAAATATATGCGCTAGTTGACGATTCTATTTCACTTTTTTGCAATTCAATCAAATTTTCTACTTTCGGATCACTAGAAGTTTCATTGATAAGAGTAGAGAAGGATTGCTCTACAGCTTCTTTTATATCAACCTTAAACAGATAAAATATAGGCTGTAAAAAAATTAAAATTAACACCAATCCAATCACAAATTTTATATACTTTTTCATTCCACCAGTGGGTACTAGCAAATCGATTATGGTTGCTAGCAAAATAAAAACAATAATTTGTGCAACCCAGTTAATTAAAAAATCCATTTCCATCATCCTATCGAAGCAATAGTGTGATATTACTTGCAGTGACTATAATGACAATTGCTAGAAAGAACATAAGGGATACAGCAAGCAAACAAGCTAGAATATAGACAATATATTTGCTTATCGTGTTTAGACTAGTAATAATTGGTCCATCTGCTACTGGTTGAAGTACTGCTGCAGCAACTTTATAGATTAGGGCTATCGCAAATATTTTTATCGCTGGAAATAAAGCTATAAAGATTATGATGGCAACTCCGACTATTCCAACCGCATTTTTCAAGATTAATGAAGCGCTAAGAACGGTATCTGCTGCATCTGTAAAGGTTCTCCCCACCACCGGGATAAAGTTTCCTGTTACAAATTTAGCTGTTTTCATTGCTACACCATCCTGAATAGCACTTGCTGCACCTTGTACAGAAAGAACACCTAAAAATATCGTTAAAAAGATCCCTAACGTAACCAAACCGATTGATCGAAACAAATCAGCAAGGTTTGTAACTTTATGGTTTTCATTTAAACTGCTCACAATAATTAGTAATGCCGATAGAAATAATAATGGCATGATAAAGTTAGAAACTAAGACTCCACTGAAATTAATTAGAAATATAATGATTGGATGAAAAAAAGAAACGGAAATCAAGCTGCCAAATGATGCCATTAAACCTAGTACTAACGGAATTAAAGCAATCATAAAGCTACTCATCATATTAATGGCATCCTTCGCATAAGAGACTGCCAAGTAAAAACTATTTAAAGCGATAAATATAAGAACAATGTAAACGACAAAATAAGCGATTTTACTAACGGAAGTTCTTTCAAAGGCTGTATGCATCGTTTGAAGAAGTACAGAAAATAATGTTAATAATAGAAGTGATCCTAATAATTTTCCATTCAATATCACTTCATGTAATAAATATTCAAGTCCACCTGTCAGAATATTGCTAATCGAGAACTCATCATTTCCTTTAATAAATTCATAAAGACTTGTTTTTTGTAATTCCGGAATATATCCGCCATACTCATCCACTACCACATTCCAATATTCTTGCATCCCATCA
Source organism: Ornithinibacillus liuyingii (assembly GCF_055550225.1). Classification (NCBI taxonomy): domain Bacteria; kingdom Bacillati; phylum Bacillota; class Bacilli; order Caryophanales; family Bacillaceae; genus Ornithinibacillus; species Ornithinibacillus liuyingii. Next base: position 70,934 of record NZ_JBPWOS010000007.1, on the reverse strand, counting down.
AATGAGACTTCATTTAATAGAGCGTCCTCAACGGGAGCTTCAGCATTATCGTCTGCATACACAACGGATTGTCCTAGAAACAGAAATAACATTAATAAACAACCAATCCTACTAGCTTGCTTCATCCGCTTCGATTGCTCCCTTCCTTTCTAACATTTCTCCTTTACACAGAAGGTAAGAAATTTAGAATAGCTTCTACTACTGCTGTTATAATTGGTATTGCAAGTAATAAAATAAATATCTTTCCAGCAAGCTCTATTTTGGAAGCTACCGCACTAAGTCCTGCATCTTTTGTAATACTGGCTCCTAATTCTGTAATATAAGCAATACCGATTATTTTTAGGATAGTCTCAATGTACATGGAGTTAATGGCTGCTTTTTGACCTAATGACTCAATTAGTCGAATAATGGAACCAATTTGGCTAATAACCGCTATAAATAATGCAATACCCGTAATGAGTATGATAAGAAATGCAAAGGGGCCGCGCATATCCTTTAAAATGATGTATAGAATACTAGCTATAATGCCTAGTGTGACGATTTGAATAATATCCATTTGACTTACCCTTGAAAAAGAAATACAGATCGGATTTGTTGAAATAAATCAGATAACCCATTTATGACGACAACAAGGACAATAATAAATCCGACCAACGTGACAAATTGCGCGATTTCTTCCTTCCCCATTTGCTTTAAGATTGTGTGAATCAAAGCGACAATAATTCCAATTCCTGCAATTTGAAATAATATCGATGCATCTGATAGCATAATGCAGCCCCTTCCTCCCTAAATAAGCAATAATACGATGAACAGGCCTGTTAAAAAGCCTAGATTTTTGGCCATCTTTCCGTACTTATCCTGATCATCTCTTGCATCATCTAATTCTCTTTCCAAATGCTTAATCGTTAGCTGTATATGTTTTTGTTGCTGGTCAAAATCATGTTGCCCAAGCGTTCTTCCAAACTGAAGAAGAATCTCTTTTTCATGTGATGTTAAACTAGAATTTTCAATATAATTTGCAACACATTCTTCCCATACTAAGTCAAAATAGCTATTCGTTCCCATCATCTTATTAGCCACTGATTGGAAAAAAGATGCACATGGTTCTGGGATTTGTTTGGCAATAGATATAAATGCATCGTGCAGTGGCATCTGACTATATAAGATTTCTGCCTCTAATACTTGAAGGGCATTGATGAGCTGACGGATTTGCTTTGGCCGCCGAGCCAATTTATTACTCCACTCGAATCCTAGCCATGTTGTTACTCCGATGAAGAGTAGTGCCCCGATCCACTTCATTTGGATAGCACCCCGTTTTCTTATAGATATTTTTATCATTTTCATCAAAGATTGACTGAATCGTTCCGGGAGCGGACTGTCCTTTTAGCAGTACAACTCGTCTAAAGACCTTTTTTTCTAGTAGTGGAAGAATGGAAGGCCTTTTCTTTAATTCTTCTAAGGTTTGTCCATGAATCGTACATATTACGGTAACACCAGCATTAATCGCATTTGTTAAGGCTTGTACATCTTTATCGCTGCCAATCTCATCCACTACTAATATCTCCGGTGACATAGATCGAATGAGCATCATCATGCCCTCTGCTTTTGGACAAGCATCTAAGACATCTGTTCGTCTTCCAAGGTCATGTTGTGGTACACCTTTTAAACATGCCGCAATTTCCGAGCGTTCATCAACGACTCCTACCTTTTTAGGTGGTATATGGTTCCATCCTGATGAAATAATTCGAATGACATCTCGAATGAGCGTTGTTTTCCCTGACTGTGGAGAGCCAACAAATAACGTATTGAGAAATCCATTCTCATATAGATAAGGCATGACTTGTTGCCCGACACCGATTTTCTGTTTTGCGATACGAATATTGAAAAAGGTAATATATTGAATGGCCTTTACCGTTCCGTGTACCGTATTTACTTTGCCTGCAAGTCCTACTCGGTGACCCCCTTCTATGGTGATATAACCCTCCCTTAATTCATCCTCCATCCTATATAAAGAAAACTCACTCAACTGATTCACGATGAATACATTATCCTGTTTATTCGGTCTAGCTTGTGTTACCCATTCCACCCCTTGGTCAAAGATAAGTTCGATTGGTTGGTTCAAACGAACGCGAATCTCTTGTACCATATTCCAACGCTTCCCAATTTTGCTTCTTAAGACCGTTTGTATTTCAGTCGGAAATAAACGTAGTATCTCCTCCATAGCTTGTCCCCACTTTGTATCGGTTTTTAATTGTTTTCATTTTCTATAAATAAATGTATGTTGGAATGTAGATTTTATGACTGATAGAACGAACTTAATAGTTTTGCTACAAATAAAATTGATAGAGTAGAAAGAGTGTATATTTTATGAACAGACATGATGAGCCTCCTTGTTTTTATATTTTCAAACCATGCACAGCTAAACGAGTAGGTATATTTCGATCCGATTAAAAGAACAGCAAAAAAAAGATGCCCACCAAAAAGGTGACCATCTCTTTTCTTTGCGTTTTACTAAAGTTAGAATCGTATTTTTTTCATCTCGCTCTTTTCAATATCTATATCTAAATACCCGAATGAATCAAAGCGTTTATATCTTTCTACTGCTAAAATCCCCTTCCAATAGATTCTTGCCATTTCAAATTCCTTCGGATAATTCCCCCACTCCCAAGAAATATCCCATGTACCATCTTCAGAAAGTTGGTTTACATAAAACATAAAATTTTGATCAATTAATGATCCAAGTTTACTACATAGCTTATCGGATGGACTTTGTACAAAATCCAATGGTAGTGGCTCATAGCCAGTGTCCCATTGCGTTACATCTTTATTGATACATTCCAATGCTAAGTCAATCACTTTCTCTTCAACTTGTTCAAAGGAAAACGGTATATGGGATTCAAAGGTAGATTGATGTGGTTTTAATAGCTTGATACATTGTTGGAAATTATTAATCTCGTGCTTGTCCATTTCAGTTTGATTCATTAAATGCGTAACAGCCTTGCCCACTGAATCCCATCCTATTTCTGAGCTGCTACTCGTCGGTTCTGACCAATGTATAAGGGTCGCTGCAAGTTCTACACTTGGGTTAAATGACCAGTTCTCTTGGACTCCTTCTTCCCAGTGCCACCATGGCGCATGTGGATAATCATTATTTTCTGGTAATACAGATGTCCACTGACCCGATTCTTCATTATATGTATCAATCAAATAAGAAATAAGTTTCTGAACGATTGGTTCTTCCTTTTCTGCACCTATTTCGATTAAAACTTGAGCCGCTGCCCAAGAAGCCATAGGAGAGGACTTCGGCAACCAAAAATCCGGTTCAATCCCATGGCCGAACCCACCATCCTCATTTTGAAATTCCTTGAGACTTTTTAGCACCTTATCCTTACTACCAGTACCAAATACATAATCAAAACGGTCGATTTCTAGATTCCTGCAATGACGTAATAAAAATTCTCTCGTACGATTAAATTGTTCGCTAGCTACTTTTTTCAATATTTGCCTTCCTTTCACATTTGCATGGATTAGTTTATCCTCTATACTCCCTATATTTTATCATAATATTTCCAAAAATATAAAATATCATTAAACATATTCTCGTTCATCGCATAAAAAAATGACCATCTTAACTGATGATCATTCTTCAACTTATTATTTAGGAGATATTATGCTCTAGAAACGTATTTACCATCAGAGGTATTGATAATTAGCTTATCGCCTACGTTAATAAAGAATGGAACTTGCACGACTAATCCAGTTTCTACTGTAGCCGGTTTTGAACCACCGCTTGCTGTATCACCTTTAATACCTGGTTCTGTCTCAATTACTTCAAGTTCAACATTGTTTGGTAAGTCGATACCTAACATTTGACCTTGATAAGAAATAATCGATACTTCCATATTTTCCTTAATAAATTTTAATTCATACTCAATTTGGTCAGAGCTAAGCTCGATTTGTTCATACGTAGCTGTATCCATAAATGCATGTGAATCTCCAGATGCATATAGATATTGCATCTTTTTATGTTCAACATGTGCTTTACCTACTTTTTCTCCAGCACGGAATGTTTTTTCTTGAATGTTACCATTACGAAGGTTACGAAGCTTTGATCTTACAAAAGCTGCACCTTTACCTGGCTTAACATGTTGGAAATCAACAACTTGCCATACATCATTATCTAATTCAATTGTTAATCCTGTCTTAAAATCGTTTACTGAAATCATTCTATTTCCTCCTCATTGAAACACAGCTTATAGCTGAATAAGTTCTTTCGTTGATGTTGTTAAACGTTCATTACCAGTTTCTGTAATGACAATATCATCTTCTATACGACATCCGCCAACATTTGGAATATAAATACCTGGTTCAACGGTAACAACCATACCGGGTTCTAATTTTAATCCACTACGGAAAGAAAGTCCAGGACCTTCGTGCACTTCTAACCCAATTCCATGTCCAGTAGAGTGGCCGAAATAGTCGCCGTAACCTTGTTCTTTAATATAATCTCTTGTTAAAGCATCTGCTTCAATTCCAGTCATACCTGGCTTAATTCCATTCACTCCACGAAGTTGTGCTTCAAGTACTGTGTCGTAAATTTTTCGTAATTCAGCACTAATCTCACCAACTGCGACTGTTCGCGTGATATCTGAAACATATCCATCATAAAGAGCCCCGTAGTCTAATGTTACTAGCTCACCTGCTTGGATTTCTTTAGTAGAAGCAACTCCATGTGGCATAGCGGAACGGAAGCCTGATGCAACAATCGTATCAAAGCTTGATTGTGTAGCGCCTTGTCTACGCATAAAAAATTCAAGCTCATTGGAAACATCAATTTCTTTTACACCTGGTTTAATGTAACCTTGAATATGTTCAAAAGCAGCATCTGCAATTTCTGCTGCCTTCTTTAGAATAGTCAGCTCTTCTGGTGTTTTAATTAAACGAATTTTCTCTACAATTTCACTAGTTGGGACTAATTCAGCGTCCAATAGCTCATTATAGCGATCATATGTAGCATATGTAATATGATTTTTTTCAAAACCTAATCTTTTCACATGTAGTCGTGTTAATTGTGCATTTACTTCTTCTTCAATTAACGTCTTATGCTCGATAATAGTAAAGCCCTTTGCTTGTTCTGCAGCTTGTTCTGTATAACGGAAATCAGTAATAAAGATAGCTTCTTCTGCACTAACAATCGCAATACCAGCAGTACCAGTAAATCCTGTTACATATCGACGGTTAATAGGACTTGTAATCATTAATGCATCAAGATTCAATTCTTGAAGTGATTGTCTGATCTTATTTATTTTTTCCATCTCTTCATCCCTTTCCTTTTTGCTCACCAGCTTATAATGAACAAAACCACATCTCTATTTAGTTTCCTCGACTTTAACAGTTTACCATAAATAGACAAGTTTGAATATTGATTTTGCTACGTAAAAAGAGCTCCTTAGCTTGATGATGACTTTTGTTCATCATTTTCTTTATGACTTAACACAGAATCATAGTAATCAAACGAAATGGAATAACCGATAAAGGTTCCATATAAGATATACAAACAAATAGTGGAGATAATCGACTTTACTTCCATCTCTTGTACACTTGGGACGTTAGTAAATATAGGCTGTAAAACAAAAAACACAATTAGCCATAGCATAATACCGTATGCCACACCAACCCATAAGGAGTAGATTTTCCTTAAAAGCCCATAGTAAACTAGTGCAACCACAATGGATAAAATGGCTATGATAACTATTGTTACTAATTCCCCTAACCATGTATCTGTCCAATGAGCGGTGGTCCATGGTCGAAGTACATAAGCTTTTGCAGAGACCTCCGTAAAATTAAAATAATACATAAACAGTCCTAATAAACTTGCGAGAATCCCACCAATGAAACCAGTAAGCAACGATCTGCCTAGTATGGTTGAAGAATCCTCTTGTTTATTTTGTTCTAATTTTTTATCTTCCACTGTATCCACCTCCAACATTAGTATTACCTATTGGCGAAAATGAATTACAGGAAATGCGTTTATGATAAAATGGATACAGCATCATATTTTAAAAGCCTGAATATTTTATGGTAAGAAGGAAACAATTATACTAGAATAAGAAGAACGATTATCTATTAGAATGACGATAATAGGAAACCAAATCATATATACATATATAGATGAAAGGAAGATTCATATGAGAAAAAACTCGATGATTAGATATATTATATACGGAATTGTGGGATTAGCAGTAATTGGATTAATGATGCAGTTGTTTCTTAATACTATTGGATTTTTATTTCAATTATTTGTTGCTGCAATCTTTGGATTAGCTATTTTTGGATTGTTCTACTATTTCATTCTAGGTGGGCGCAACAAATCATCCGACGCTAAGAAATATAAGCAAGCAGTACGACAATCAAAGTCGAAATATACACATCATCAACAGACACCAAATGTAAAGCATTCACAACCGTCTTCATTGAAAAAGAAATCCAAGAAACGACCGGCTCATTTACGGGTGATTGATGGAAATAAATCAAAAAGTAAAAAAGCAGGCTTCTAATAAATAGAAGCTTGCTTTTACTATGCGGGCCAATATTTTAGAAACTTTCTTGCTTCCTCACGACCACTCTGTACTAATCTTTCTTTCACATTTTGATCAATCTTAAAATCGACAGTTTGAACATCTTTTACTGGAATAAAAATAATACTATCTTTCTGAGATTTGGCAATATATCTTGCGTCATGGGCTTGTTTCATAGTGGAAAATAAAGCATGTAGCATATCAAGAGCATTTTTAATTTTTTTGGGGGAGATATGTTGTGGGGAATCACTAAGCTTCAAACCTAATATCGGTCGCATGCGTTTATTCGTTTCACTTTCTAATACCCAAATCGGAAAATTACTTAACAGTCCACCATCAACGATTAAGCTTTTTTCTTTATGCTTTCCGGCCATTTTTTTAGGCATAAAAAAGTACGGGAATCCTGCACTCATCCTAACAGCTTTTGCTACAGGAAAATCATTAGGATTAATTCCATACACCCGTTCTAAATCATCTGGTATGACAATTAATTTGCCTAAAGTTAAATCACTAACGACTACCTTTAAATAACCTTCCTTTATATCTCCGAAAGTAAAAATTCCCTTTTTTGCCAGGTGATAGTATATCCATTTTTCAAATTTATCGCCTTTATTAAGACCCATTTGAAAATATAAGAAAAACCACTTACTACCTGGCAATATCTTGGTAAGTCCTGGAGGGTCTAGAAATTCCTCTAAATTCAATTCATCTAATAATGATTCAATTTCACCGACTTTATAGCCTGAAGCGATAAATGCTGCCAAGATAGCGCCTGCGGAAGTTCCAGCTACCCGTTCAAATTCCAGTTTTTTCTCTTGTATACCTTCAAGTGCTCCAATGAAAGCATAGGCTTTCACACCACCACCGGAGAAGACACCGTCTATTTTCATACAATATCTCCTTATCGCTTTTTATATAATATGTAAGCAATAAGTGTATGAAATAGAACATTGTCCTTCACTGTTAATCATTATTTCTCTTTTGAACATTTCGTAAATCGTCTATTCGCTTTTGATCTTCTTTAAAATATTGTACTAAGTCACCTAATCGATCAATCGAATTCCAGCTTAAATGATGCTCTATTCCTTCTACATCATTGTATATATTTTCAGCATCCACACCAATGATCTCTAAGAAATTTTCTAATAGTTCATGGCGAAACACTAATCGCTCTCCTACTTTCTTACCTTTTTCAGTGAGAACAAAGCCTCTATATTTTTCATAAAGTAAATAATCATCTTTATCTAGCTTTTGAACCATCTTGGTAACGGAGGAAGGATGAACTTCTAATGTTTCAGCAATATCAGAAACTCTAGCATATCCTTTGGTTTCAATTAAGTTATATATAATTTCAATATAGTCTTCCATACTTGGGGTTGGCATCCAATTCTCCTCGTTTCATCGAATAATTTTTATCTTATGCAACATTGTTTCTATATATTGAGGATACAGGAAAATTGGATGGTGTACAAGCTTTTATGTAAAATCGAATAGTCTCCTTACAGCTCGTAATAACCAAAGTAATAAACGAAATGGTAATAAAAGCAACTCAGGAATCCACCATAATGCATCCATGATTCCATCCCAAAATGTGTAGCGTCCTTCCTTCTTCTTTTGATGCCTTTTTGTTTTTGAGTTTTTTACTTGCCACCATGCTCTCATTTCTTATCTCTCCGTAATATAAGTATCGTAAGTTTATATATAGTATTTATTGAGTGTATTTGCTTCACGATTTTTAGCAACTAAATTCGGTGTGCTATATTATCCTTTACTAGCAGAAATATGAATTTGTACATTGGGATCCAGTTCACTTATAGAACTTAGTAAAAATTGTTGTATTTTATCATCATCTTCTATTATTAAGATTTTTGTCATGTTCAAATGCTCCCCTATTTAACGAGCAAATCTTACCCCATTAGTTTATGTAAACATTAATTCTATGATTATAGAATAATAGCGTTTGGAAATCCGTGTACCATTATCCTTATATGTTGAGAAATGTAAAATAACCCCTTACGGCTATCATACCGAAGAGGTTATTTCTTACCAACCTTATTTCTTAATTATCAAAAACCATTCAAAGCCATCACTATTATAGACCACACTTCAATTGCGCCCCACAGCTTGTACAAGTGTTACAACCACCAATATCTTCGACACTACCTTCACGACAAACTGGACATGTGTCACCTACTTCTGAACCAATCGTAACATCTGTTGATTTAAGCTCTTGGATAGTATCCATTAACACCACTTTTTTAGGTTCAGTAGTTTCCTCGAATAACTCGGTTTGTTCAAAATTGTTTTCTTCTGCTTTCAGTGTTAGTACTTGAGAGTCACGGCTTCCATCTACATACACCGTTCCACCTTTAGCACCACCACGATAAAGTCTTCTATATACACTTTCAACTTGACTTACTGTATACCCTTTAGGTGCATTCACTGTTTTAGAAATTGAACTATCTACCCAGCGTTGAATTACACATTGTGTATCAGCATGAGCCTCTGGTGATAATTCCATAGCAGTTACGAACCAATTAGGTAGGTTATTAGCATCTGCTTCTGGGTTGCCATCTAAATATTCTTGGACGATGTCCGCTTTTACTTCAATAAACTTACCAAGTCTTCCGCTTCTGAAATAAGAGAAGGAGAAGTATGGTTCAAGCCCAGTAGAAACCCCCACCATCGTACCAGTACTACCGGTTGGTGCTACCGTTAATAAATGTGAATTTCGAATACCGTACTTCAGAATATCTTGACGAATATCTTCTGGCATTTTCTTCATATAGCCAGTATTGATAAACGCTTCACGAAGGTTCATCGTTTCTTCTTCATTTTCTCCTACTAAGAACGGGAAGCTTCCCTTTTCTTTAGCAAGCTCAATAGACTCACGGTATGCAGTAGTAGCAATTGTTTCAAAAATCTTATCTACTAGTTCATTACCTTCTTTTGAACCATACTCTGTTTCACAATAGATAAGTAAATCGTGTAATCCCATTACGCCTAAACCAATTCGGCGTTCTCCTAGAGCTTGTTTTTTATTTTCATCTAGGAAATATGGTGTCGCGTCAATAACGTTGTCTTGCATACGGACTCCGGTTTTTACCGTTTCTTGTAATTTTTTAAAGTCTACTGTTTTAGAATCTTTATTAGCCATTTCACCAAGATTTACTGCTGCTAAGTTACATACAGAGAATGGCGCAAGTGGTTGTTCCCCACAAGGGTTAGTTGCAACTACTTGTTGCCCATATGCTTTGGCATTCGTCATGTCATTGGCATTATCAATAAAGAAAATCCCCGGTTCAGCAGAATACGTAGCACAAATATTAATTAAGTTCCATAGCTCTTTAGCTTTAATTCGACGATATACACGAACACCATAGCCCATTTCTTCCCATTTACGCACATCCCCAACATTGTGCCAGTTTTCATTATAATCTTTCATTTCTTCTTCCGTATAATTTTCCACATCAGGGAATTTTAATTCGTAGAACGTATCGTTCTCAACAGCTTCCATGAACTCCTTCGTAATACATACGGAAATATTAGCTCCAGTTAAGAATTCTGGATTGTGAACAGAGTACGTACCACCTGTTCGAAGCTTTTCTTCTGCTTCTTTTAATACTTGGTTCGTAAATCCGCCTTGTCCTGGAATGCTTTTATAATTAAGAATTCCTTGGTAGAGATCTACTTCTGTTTCGGTTAATGGGGTGAATTTAAGCTTTTCCTGTGCGAGCTTTTTAATTTGTTCATCCTCGGTGTTCTCAATCAAATATCGGAGAATTCTAGGATTTTGCATCTTCGAAATAATGAATTCAATAATGTCAGGGTGATTGTCAACTAGCATTATCATTTGAGCACCCCTACGTGATCCACCTTGCTCAACGAGGTGAGTCAATTTAGCAATATCATCCAACCATGATACCGATCCAGATGATTTACCATTAACCCCTCTTGCTAGTGCATTGCGTGGTCGTAATGTCGAGCCGTTCGTTCCGACACCCCCACCTCTACTCATGATTTCCATTACTTGTTTACGGTGTTCTGATATACCTTCGCGAGAGTCTCGAACATATGGCATTACATAACAGTTAAAGTAAGTTACTTCTGTATCTGAACCAGCACCGTACAATACTCTTCCTGCAGGGATAAAGTTTAAATTCGCTAGTTCCTTGTAAAATTTTTCAAAGGATTGTTGACAAAGCTCTTCCGTTGGCTCCACACTTGCTAGCCCTGTAGCATTACGCTTAGCAATTTGTTCATAGAACACTTCTAGAGGCTTATCAATACTATCTAGTCCTCTCTTTACTACCCCTGTTTGTGCTTCTTCCCCGTCTAATACAGAGGTGTAATCTGGTTCTACCTGTACCAATGCCTCATTGTTTACGCGATCGATCGATTTAATAAATCCTAATCCTCTAGCTGGGAATTTGGGATCGGCTTTAACCGTTAAAACGACAAAATCCCCTTCTTTTAATGTCTTTTTTTCTATATCTTTAAAGGAATATCGGTCTAGCATAACAAGTCTAGACACACCTTTATGTAACAATTTCATATCTGGCGTGATTGGGTGTACTTGTGGAAATTGCTTAATATCCTCATTTAGCAAATCCACATTAATGTTCGTTCTTGATTCAACAACCGTAGACATTCTATCTCTCCTTTTGACATAAATGAAATTCTAGTAATCTAGAATTTAATTAGTAATACCATACCATATTTAGTAACAGAATTACAATATCTTGTATTTGCATTTTAACATAACACAATATATGGTAAATTGAGCATATTGTATTAAATTTGTCAACAAACAATAAAAAGCAAAAATCTAAGAAAAACAAAGCTATTGCAAGCAATATTTGTGTAAATCTCCATACACTAACATTTTTTCATATTGCATAAAATAATAGGCTTGTGATAGTGATATATTTTCACTATTTTTCGACATAATAAACATGTAAACCTTCATAGAAAAACTTTGAAAAAAACATAGTTTCCGCCTATAATAAGATAGTACACATGGAAAGACGGGGGATTAATAGATGAAGTATCTTTTATTAGCACTAATCATTATTATCGTAATAGCAGTATTTCGTTACTTTAGACAACGTACTTATTTAAAAACGTTAACAGAAGATCAATTCCGTGAAGGCTATCGTAAAGCACAGCTTATAGATGTAAGAGAGCCTCAAGAATTTAAAAATGGACATATTCTAGGTTCTAGAAATATTCCAGTTACTCAAATGAAGCAGCGTTTGATTGAGATTCGTAAAGATAAGCCAGTATACCTATATTGTCAAAGTGGCGCACGATCAGCAAGAGCCGCACAGCTTCTTCATAAAAAGGGCTATGAGCATATCTACCAATTAAAAGGTGGATTTAAAAAATGGACTGGTAAAGTAAAACAAGGATAAATTTTAACTTAATAGGAATAGAATCACAAATAAAGAAGCTTGGAAAATCCAAGCTTCTTTATTTTTCAGTCATCACTATCTTCTTTCTATTCTTTGCCTAAATAGCATTTTGGACATCTCACCGAATAACGTAGTAAAATTGCCATCTAATACAAGTGTCAGACAAAAGCTTTTAGCTACATTGAAAAAAGAGGCTGGGACAAAACTATTTCTAACATAGGATAAACCGAACATGAAAGTTAGCGCATCAAATCCGCCCCAGAAATATACTTGCGGTTGGTGGGTGGCTGGTGAGCCTCCTTAGAGCTAACGCTCCCCTGGGGTCTCACCAATGCCTTTCCTCCCACAGGAGTCTCCGTATATTTCCGGGGCTAATGTAGTGATGGTTCGTTTTTTATTACCTTGTTTTAGTTTTGTCCCAGCCTCTAATACTATTATTTCTCTTTATAAAAACGTAGTACTGGTTTTCTTGCTGCTGTTGTTTCATCCATACGCTTTACAACAGTGTTATGCGGAGCTTCTTGAACAATCTCAGGATTATTTTCCGCTTCGTCTGCAATTTGTAGCATAGTCTCTATAAATCCATCTAATGTTTCTTTAGACTCTGTTTCTGTAGGCTCTATCATTAAAGCTTCTTCAACATTTAATGGGAAGTAGATGGTTGGCGGATGATAGCCAAAGTCCAACAGACGTTTGGCAATATCTAATGTACGTACACCTAGCTTCTTCTGTTTTCTTCCAGAAAGTACAAATTCATGCTTACAATGTTGAGTATATGGTAAATCATAAGCCTTCTCTAATTTACGCATCATATAATTCGCATTTAATACTGCATACTCACTAACCTTCTTAAGACCCTCTCCACCCATCGTACGGATATACGTATAGGCACGAAGATTGATTCCGAAGTTACCATAGTAAGGTTTTACACGACCAATTGACTGTGGTCGATCATACTCGAACGTGAAGAAATCATCTTGTTTTACAATTAAAGGTTTTGGTAAGAAAGGCTCTAGTTCTGCAGATACCCCAACTGGACCTGAACCAGGACCACCACCGCCATGTGGACCAGTGAATGTTTTGTGTAAATTTAGATGTACAACATCAAATCCCATATCTCCAGGCCGAGCGTAGCCCATTATGGCATTTAAGTTTGCTCCATCATAATATAGTTTACCACCTGCTGCATGAACAATCTCAGCCATTTCAAGAATTTCCGTCTCAAATAATCCAAGTGTATTCGGATTTGTTAGCATTAATGCCGCTGTGTCTTCCCCGACTACACGCTTTAAGTCCTCTAAATCAACCAGCCCATTCTCATTTGATTTAACTGTAATCGCATCAAATCCTGCCACAGTTGCAGAAGCTGGATTTGTACCATGTGCTGAGTCTGGAACTATTACCTTTGTACGTTGAAAATCACCATTAGCTTCATGGAATGCACGAATCATCATTAGCCCTGTCCACTCACCATGTGCACCTGCTGCTGATTGTAGTGATACACCAGCCATACCAGTAATTTCTTTTAATGATTCTTGTAAATCATACATCATCTCGAGGGCACCTTGAACAGTTTTAGGGTCCTGATAAGGGTGAATATGACTGAACCCATCTAATCGTGCAACATCTTCATTAATTTTCGGATTATACTTCATCGTACATGATCCAAGCGGATAAAAGCCAGAATCAACACCATAATTGCGATTCGATAATCCTGTATAGTGACGAATGATATCTAATTCACTTACTTCAGGTAAATCTGGAGCATCTGCTCTTACATACGTATCCGTTAGTTCCGCTTCTAATTCTACTTCTGGTACATCTATTTCGGGTAAATTATAGCTTACTCTACCTTCTTTACTACGTTCAAAGATTAAGGCAAAATCTTGATTACTCATGGATATCCCCCAATTCTTTTACAAAAGTATCAATTTCTTCTTTTGTACGATTTTCTGTTACAGCAATTAGCATATGATCTTCTAGTTCTGGATAATAAATTGCTAAATCATAACCACCTATTATTCCCTTTTCGAGTAATTTATCATTCGCAACTTTAACAGACACTGGAAGCTTCACGATAAATTCATTAAAGAAGGAACCATGACCTACCACTTCAAAACCTGCAATCTCAAATTGCTTTTTCGCATAACGTGCCTTTTGCATATTAAGCTCTGCCATTTTTCTTATTCCATGCTTACCAATAGAACTCATTGCAACAGCACTTGCAAGCGCATTTAATGCCTGGTTAGAACAAATATTAGAAGTAGCTTTATCACGACGAATATGTTGTTCACGAGCTTGTAAGGTTAGTACGAACCCACGGACACCATTTTCATCCTTTGTTTGTCCTACTAATCGTCCTGGAATTTTACGCATGAGCTTTTCAGTAGTTGCAAAATAACCACAATGCGGACCACCAAACTGAGCAGGAATACCAAACACTTGTGTATCGCCAACCACAATATCTGCTCCAAACTCACCAGGAGGTGTTAAATAACCTAATGCTAAAGGATTACTAGATACGATAAACATTGTTTTTGGTTGTGCATCTAATAATGCTCGAACCTCTGCTAAAGGCTCAATTTGTCCGAAAAAGTTCGGGTATTGTAAGACAACACTTGCAGTATTTTCATCTAATTCACTAGCTAACTGCTCTAAATTTGTACGACAATCGCTATGATCAATATATACGATATCCAGATTTTGGCCTTTACCATATGTTTCAATTACCGCTTGAGATTCTGGGTGAATCGCTTTAGATACTAGAACTTTTTTCTTTCGCGTTTGACCAGCACTTAAGTTCACTGCTTCAGCTAAAGAGGTTCCGCCATCGTACATAGATGAATTGGCAACTGGCATCCCGGTAAGCTCTGAAATCATCGTTTGAAATTCAAAAATCGCTTGCAATTCCCCTTGTGATATTTCTGGCTGATACGGTGTATACGCCGTATAGAATTCTGACCTTGAAATAATATGATCCACTACAGAAGGAATAAAGTGATCATATACCCCTGCCCCTAAGAAAGAGGTATACTCCCTTAGGTTATAGTTTTTGTTTGCCATTTGGACAAGTTCTTTTTTCAACTCAGCTTCACTTTTTGGTGTTTTTAGGTTTAGTCCATCCTTTAGGCGAACCTTCTCTGGAATATCTGAAAATAATTCATCAGTTGAAGCGACGCCAATCGCACTTAACATTTCTTGTTTATCTGTTTCTGTCATTGGTAAATAACGAAAATCCATTTCCATTCCCCCCTATTAATCTTGCTTTAAGAATTTTCTCGAAATGATTTTTGCCCGTAGTCTACGTTTTCTTACCTGTATCTCTAGTTCCGTACCAGCTTCAGCAAATTCTGACCGCAATAAAGCTAAGCCAATATTTTTTTGTAATGTAGGAGATTGTGTACCAGAGGTGACAACCCCTACTTCTTCCTCTCCGTGAAACACTTCATATCCATGACGAGGGATACCTTTATCAATCATTTCTATACCGACTATTTTCCGTTTAGTTCCATGTTCTACTTGCTCTTTTAACACCGATTTCCCAATAAAGTCAGCTTCTTTATTGACTTTAACTGCAAAACCTAAACCAGCTTCTATCGGTGTAATAGTGGAAGAGAGCTCCTGTCCATATAATGGGAGGTTAGCTTCGAATCGAAGTGTATCTCTTGCTCCAAGACCAACCGGTAAAATTCCTTTTTCTTTTCCAGCTTCAAGTAGTACATTCCATAATTTTGGACCATCTGCACTAGCGATATATAATTCAAATCCATCCTCACCAGTGTAGCCTGTTCTCGAAACTAAAACTGGGGTTTGTACTCCTTTAATGGCTACTTCCTTCTCAAATCGAAAAAATTTAATCTCGCTTAGGTTTGTACTTGTAACAGATTGTAAGATTTCTTCCGCCTTTGGACCTTGTAATGCTAGTTGTGCATATTCAGAAGAAACATTTTTAATGGTAACGTCTTCTTCTGTAAATTGGTTATTCTTAACCATCCATTCATAATCTTTTTCAGTATTTGCCGCATTTACAACGACTAAGTATTCATTATCATTGACCATATATATTAGAAAATCATCAACAGTGCCACCATCTTCATAACACATGAGTGCATATTGTGCTTTATTTGGCACTAATTTGGATACATCATTTGTCGTAACGTATTGTAAAAAGTCAAGCGCTTTCCGACCTGTTACTAAAATTTCACCCATATGGGATACATCAAATAAACCTGCTTTCGTTCTTGTCGCCTCATGCTCTTCTTTGATGCTGGAGAATTGGACTGGTAAATCCCATCCACCAAAGTCAATTGTCTTTGCCCCAAGCTTTTCATACTCAGGAAAAATTGGGGTTCTTTTCAGTTCACTCACAATTTCCACTCCCTTTTAAATTTTCTAATTATTAACCATAAAAATAGAGACAGTATACTATGGAGGATCTATTATCCCCTTTTATACTGTCCCTGTCCTGTAACCAGAAAGTTTAACATTTCCTATAAGAAAATGCGTGCTTCGTGGGTGGTTTACCGAAGTAAACACTCTCCAGAGGTGCGTCCTACAAGAGTTCTTTTGCCTGAGAGATTCGCAAAATTGCTTGCTCCTTCGGCGTTACTAATCATACATAGATGAGTAATCTCTCCCCCTGTAATCATCCGCTTCTTATGAAATTCTAACTTTTGGTTATACTATGTATCAAAACTATTTTACTTACTAGATTTTTCGCTTTTATTATACCATATTACAGTTAAAATGTATCGTTAATATTCATCCATGATGAAACTATTGATAAAGGACGTATCGTATGAAACATATAGACATTATCCATGATTCAAACTTTATTGAGACGTTAGATGAAAAGTTAGAGCAGGATGGCCCTTTTTCCTCTTGGGAGCTTTTCCAGATGGCTTATAAAGCAGAGCTTACTACAATAACGAAGGACTTTCATGGTTTACGAGCTCTTGAATTTTTACCAGATATGGAGTTTTTACCACATCAAATTGAGACAGCCAAACAAGCTATTGAAGAGATGAATGGACGGGCAATTTTAGCTGATGAAGTTGGCCTAGGAAAAACAATAGAAGCTGGATTAATATTAAAGGAGTACATGATTCGTGGTCTAGTGAAGAAAGTACTTATTCTTGTTCCTGCTTCCCTAGTGAATCAATGGGTAAAGGAACTTAATGAAAAATTTTATATTCCGGCTGCTACTTTTCGTAAGCATTTCCCATGGGATCAATACGATATTATTGTGACATCGATTGATACAGCAAAACGTTCGCCTCACCGGGAAGCGATATTAGATATTGATTATGATTTTATCCTCATTGATGAAGCACATAAAATAAAGAATCATAAAACAAAAAACTATGAATTTGTACGGGAATTAAGGAAGAAATATTGTTTACTATTAACCGCGACACCGGTACAAAATCAATTAATCGAGATCTTCAACCTAGTATCGATATTAAAGCCTGGCCACTTAGGAAATTATGAATCATTCTTAGAAAAGTATGGTAGAGATCGTAAAAAGTTAAATCAGGATGTTTATTTAAAGCAGCTCGTTCAAAAAGTGATGGTACGAAATACTAGAAAGGATACGAAATTGGATCATGCAAAACGGCATATCGAAACCATATGGGTCGATTTTACACCGGAAGAATATGACGTATATAACGAGCTGGATCATACCTTTCAACCTTTCTCATCTTTTTCAAAGATTACATTTCTACGAGAGCTTTGTTCTTCCCGTGAGGCTTGCTATCTATCTCTCCAAAAATTTGTTAATGATGAAGAAAGTCAAGGAAGAGAGATATTAAAGCCGATTATTGATAAAATTGGCCAACTCCCGCATCATGCCAAAGCACATAAAGTGGTTGAGCTAATGAAACAAATTGGTGATGAAAAAGTGATTATCTTCACCGAATACCGAGCTTCACAGCTTTATTTACAGTGGTTTTTACAGCAGCATGGAATTACTTCAGTTCCTTTCCGTGGTGGTTTTAAACGCGGAAAGAAGGACTGGATGAAACAACTCTTCCAAGATAAAGCACAAGTGTTAATTGCCACAGAAGCCGGTGGTGAAGGAATCAATTTACAGTTTTGTCATTATATGATTAATTATGACCTTCCTTGGAATCCGATGCGCTTAGAACAACGAATCGGTAGAATCCATCGCTATGGTCAAGAAAAGGATGTGCATATTTACAATTTTGCGATTCGTAATACATTGGAAGAGCATATAATGAAATTACTCTATGAAAAAATTGCTCTTTTTGAAAAAGTAGTTGGACATTTAGACGACATATTAGCCGAGCTTAATATTGATAGCTTTGAAGGAGAAGTAAAAACAATTATAAACGAATCCTCCTCTACTGGAGAGGTAAAAATTAAATTAGATAATTTAGCTTCTATTATTCATCATACACATCAGAATACATTCCAAGAGGAGTCTCAATATGGCAATTAATCTCCATTCATTTTTAGAAGACTATTTCACTGCTCATCATTGTGACATACTTTCTAATCGTGAAGGTGTACTTAAGGTACAGTTAAATGAGAAAATGGACCGCGCTCTAATGAATAGGCCATTTTATTGGCATTACATTAAAAAAATGGGACGAGAGGGTGATCCGATGCAACTCACCTTGATTACAAACCCCTCGTCATTAGAAGAAAAGGGTGAGCGAATTCATTTCGGTAGTCCCCGACTTCAACAAATATTGAATCATTTAAAAGAAAATGAACGCTATACTAGACTATTTGAGGTGGTACACACTAATCAAAATACCGCCCTACATCCGTGGCTCGTCATCAACTTAAAATTGAGCTACATTGGAAAACTAAAAAAAGATGAAGTATTTTCAATTGGGTTAAACTTGCTAAATGGCATAATGAAAACGGAAATAATGGATACCTTAATGAAGAAGGAGTTTCTCATGCAGATTTCGGATTATTGCTATACCATTACTCCGTTAATTAAACCAAAGAGTGGGTATAACAGAATTTTAGCAGTCATCAACCAATACATCCAGGACCTTGAGCACGACTGGGCAAAAGAATCCCTTGAAGAATTAGACAAGGAAATTGAATTACTAAAGCATTTCTATGAGGGGGATCAAGAGGAAGATGTTGAACAAATGGAGAAAGAATTACAAGGCTTAAAAGAACGTTATCAGCCAAAAATCGAACTTACTGTAATTAATGGTGGGATTTTTTATTTAGATGCTTCTAACAAGTAAAAAACCCTCCATAGGGTCTGACAAATGACTTCATGTTCAGACCCTATCCTAATAGAGGCATTCATTCAGCCTTTTTAAACATAGACTTAATTGCCACTGGTAACACACCAAACCATTTGTTGCCTATCGTGACTTGCGTTCTCTGTGCCTTTTGTTCTAATCGCTTTTTTCTACGTTCTTCTTTTGGAAGATCAATATACGATACAACTTGCTGGGTCATAAATTTCACATAATCGTTTCCTTTTATGATAACCACCCCTTATTTATAGGATTATGTTTAGTCTTCACTATCCAAAATCCCTTTATACCTGTACAGGCTTACAATTTCTTCTATTATCTCCTTTGTCGTTCGGTTATCACAATGAACAATATAACCCGCAGAATATTCATAGATTTTATTTCTTTTGTCAAATAAAGCTTTATTCTGTTTTTCATCCTTCCATAATGGACGGGATTGATCGCGTGTTAATCTTAATTTAATGGTATCAAAGGAAGTCTTTAAGTAAATAATTATCCCATTTTCTTTCATATACGAAATATTTTCACTTCGTTCTATAATTCCCCCACCGGTTGCAATAATTGGTGTAGTCTTTAATGCTTTTAATGTCTCGGTTTCATACGTACGAAATGCTTCTTCTCCCTCTTCTTTAAATATATCTACAATACGTTTATGTAATCTACCCTCAATCGCCTCATCCAGATCGATATAATCGATTCCATACTGTTCCTTAATCGAGCGACCGACAGTAGTTTTACCGCTTCCCATGAAGCCAATTAAATATAGCTGTTTCAAACTTATTTACTCCTCTTTTAAAAAAATTTTAAGAAAAAAGAAGGATTTACCCGTTTTATGTCGAATCAAGATATAGAATAAAAGATGGAGGTGTTGCCTATTGACTACTGCTGAAAGATTATCCCGTCATATCATTACAAATGCTATTGAAAACCAAGCCACGGATATCCACTTCTACCCCTTTGAAACGACGACAAATATTTACTTCCGCGTATATGGTAAACGAATACTTTATCAATCGATATCAACTAATCGTTATGAATCCCTTCTTACTTATTATAAGTTTACATCAGGCATGGATATCGGTGAAAATAGAAAGCCCCAAAATGGGACACTTTTTCACTCCACAAAATCCGATAAATACTCCCTTCGGCTGTCTACTTTACCAGTTAACCAATTAGAAAGCCTAGCTATTCGACTCCTTCCACAACAGCAAAACCTATCTCTGGAACAACTATTTCTCTTTAAACAACAACTTCATACAATCAAAACGTGGATGAATCCCCCAGCAGGTTTAATTTTGTTTTCTGGACCAACCGGGAGTGGGAAAACGACAACATTATATGCATTACTAGAGTCCGCTTTAAAGGATGAATCCTTCCAGACCATTACACTTGAAGACCCAATTGAGAAAAATATCCAAGACATTTTACAAGTACAAGTAAATGAAAAAGCAGGTATTACATACCAAACAGGACTTAAAGCCGCACTGCGTCATGATCCAGATATTATCATGGTTGGAGAAATTCGAGATAGGGAAACAGCTAAATTTGCCTTTGAAGCATCCTTAACAGGACATTTAGTGTTGAGTACCATTCATGCTAAGAATACCCAAGGGACGATTCATCGTTTACTCGAAATGGGGATAACCCCTTCTGAATTAGAACAATCGCTAATTGGGATTGCGTCGATTCAGTTATTATCCATATTAACGTGTAACCCAACACAAAAACGCGCAGCTATCTTAGAAATATTAGATGGAGAATTATTAAGTCAGGTTATCAATGGCATAGTAATCGATCTCCATGAGTCTAAGCATTCATTTGAATACCTACGAAGGAAGGCTTATATCTATGGATTTATCTCTAAAGATACCTTTGAAACGTTTTAATAAAAAGCTAAACATATCTACTCAATTAACCTTTTTAAAACGATTATCCAGAGCACTAACTAATGGGTACCCATTATTAGCGGCATTAGAAACATTAAAATGGGATAAGAGCTTATTTCACCTATCAGAAGATATCATCCACCATATCAAACGTGGCTACACCTTAGATCAATCACTAGAAAAACTCTCTTTTCATCCCATTATCACGTCTTATCTCTTTTTCGCAAAGGAACATGGGGATTTAGATGCCAGTATAACGAAATGTCTTGCTATCTTCGAAAAGAGAATCCATCATCTGAAAAAATTCACCCAAGTGATCCGTTATCCAATTATACTGCTAATTGTATTTTCAATTGCATTTTTGTTTATTCAACATTCTGTTGTACCTAATCTCCTTACGCTTTTTCAGCAACATGAACAAAATTCGTTTATTATTCATTCGGCCATTCGATTGTCTTCCCTTCTATACTATAGCACCATTCTTATTCTAATAATTCTATTCATCATGTATTGGATATGGAAACAAATAAAAGCTACTATACCTATCGGACTACAAATTAAGATTTATCGTTCTACCCCCTTGTACCGAAACTATTTAACATTAAATACTTCCTTCTTATTTGCAACACATGTTGAATCCCTGTTAAAAACCGGACTACCAATAAAGGATGTCCTTACGATTCTTTCCAAACAAGAAAAACTGCCATTGCTTTCCTATTATTCAACGCAATTAACAAATGGTCTCAATCATGGTGTACCTATTTCACAGCTTATGACTGAGCTAACATTCATCAGCCCACAACTTGCCTCGATATTTCAACAGAATAGTAATGCGGATACTTTAGAGAAAGATCTCGCTACGTACTCTGCTTATATCACAGAAGAAATAAATGAAAAAATAGTTAAGTTCATCACCTATATCCAGCCAGTCTTTTTCATCCTGCTTGGGTTAGTGATTATTCTGATTTACCTATCATTGTTAGTACCAATGTATCAATTTATTGAAACCATCTAAAGGGGCGATTTAAATGTTTAAAAACCAAAAAGCATTTACCTTAATCGAAATGCTTGTCGTATTAATGATAGTCTCTGTTTTGATGATTCTTATCATCCCTAATTTGGGAAATAAGAGCCAAGAAGCACAAGGTAAAGGGTGTGATGCATTAGTCTCTGTCGTACAAGCTCAAATCGATACATTTTATTTAGACTCTCATACGTTTCCAGCTAGCCTCAATGAACTGGTGAACAAAGGTTATATTCGTGAAAATCAAAAGCAATGCTCCAATAATGAGCTTGTATATAATTCTGTAAATGGAACCGTATCGGCACCAGAAAATGAATGATAAACAATTAGGATTTTCCCTCTTGGAAACGTTAGTTGCCCTAGCTATTCTGGCAATTATTCTTTCGATTAGTGTGCCGGTAAGTCATGCTTTATTAGGAAAGCTAGCAGAAGAAAAAATTCTAGCGCAATTCCAATACGATGTTCTCTTCTTACAAAATCAATCTATGGTTACAAACGACTATTTACGAATCAAGCTAGATCAAAACAGCTATACCCTAATTGGCGATAGTATAGATCCAATCGAACGGAAACTTCCAAATGGTTGGAGAATCGATCAACGCACACTTCAAAGCATTTCCTTTAATGAAAACGGAACGATCAGATATGCGGGTACCATACAATTTTCCTCACCAACAAATAGCTATATCGTTGTCTTTCCAATTGGTAAAGGACGTGGTTATATTGAGAAACAGTAGAGGATTTACTATGACAGAGGCATTAGTCTCTTTAGCAGTGCTAATCGTCATTAGCACTGCTCTCCTTCCTCTAACTTCATTCATTTCCCTTGAAAGAGAAGCACTAAGTCTTAAAAGGGCCATCACTTATCATTTACATGATGAATTACATTCAGTATTGTGGTACGGTGTCCCTTCCGATACGTACTATGAATCAATAGAACAAGTAGAGATAGGAATGACATTTACTGTGATGGATGATGATATTATTCAAGGCTGTGCAAATTGGACAAATATAAACAGCAGACAGGAAGAGGTATGTCTTTATGGCGTTAAAGAATAGTGAAAAAGGTTTTACATTACTAAATCAATTATTCAGTTTACTAATTCTCATAATCTGTATACCGATTCAAGGGGCGATTTTAAATACATTACATCACCAAAACACTTACTACGAAGAATTATCCATTCAACAATTTTTTAATTTCATTCAAAGAGAGGTCAATCAATCCATTGCTTGTACTACTCACTCGAATAAAATCGTACTTCATTTATATAATGATGATGTTGTCACCATCGAGTTATATCGACAATTAGTTCGAAGACAATTGAATGGCAAAGGTCATGAAATATATTTACGCGATATCGAAAGTTTTCAAATTAGTTCGTTACCATTTGGGTTTACAATTCACGTCACATCCTTAAAGGGAGATCACTATGAGAAAACGATTGGATTTTGTCCATAATGAAAAGGGATTTATCCTCCCCTCGGTCCTCTTATTGACTACCTTCGTATTACTAAACTTCTCAACCAATATGTTAGCCTATCAACATGATTTAAAGATAACCTATAATTTAATCGAACAAATCAATGCCCAAACTCTATTCCAAATGAGTTATATAACGTATAAAAAAGACTACGTTCCCCAAAATAAGGATGAAAACCTAACCTATCAATTTCCTAACGGGAAAGTAAACATACGGTCTAAGGGGTATGGAGAGTTTATTCAGTTACGCTTTAACATAGAAACGAATCAATCGAAAGTCTTATTCGTCTCGGAAATGGTAAAGCCAGCACCTAATTCCAATCAATTCCAAGAGATAGAATAATTTTAACTCTCTGCTTATTTGTTAATAAATTTCAAACAAATAATATGTATCGTTTACATTATTCTTTGACTTGTATATAATAACATTGATGACGTCACCGAAAAGGAGGGGAAATGATGGACAGAATGTTTAGAGTCCTTGCCTTTTGGACTGGTATCTTTACGGTAATGTTTTATGTTGGCGGTATGGTCAACACTTCTTTACTATTCCTAGTTCAAACGGTATTTTTCCTAACAGTAAGTTATTTGAAATTATCTGAGCGTATGTACATGTACTTGTTCGGAGCTTATTGTACTGTTTTCATGATAGGTTTTACATGGTATTCAGAATTTATTTTAGTGCCTGGTTTTGGGCATTAAGGAACAAAAACCCTGCTTACATATGGATTCGTCGCAGGGTTTTTGTTTTATCTATTTTTGGGGTATAAATGGGTTATACCTTTTCTCCTCACCAATGGTCGTTGTTGGACCATGCCCCGGGTATACCATAATTTCATTGGCTAATTTATACAAAGTATTCCATATTGTATCTTGTAAGGTAGCAAAATCACCACCAGGTAAATCAGTCCTACCAATACCACGATTAAATAATACATCCCCACTAAAAATTGCCTTTTCCGCTTGCATTAAATAACTTATACTTCCTGGCGAATGCCCTGGGGTATACAGTACGTCGAATTCAAATGGACCAATTGAAAAATTACCGGGTCCTAGGAGGACATCTGGTGCTGAAGTGATGATTTCCTCACCAATAAAAGCTAAAGAACGATTAAGGCTAGGATCCTCTAACCATGTCGCTTCTTCCTTATGCATATAGACCTTTATGTTGTAATGGGTACGTAACAGTTCAACCGCACCAATATGATCAAAATGTGCGTGGGTTAACAGGATTGCAATCGGCTTCAGATTATTTTCTGCCAACCAATTCATTAATCGCTTTCCATCCCCACCTGGGTCGATTATGATGACTTGTTCGGAATTATGTACAAGATAACAATTCGTACCAAGTGGCCCTAATGGGATTTGCTTGATTTCCATTGATTGTCTCCTCCTATCTCGAATGTGAAGAAATTAGAAATATTTTGTGATATTCTCGACAAAACCATAATTTTATACTAGAATAAATGTGGTAGTATGATACATATTAATATAAATATCGTAATTAAACAAACAAAGATGATTAGCTTAGTATAAGGAGGTTTATTGTAACGATGTCACTACATATAGTTTTAGGTATTATCTTTTTAGTAGTTGCAATTGTAGCAGTTGTTTCTTTTGTAAGACAGCTAAAATATCGTAATTTTTTAGCTCTAATCTTTTCCGCACTAACTGTTTTAGCATTTGGATTTTTCTCAATAGGCACCATTATTTCTGCTATAAAGGAATCACTATAATAGAAGAAAAACTACACATTCCGTTTCTGATGTGTAGTTTTTTCTTTATTCATAAAACATATTAAGCTGCCAATATACCACTTTTTAGTTATTACATGTTATCTAGAGTCAAAAAAACGAAACAAATCTCCATAGATAATACTATCTGAATACTCCAGTTCTTTTTTTACTGTTTCGCTAAGCTCGAAACATGTATCCGCCTCTTCTAGAACCTCTCCACTAGTAAAGTCATAGCAGCTATCATTCGTATAGATATAGTCGTTCGTGATAACGTCCCCATTTCGAAGCGCAATATAATCCTTACGATCATCTACAAATAAATCATTACCAAAATAAATATCGTCTTTATGCTCGATGCCTAAAAGACTAAGAATCGTCGGCTTCAAATCAATTTGTCCGCTAATGGTTGACCTTGCTTCCCCTTTTCCATGACCAGGGATGTGAATGAATAAAGGAACACGTTGTAATTGTACATGGTCATATGGTGTTATTTCGTCCTTCTCTAAATACATGCTCATCGCCTTATTATGATTAGAACTAATGCCATAATGATCACCCATTATAATAATAATCGACTTATCGTAGATACCTGAATCTTTTAGCATCTGGAAGAATTCCTCAATGGATTCATCCATATAACGAACTGTTGGAAAGTAATTATTCAGTGTATTAGAATTTGAATCATATCGTTCGATTGATTTATCCATCTCATCGAGTTCAAATGGGAAATGATTGGTTAAGGTTATAAATTTTGCGTAATACGGTTCCGTAAGCGTGGTCAGATATTTCATTGACTGCTCAAAGAATGGCTTATCCTTTAATCCCCAACCAACACTATTATAATCGTTTACTTCATATGCATCGACATCATAGAAATGATCAAAACCTAAACTCGGATACATTTGATCCCGATTATAAAAGCTATCATTATTCGCATGGAAAACTGTCGTATGATACCCTTCATTTCCAAGCATTTCAGGTAATGCATAATAATCATTTTGGGCATGAGTATAGAACACAGCACCTCTTGGAAGCGGGTATAGTGAGTTTTCTGTTAAAAATTCAGAGTCAGATGTCTTCCCTTGCTCTGTTTGGTGATAGAAATTCTCAAAATAATACGTATCCTCATCTTCTATTAAACGATTAAGAAAAGGTGTAACTTCTTGACCATTTACCGTGTTATTTATAACAAAGGTTTGTAATGATTCGGCAGAAATAAATATCACATTCTTATCTTTTGCTACCCCGAATAATTCTGATTCCCCATTCGTTTCAATGACATTATCTACATACTCCTTGATAGTAGGTAACTCACTACCGTCAGCAAATACATGCTGTGTTTTTACCTTTGAATGTAATACAACATCATAAACATGGTAATTAAATAACCCAATATATTTCACTAGGTATTCCCTATCAAATGCCCTTGTAAATAGCTGTGGTCGCTCCATTTCTGCGAGGAAGAAATTCCCAACTAAAAGAGCTAGTGATAATGCTAACGCACATACCTTACCGCTTCTTGGGTATTTCGTTACCACAAGTTCTTGATGTTTCTTACTCAAATACCAAATGACAATCACATCAAGAAACAGTAAAATGTCATACATCTTAATCAAAGATAAAATACTAGATCCTAAATCTCCCATCGTTCCACCTTGGATTAATTGTGGAACTGTAATGAAATCAGAGAAAGATCGGTAGAATACTAGATTGGCAAAAATAATTAACGTGCCGATCAGGATCATATAACGTACATACTTCATTTGTCTTTCCGGCTTCGTAATCCAAACGCTCAAGCCAAATATTAAAAAGGCTGAAACAAATGGGTTAATCAATAAGATAAACTCTTGCATAGAATTCTCTAAATCCAATGAAAATAAAAAACGATAGACAATATATGTTTTTAAACCGAATAATAGAGTTGCTAAAACATATAAAGGAAGCCTTATTCCTTTACTTTTCATCCTATTTCCTCCTAAGAAATTACTGCTTTACTATATGTTTTTCAAGCTAGTATTGTTAGGACATAAATGTCAATCAGGAAAAACATGCTATCCTATTAGACGTTTTAGTTAACAAAAAAGTTTCAAAATAATGACACTTTATAGAAGAAAAATTAATTACTAGTTACTATTTTCTATTACTAAATACGCTGCACCAATGATTCCAGCATCATTACCTAGCTCTGCTATTCGAATTTCACATGCTCTACTTGTTCTTGCTAAAGCATATTTTGTAAACGATTTCTTAATAGGTTGTAATAATTGATCTCCAGCCTTTGACACGCCTCCACCGATTAGTATTTTGGAAGGATTTACTGTCACAGCTAAATTAGCTAACACAAGGCCTAATATGTCTGCTGTATGGTTAACGATTTGAATACTATTCTCATCGCCATTAGCTGCTAATTCAAATATATGCTTAGCCGTGATCGCTCCGTACTGGTTCTGTATTTGAGCTAGTTTGCAGCTTGGATCGTCTTCCATAAACTTCTCAGCTTGACGAACAATTCCGGTAGCAGAAGCAATCGTCTCCAAACATCCCTTACGACCACAATTACAAGGATAGCCATTTGGATCAACCGTAATATGTCCAATTTCACCTGCAGTCCCATTAACACCATTTATGATCTTGCCACCAGCTATTACTCCTCCACCTACGCCTGTTCCTAGAGTAACAGCAAGAATATCATTAGATTGGTTACCCGCACCTAACCAATTTTCACCTAAAACGGCAATATTGGCATCGTTTTCCACATATACTGGTAAACCTGTTTTACTAGACATATAGTCAGCTAGATTAAAATCTTTCCAACCAAGATTTACTGCTTCATACACATACCCTTTTTCGCCATCAATAAAACCTGGCGCTCCAATTCCTATTCCAAGAACATTATGCAAATCAATAGCTAATTCTGTCAATCTACCTAAGACAGATTCCCAGATGTCGTTCATAACAGCGGTATCATCAGAAGATTTATTTGTTTCAATTTCCCATTTTTGCATGATTTCGCCGCTAGCTTTGAGGATACCGATTTTAACGGTAGTACCTCCTATATCTACTCCAACAATAATTGATTTATTCATTATTTCTCACCTTTTTCAGAATGAAGTTTGTTGATTTCTTGACGGATAATTAATAGAGATAGTCTATAGTCCTCAACATCAATAAGTCCATATGAATATAATTCTTTTATCTCCGTTTGCATTAATTCCAAATCTGCTAACCGATTACCCGTATAGATAAACGTGCCAAAACGCTTAAGTAGTTGTAGTACATCATACAAAGTATTCATTTAAATCACCAAACTTTATTATACCAAATGAAGGAAAAAGGATATAGTCATAACAACAAAAGACCCAGCCGAAATTATCGATCTGGGTCTTGGGGATGTAAAATGGTTGGTCTTTTTCGTTTAAGAGGGATTGGCGTTCGAATAAATACATCTCGAAATGCCCGAAACGAAAATGGTAATACAGGCCAGTAATAAGGTATTTCGAAAGATTTCATCCGCACTGTATATAAAATCCATAATAGTGTTCCTACCATATAACCATTCACACCAAAAGCTGCCGTTACCAATAACAAATATATGCGAACTAGACGATTAGCAAGGCTCATTTCATAGCTAGGTGTAGCATAAGTACCAATAGCAGCTATTGCTAAATACAAAATAACTTCATAGGAAAATAATCCTACTTCTATTGCGACTTGTCCTATTAGTATAGCTGCAACTAAGCCAATTGCTGTAGCTAAGGATGAAGGAGTATGTATGGCAGCCATTCTTAGCATATCAATTCCGATTTCAGCGATGATAAACTGAATTAAGATTGGTACTGCTCCCACTTCACTCAACCCAATAAATCCTAGTTCTACTGGTAGCAGCTCTGGTTGGGTCGAGAATAGAAAGTATAACGGTAATATAAAGATTGATGCCCATACTGCAATAAACCTTACAAACCGAAGATATGCTCCAACAACAGGCTTTTGACGATATTCCTCTGCATGTTGTAAGTGATGCCAATAGGTAGTCGGTGTAATGATTACGCTTGGTGATCCGTCAATAATAATTAAAACATGGCCTTCATATAAATGTGTTGCAGCTGTGTCTGGTCTTTCTGTGTACCTTACTGTCGGGAAAGGATTCCAATGTCTACCACTGATATATTCTTCAACCGTCTTCTCTGCCATCGGAAGACCATCCGTGTCAATTTCTTTTAATTTATTCTTTATGTCAACTACTCTCTTCTGGTCGGCTATATCTTCTAAATAACAAATACAGATATCAGTTTGGGACCTTCTTCCGATTTGCATATATTCCATCCGTAATGAGCGATCACGTACTCTCCTTCTCGTCAGAGCAGTATTAAACACGATTGTCTCTACATAACCATCTCTTGACCCTCTTACTACCCTTTCTAAATCAGGCTCCCCTGGTGAACGTACAGGGTATGTTCTAGCATCAATAATAATAACCTTATTGACGCCCTCAACAAGTAAGGCGGTCGGTCCACCTAAAATAGTATCGGCAGCCTGATTCAAGTCATCGACTTCATCTAATTCTACATAAGGAAGATATCGTTTTAATAATTTCGTCAGTGCATCTGGCTCTAAACTATCTGGTTCGAGTTTAGCTAGAAATTTCATAATCAGATGCAATATGTCATCTTTTACAAACCCATCAATAAAGAACATGGACATTTTTCTTCCTGCATATTCTAAATCTAAATGTACAATATCGAAGTTTTTGTCTACTTGTAATCGTTCTTGGATATAGGTGTTGTTCTGTTCATAATTCGAAAATAGTGGTTGTTTGTCGTTTTCCATAGTTCCTCCATGAAAACCTTTGATAAGATTAGTTTTCGCTTGCCATGCAATTCTATTCATAAGAGCCCTTTACACTCTACTTGTACACAAGGACATGGAGAAACTATATTTGTTAGGGAGATTCGGAAAGATTCATCCAAAATAGAATCTAAAGTTTCTTAAGCACTTTGTATGCCCTTCATACTCAGAAGGGAGCTATATAAAAATAACTCCTTACTGTACATTATCTCTCTCCGGAGACTATGTACAGGTATGGAGTTATAGAAACGGGTATTCCGTGTTAATCATGTATGCAGGAAATTAATCTTTTGAGAGTTTTTCATACATTTCCTTAATTTTATCATCTGTTGGACTTGCTTGATAAGCTGCTTCAATCATCTCTCCTGCACGTTTATCCCCTATTTGATCATACAGAATTGCCAAGTTGTAATACGCCTCTGGTAATATACTTGGTTTATCTAATAGTTGGATGCATTTTTCTAAATCGGCAATTGCTGAATCAATTTCGTTTAAGTGGATATAGGCATAAGAACGTTGAAATAAAAACATGGCTTCAAATTCCTCGGGATTTTCCAATCCTTTTGTAGCACTTGTTACAACATCTTCATACCGTTCTTCCTGGATTGATTGCTCCATATTTTGGAGGAGATAGATAGGATTCGCTTCATTCTGATGCATTCCATATATAAACACTCCGATGCACAATGCAACATAAATAACTAAGGCACCAAGCTGCAATAGAACATTCTTTTTCATTGGAAAGTGTACGATACCAGCTACTATAAAACCGGCAACTAATCCTCCCATATGTGCCGAAACATCTAATTGTGGCATAGCAAATCCTAATAAAACGTTAATGCCTAACAGAATCAAGATATCTCTGCCAATTGTTTGTAGAAAAATACGTCGATGAAATAAGCCAAAATATATAAACGCACCGAATAATCCATACAGAGCTCCAGATGCTCCAGCGGATAAGTTAGTTACAAAGGCAAAACTAGCGATACCCCCACCTATTCCGGCAAGCATATAGATAACGAAGAATCTTGCAGAACCAAATATCCTCTCCGCTAAAGAACCAAAAAAATAAAGGAATAACATATTGGAG
This sequence comes from Ornithinibacillus liuyingii, assembly GCF_055550225.1. Lineage (NCBI taxonomy): Bacteria > Bacillati > Bacillota > Bacilli > Caryophanales > Bacillaceae > Ornithinibacillus > Ornithinibacillus liuyingii. The sequence goes on along the minus strand of NZ_JBPWOS010000007.1, from coordinate 39,625 downwards.
GCAAAGTGTAATAGGCCAATGTGTAAAAACATAGAGGAAATAATTCGCCACCATTCCCCATCCATAATTAACGGGTTATATTTTGCCCCATATTCCATCAATGTAACATTATTTTGACTACCTCCATTTAATTCTAATAAAAGAAAGAAAATAGCATTTATCGCAATAAGAAAATACGTAATAAACGGCTTTCCATAATTAAAAACATTACGCTCTTGTTTTTGTTTTTCCTGAACTTTATGAAACAATTCAACTTTATATTGCTGAGTAGTTGTTTCCATCAGTTCTTCACTTATATGATCTTCATCGTTTATAAACGTGACTCCAATATTCTGTTCTAATCTATTTCGTTCTGGTTCTATTTCATCCCCAGATAAGTAATATATCTTCATTTGAATCGGATTTTTATCCTGAACCGTCAATGGTTTTTTCAGTATTTCCCAGCTATCAATTGGTGTATGTGGGGAAATATAAACATTATGTATGTGAATATCTTTACCTTTTAACAATTTTCTCAGTGCACCAGCTTTTTGAAATACGATGCCGATGTCTTTCTTGAGATGATTTTTCCAATCAAATCCACTCGCAGATAACCGAACTACTGTAGAGGTCTTATTTTCATACTTCTCTAACCATATTTCCTCTACTTTATTGTTAAGGTATAACACATCATAACGATGTTCCTTAACCAACTGCTGGGCTATTGAGTACATTAGGTATATTTCGTTGTGCTCCATTCCTTCCCCTCCCCTTACATCATATCAAATTCAACAAATAAATGCTGAATCTAAAATTAGCTTCTTTATCGTTCTAGTCGTTGATAATATGTATGACAAAAAAAGAAGCTGTAAAAAACCCAGCTCCTTTTACGTGGTTGAATCGGTTGGTTCCTTGAAAAATCTTGGGAGAATATTCTTCCGGATAGATGGTAAATTCATGGATATGGAAACGGCTATTTTTCTTAAGAAACTCACCGCTAACATGGCGTTCATGATCTTATATCGCCATTTATAAACGACAGAAATCATGGCAACAAAAACAGTTAATATCATAAATACTCTCATCTAAACACCCCTTCAAAACTTTGATGTTTATAGTCTTATCCTTCTAGTCAAAAATATTCTATATAATAAACCCATCCTCAGATAACAAATGCTTTACTGCTATATCATGAGCTTCAACCGAGATCCTTTCCACAAGTTGTATATTACTAAGGATAGCAATGGTATTACCTTGATAGGAAGCTAAAAATCGGTCATAGTACCCGCCTCCAAATCCAATTCGAAACCCATGTGAATCAAATACTACCCCTGGAACTAAAATTAGATCCATTTGATGCTTGGAAAGGAAATTCTCTTCAATTGGCTTGGGTTCTAAAAGATTGGAATACACAGTTTCTAACTCTGCGAAGCTATGTAATCGATAGAAGGCCATTTCTTTCTCCTCTGGATAACATTTCGGAACAGCCATTACTTTTCCCTGTCTCCAGCCCTCTTCAATGATTTCTTTTGTATCCCATTCAAATCCCCTTGATATAGTGACACCAATAGTATTGGCTTCCTTCCAGTAGTCAGATTGGAATAAGTTGGTTTGAAGTTTTTTCTCTATCTGGTTTCTTTCCTGGTCGGTTATAGCTTGCAGACGTTGAATGACTTGTTTACGGAGTTGTTCTTTTTGCATGAATCACATCTCCTACTTTGTCGTATTTAGTATAAAAAAAGCTTGCTCCTAGCCATTGGTAAGAGCAAGCTTTTCCGTGAATCATTATTTTGTTTCACGGTGTAAAGTATGTTTTTTAAGACGTGGACAATATTTCATAAGCTCAATACGCTCAGGATTCGTACGCTTATTTTTTGTTGTAATGTAATTACGATCTCCCGTTTCGGTACAAGCTAAAGTAATGTTTACGCGCATGTTTTTCCCTCCAAACTTATAGTAAACTTGCATTAATCGCATCTATTAGTTCTTTTCAGACTTATTAATAATAGCAGATGTTTAGCAATCAATCAAGTACATGGAAAAAATTTATGGTTCCCTCGTGTCGAAATGTGTGATATAACTAATAATGTATATGAATGGAGGTTATAGAATGATTATTGCGGGAGTAACCATTGTTGTTGTTGCTGTTGTACTATTTGTACTTTCCTTTTTCTTAAATGACCGCTTTGAGAAAATTGAAAGTGAATTAGAGCAACTATCAATTTCGACAATGCAAGATACGTATCAGCTTAAGAAAAAAGTAAAAGTATTAGAAGAAGAATTACTTACAGAAGATTATCAAGAAACAGATGTTAATTAATCTATTAAAGTAAGGTGGAAAATATGAAGCAGACCATACGTGCATTTGCAGTAGGACTATGTACAGCAGCAATCATTATGTTAGTTGTCTCTTACTTTTCAGATGGCTCGAGTCAAAATTTATCTGACATGCCAATTGAAGAGGTATTAAAACATGTAAAAGAACAAGGATATCATGTACTATCTGAAGAGGATTACATATCCTTATCCATGAACCACAAAGTGGAAAAGGAAGAAACCGAGAATTCTTCAGAGTCAGAAGAAGCTAATGAGAATGAGAATGAGAACAAGAAAGAGGAAGCTAGTGAGAAAGAGAAATCTGATGAAAGTGCTAGCGATTCAGACGAAAGTTCTTCTGAGGAATCTTCTAATAACGAGCCAGAAGAGGAACAAGAAGAAGCGGTTAAATCATATACGTTAACCATAGAATCCGGTATGCCATCCTCAACGATTAGTAATCAGCTTGAGGAAAATGGGATTATCGATAATGCAAGAGATTTCAGTAACTATTTAGAAGATAAGGGCTATGCTAAACGAGTTCAACTTGGTGAATTCACGTTAACTAGTGATATGAGTCATTACGAAATAGCAGAAGCACTAACTAGATAAAATGGAAGAGGATTTTAGGTATAGCCTAATTCCTCTTCCTTTTCTTTAATCATTTAAATCTACTATTTCTCCTTTAACCAGAAACAAAATACTTTCCCCGATATTTGTAATATGATCCGCAAAACGTTCAATATATCGGGCACTGAAAGCGATTTGCATCACATATTGAACCTCTTCGGAGTTGATGGCCGTTTTACTCAACATATCCGTCACTACTTGTTTATAAAGTTTATCTACTTTATCATCCATCTGTGCCAATTTGTGTGCAACGGTAATATCTTCTTGTTGAAATGCAATGATCGCTGTATCTAACATTGCTAAAGCAGTATCACGCATAGTCTTTAATTCCTTTGGTAACTCTTCTAAATAGTGATCTCCTAAGCGTATCGTTGCTTTTGCTATATTCTTAGCATTATCACCCATCCGTTCTATATCGGTGACCACTCGTAAAGCAATAATTAATCGTCTAAGATCGGTTGCAACGGGTTGTTGCTTAGCAATTAATAGAATTGCTTTATCATTAATTGCTGCTTCTTCTTTATCAATTACTTTATCCTCTTCTACAACTTGTTTTGCTAGCTCTATATCCTGATTAAATAACGCATCCATACATTTAATTAATGCACTTTTAGCCAAATTTGCTAATTGGATGATATCTTGATTTAGTGTATCCATCTCTGAATGGAACTGTCCTCTACTAAGCATAAAATCGTCTCCCCTAATTAAAGTACACCTATCATAGTCCTTCAATATAAAGGCTATATTAACTATATGTAAAATTATTGTAAAAATATGTTTTCATGATAAAGACCCTAAGACTTTGTTACTGTCTTAGGGTCTTTGTTATTCGCTTTGATCTTCTTCTATTTCATCATTTTCAGTTGCTGAATTTTCTTCGTTTGTACTTTTATCGCGTTGCTCTTTAAGTGTAAAATAAGCCTCCATTATTCTACGAGTAATATTTTGGTTAATTTGGTAATCCGTATTTTCATCTAAGTTTGGAACGATTACTGATAAGGCAATCTCTGGGTTATCATATGGAGCATATGCTACCATCGTTAGATTAATGGTTTTGTATAAATTACCGTTTATCGTAATATCATTCTGAGCTGTACCAGTTTTCCCAGCTGCTTTAAAATTAGTGCCTCTAAAATAGCTATACGAAGTCCCACCTGGCTCCTGATATACTTGACGGAAGCCTTCTTGAACTCTTGCAATTAGACTGTCATCCATTACGATTTTATTTAATACTTTTGGATTTATACTTTTATATATGGATCCCATGTCCTCATCATTCGTCGATGGATTACGAACTTCCTTCAAGAAATGTGGTTGTACACGGTAACCACCATTAGCAATAGTAGACACATATTGAGCAAGCTGCATGGCACTAAACGTATCATACTGACCAATCGCATAGTCCATTAGTAAGCCGGCTTCTTTTTTAGGTCCAGTATAGCCAGTTGTTTCATTTGGATAATCAACACCGGTTTCTACACCTAAGCCGAACTGTTTAAAATAATTTCTCATTTGTTCAAATGCAGCCGGATCAAAACTGATCTTCTTATTTTCGTAATAATTATATTCTCCACCCATTTTCATCGCTATATAGAACATGTATACGTTGGAAGAACGTCTAAGCGCATCTAAATCATTAACCCGTCCTAAATTTGTCCATGATCCCTTTTGTGGGGTCCCGAGGATTTTAATTGGTGTATCAAATACGCTATTGCCAGGACTGATAACACCTGATTCATATCCTGCAAGGACGGTAGCCCCTTTAACAGTGGATCCAGGTCGGTAGCCGTCCGTCATTGTTCGAAAGGCCGAATCTACAATTTCATCTTGCTCAATCACACTAGTTTCTGGATCATCTAAATAACTCTGACCAGCAACGGATAATAACTCACCAGTATGTGGATCCATCACTACCGCTAAAGCATGTTGAAGATATCTATTTTTCCCGCCTTGTGTAGCAGCTTTAAGTTCTGACCTTAGTATTTCATCTACCTTTTCTTGAAATTCCATGTCAATACTAAGAACTAAGTCCTTACCACTTTCACCAGGTACCACTACTTCCGAATCAAGAATGACACCACTTTTACTCATCGTATATTTAACCTGTTCTTTTCTACCTCTTAACAGGTCTTCATATTGCTTTTCTAATCCAGTATCACCAACTCGATCATTACGATTATAGCCTTTGGCCAAATAGGTATCAATTGATTCTGCCGGTATTCCTTCTTTTTCGGTTGTCACATTTCCTAAAAGATTTCGTAATGTCTGTTCAAAAGGATATTCACGTACCCAATCTGTTGTGGCATTTATGCCAGGTAAAGACGCTAGGTGTTCTGCAACTTTTGCATATTCTTCCGGCGTCACATTTTCACTTTTTACAATTTGTGGTGATAATGAATAGGCACGGTCAAGCTCTTTTTTAATGAGGATAATTTCTAGATCCTGCTCAGTAAGGTCTTCATATTCTTCCTCCGTGATTCGCTCAAGTACAGTATTATATTGTTCTGCTGGATCCATTTCAGCAGCTTCCTCTTTAGTTAACTTCTCTTTAACCTCTTCGTCATTTAAAAGGTACCAATACTCTTTTTTATCCCGTTCGGTTATTCTGTTAAGTTGTTTTTCTCTTTTTTCTGGATCTGGGTCGAACATATCAATATATTTCGAAAGTTCCTGTGCAACGTTCAACCGATCCATTGCCTGCACACCTTTAGGTGGCGTATACGTAATAGCGTACATCGGCTTGTTTTTTACTACTACATTGTAGTTTCGATCATAAATCTCTCCACGTGGTACCGGTATCTTCGTTATATCCTCTGTTGTTTTATTTATTTCTTCCTGAAAGCTTTCCCCATTAAGTATCTGGACTACTCCAAGCTGTAAAATAAGCACCGCAAACAATAAAAATACTATAAAAAATAATATATTTAATCGAAAGGGAAGTTGGGCTTTTTGTTTTTTTTCCTTCTTCATATTTCTCCCCCATTATAAGCAAAATTTAGATTCTCTCTATCTCTATATTATAGCATTAATGATTGAAAAATTTAACGGTTTTTTTCATCGGTCACCTGATCTTTTATGAGTACGTCCTTTTTATTTGAACTAGTTAAATAAATATTTCTGCTATAGAAATAAACACCTAAGTGCATAGCCCCAAATACAACAAGTAGTATAGGTATAATTTTCTCTGTTTCAAATACGGTGATACTTAAGATGAATGTCATAATAGAGATAACCCGGCCAATATTTGTAAACAATTCTCTAACTACGATATATTCAATGCGTAATTCGCCTGCTTTCCATGCCTTTCCAATGACATCATATGTCATGGATGCATAGGGTACATTTACTATGGGGTATGCAATACCAATAATAATACCGTAGATGATTAACGTACTATAGCTAGCATGGATTAAAATAATGAATAATGCGAGGTACAGCATTAAGCTACCAATCAGAATAGCCTTTTTACGCTTGAAAGGCTTTATAAATTTCGTAGCTAGAAAATAAAAGACAAAGGAAAAACCAGAGAAGTAAAGATTAAACATACCGAGTGAAAGTTCACTTTGTGTCACGATATATACCCATATAGTAATGACAAATAGGAAAATTCCCTCACGTAATCCTTGAAAAAAATGAGCCTTTAATATTCGATTCCAATTTTTATTATGATTCTTCTCTAGGACTACACGCTTAAATAGGTAATCACCATTCGCAGGTCTTCTGATTAAAAAGAAGCTACAGGCTACCGCGCAAATGAATAAAATGAAGGATGCGGTAAAAATGGTACTGTACCCAATATTAGCTGGCATCTTGGAAATAATAAATCCAGCTGTAATTGGACCAATCATACCACCTAAAGACTGTAAAACACCTAAAAAACCATTAAAAAGATCCCGAGTCTCTGGTTCGGTAATTTCAAATGTTAGTACATTAAACGCTAACCAATAAAAGCCATAACCAATACCTAATAAACTTCCTAATAATAGGTTAAAATACGCTGCTTTCTCTCCTATCATAAGTACCGTTAAAAAAAACAGCGATAAAAAAATTACACCCAATCTTAAAACAATGACGCGATCCACCTTTTTCGCTATTTTTCCAGCCACTATAAAGGTAATCGGTTGAAACACAAAGATAGCAAGATTATAAAAAGCTATCGTGTAATAGTTTCCTTCTGCTTGTTTCCATAAGTAAATATTTACAAATGTATTGGATAAATATATACCTAATGAATATAGTCCACCTATTACTAATAATAGGATTAAATCACGATTAATTTCAGTTTTTCCGAAAACAAATTGTAAGCTTTTATGCATATTGAATTGCCCCTTTTCTCTCTTTCCTTAGTGTGAGCAATTCAAATAGAGATATACGAAAAGAAAAAAGGATGTCACAAAGAGACTTATCTCTCTGCGACATCCTTCTATCTATAAAAAGCGTTATTTAGCTTCACTGTAGTTTTTCGCAACTTGATCCCAGTTTACAACGTTCCAGAATGCTGAAACATAGTCAGGACGTTTGTTTTGGTAGTTTAAGTAGTAAGCATGTTCCCAAACATCAAGACCTAATACTGGTGTTTTACCTTCCATTAAAGGAGAATCTTGGTTTGGAGTGCTAGTTACCTCTAGTTCACCATTGTTTACCACTAACCATGCCCAACCTGAACCGAAGCGAGTTTTTGCAGCATTTTCAAATTCCTCTTTGAATTTATCAAAGCTACCAAATTTAGCATTAATCTTATCAGCTAGTTCACCAGTTGGTTCTCCACCACCATTTGGAGAAAGAACTTTCCAGAATAAGCTATGGTTATGATGACCTCCACCATTGTTACGTACAGCAGTACGGATGCTTTCTGGTACTGCATCCAGATTGCTAACGAGCTCTTCAAGGGACTTACCTGCTAATTCAGATTTTCCTTCAAGCGCAGCATTTAAGTTTGTAACATAAGTATTATGATGCTTTGTATGATGGATGTTCATTGTTTCTTTATCAATAGTTGGCTCTAATGCATCATATGCATAAGGTAATTCTGGTAATTCAAATTTTGCCATAATGAAATCCTCCTTCAATAATAAGTTATTTAGGGATAAAATACCCTTCACATGAAAGATTATCAGAGGTTTCCAGTTCTTGCAAATTATTTGCCCTTGTAACGTTATCTGTTGGAGAGAGAAAAAAATCCAATAAAAAAAACAAGCGATTCGCTTGTACAAAATGGTGGCTTGGGACGGAATCGAACCGCCGACACATGGATTTTCAGTCCATTGCTCTACCGACTGAGCTACCAAGCCTTGCTATATTTCATAAAAAAACATAATAAAATTTTCTTGTTATGTTTTGAACCCTGCATCTTCTAGATTATTCAAGGATGTGTATGCTTCGGGGTTACTCGTAGTTAATTCGGTGGATGTGTTGCTCGTTGCTCTACCGACTGAGCTACCAAGCCTTACGCTATGATGTTAAAAATAGTATTATTGATTATGTATGGAGGAGGTAGAGGGATTCGAACCCCCGCGCGGTTTGACCCGCCTGTCGGTTTTCAAGACCGATCCCTTCAGCCAGACTTGGGTATACCTCCGAGATTAAATGGTGGACCCTGCAGGACTCGAACCTGCGACCGATCGGTTATGAGCCGATAGCTCTAACCAACTGAGCTAAGGGTCCTAAGTTATATGGGGCGACCGGTGGGAATCGAACCCACGAGTGCCGGAGCCACAATCCGGTGCGTTAACCACTTCGCCACGGCCGCCATGATGTTTAAAATAAAATAAGTAATGGTAGCGGCGGAGGGGATCGAACCCACGACCTCACGGGTATGAACCGTACGCTCTCGCCAGCTGAGCTACGCCGCCATTTTGTTGGCTCCACAGGTAGGATTCGAACCTACGACCGATCGGTTAACAGCCGATTGCTCTACCACTGAGCTACTGTGGAAAATTATCAATCTTTTAAGTAAGAAGTAGATGTCTTCTCTTTAAGTGGCACGAGATATAATATAACATGTTCAATCTTTCGTGTCAACTATTATTTTAATTTAATTTATGTAATTTTTACTTTCTGTCGAAAACGACAATAATTACTATATCACCTTTATTTAAAAATAGCAACAAAAATTTACAAAAAAAATAAAAAGAGAGAGGAAAACCTCTCTCTTTATTCTCTTAATGATCCTCTAACACTGCTTCTGCAATATTAACTGCATGATCACCGATACGTTCTAGATTCGATATAATATCAACAAAGACGATACCTGCTGATACAGAACAATCCCCTTCATTCATACGGATGATATGCTTTTTACGATAGCTTCGTTCCATTTTGTCTATTTGGTCCTCTTTTTGAACAACTGCCAATGCCTCTTCCCGATTACCCGTATCAAGCGCCTTAATCGCTTGCTTAACGGTAGACATTGTTAAGTCAAACATATTATTTAAATCCTCTTGTGCCTTATCCGTGATCACTACTTTATTGGATATTTTATAATCGATTAACTCCACAACGTTTTCAAAGTGGTCTCCAATTCGTTCAATATCTCGCACTGTATCCATTAATACCGTGTGCTTTGCACTTTCAAATTCAGACAATGAACCACCAGAAATGTCAATAAGATAATCCGTTATACTACGATCTAAACTGTTTAGTGCGCCTTCAATCTGTAGAGCCATTTCAGCATGTTTCGTTTGGTTTGTTGATAAATACATGCTTGTCTCTTCCATGCCTTGATATGCATATTCACCCATGCGAACTATTTCAGCCTTTGCTTGGTCAAGGGCTAGCGCTGAAGATTGTTGAATAAAAATCGGGTCTAAATGCTTCGGCTTATATTCGATTGTAGTATCCTTTCCTGGTACAAGCTTCGTTACCATCCATGCTAGTAAGCCAATGAATGGGAACTGAACAATTGTATTTAGTATGTTAAAACTACCATGTGCGAAAGCAATAGTCATTTCGGCGTTTAACATTAGTTTTTCTTGTAAAAACATCACATATTGTGTGAATGGATGTAGTAATAATAAAAAGACAGTTGTACCTACTAAGTTAAATATGACATGTACTGCAGCTGCACGACGAGCAGCAACAGTAGCACCTAAGGATGCTATAATAGCTGTAATAGTTGTCCCAATATTATCACCAAAAAGGACAGGTAATGCAGCATCTAGTCGGATGGCTCCTTCAGAATAAAGTCCCTGCAAAATACCGATTGTCGCACTAGAGCTTTGTACGATAACAGTGAACAGTACCCCAATAACAACCCCTAATACGGAATGCTCACTCATACTTAGGGTTAATTCCTGGAATGCTTCTAACGACCTTAAAGGCTTCATTCCACTACTCATTAATTCTAACCCATAAAATAATGAGCCAAAACCAAACACGACTTGACCAATAGCAGTGACCTTTTGATGTTTAAAGAAAAAGATCATTAAGGCACCAATAGCAAGAATCGGTAATGAATACGCACCGACATCGATACCGATGATAAATGCTGTAACCGTTGTACCAATATTCGCACCCATAATAACTCCGATGGCTTGTCTAAGTGTCATAAATCCGGCACTAACTAAACCTACAGTAAGAACGGTCGTACCTGAACTACTCTGAATTAAAATAGTCACTACTATACCCGCAAGTACTCCAAGAAACGGATTACTCGTAAAACGGTCTAAAATTTCTCGCAAACGATCTCCGGCAGATTTTTGTAATCCATCTCCCATATATTTAATACCTAGAAGAAAAATACCTAAACCACCGATGAATTCAAAAATCAGCGTCTGCACGTCTATTTCCAATGGATATTCGCCCCTTTAATTATGTTGTCTTATGTATCCCTTATTGGCACACCTTTATCATTATTGAAAAAAGAATCCGTTTTGTAAAGCAATTATTAAAAACTTTACACAAAATTTACATTCAAATTCCGACAAGAAAGAACAAACTTCATTCAATAAAGGTATTGTGTGTAAAAGGCAAAAAAAAAATTCTTAGGAGGATCCTAAGAATTTTTTTTACGTTCTACTAATATTTTTGTTCCATCTACTTCAGTTACGACTACCTCCGTTCCTTTTGGTATCCATTGACCATTCGATATAGCACTATAATCTTTATTTCCAAGTCGTATCGTACCAACCGGACGTAAATCATTTAATGTAACCGCTTCTTGATGTAATAACGTTTTATATTCAGCATTGATAGAATTATATCCAGCCTCACTAGTCAATTTATCTTTTAAGGTAATCTTATTCCACATATCTCTACGCTTAAATACTTTTAAGAAGAACAGTGACCCTGCTGCCCCTAGTATTACCCCTAGTACTGCATATGCTCCAGCGGCAAAATTTGGTGCCGGTAACGCGACAGCTGCAATCATAGCAGCTGTACCAATAGTCGCTAAGGTTCCATCATTTAATACTTTACCATCTATAATTATAAGTGCGATTCCAATAAAATAAATGACAAGCATAAGAATAAGGGAGTCTGTTTCCAAATATACTGAAAAATAAACCGTTATAAATCCTATACCTAATAAAGCAAATATACCACGCATATTTACTAATATTTCACCAATTAAAAATAATGTTGCTAAGCCAGTGATGATAATAGCAATCCACTCTTGAGAAAATATTTCCATATTCTTCTCCCTCTCCAAATTAATCTTACTTTATATACGTTTGTGAATAATAAATGGTTTCATAATAAGGAGTAACTCATGAAAAAATTTATTCTTACTATATGTATTATACTATTTTTGATTAGTATCTATAAAGATTTAAACACCGGAACTGACTTATCAAAACAAAAAGAAAGTCAGGATTCTTCCCTAACATTAAACACTGCTTTTGAACCAATCAAGATAAAAACAGAACGAGGTGACACGGTGCTAACCGTTACCGAACGACTTAACCCAACGATACACAATATAAATATAGAGCAAATTCGAAGAGATTTTTCTACATTGAATCCAACAGTAGACCCTGATCATCTGCAGGTTAATCGCTATTATTTCTTTCCAAAATATAACGGTTATGGAAATAATTAGCCATAATATAAAAGAGGCCAGGTAGTGAACCTAGCCTCTTCATCTATACGAAAGGTAATATAAACAGGGTAATGATAATGGAGATTGCGCCGGCTACGATTGCAATATTACCAAGGGTATTTGCATGACGATTCCTTGCCATAAACCCTACAACAATCCCAGCACCACCTAAAAGAATTGGTGCCCAGAAGAATGAGGCAATAGATAACACTAAGGCTATCCAACCGATTGAAGTATTCGCTTCACTCTTTTCCTCGTCAAGGGCTACATTTCTGTAGTCATCTGCTGTTAATTCAGCAGCTGTTTCCTCATCACGGCTACTGTAATAAAGTCCATCGACGTGACGTGAAGAAATATCGTCTTCACCATGCTTCGGAGCGTTCTCCACATTATTGGTACGAATTTTATCGTCCATGATTGACCTCCTTCTATAAAATGATGAGGTGCAATTATAGTTTATGATGAAAAACGAAACTTATAATGCTACTTTTTACCACCAGGTGAAATAACCATTTTCCATAAAACGGTGAGAACAAGTTGATAAAAGCAGCTGGTAAGCATATAGTGGTAAACAAAGAGAGGTGTATATTATGTCAGTGTTTATAAAACAAATTATTCTGAATAAAATGAGACAAATTACAGCTGAAGATATTATACAATATTCAGGGGAATACGGGTTTACGATTACGAGACAGCAGGCCGAGGAAATTGCCACATATGTTCATACTAAAAAAATTGACCCATTTGACAAAAGAGAGCGAGAAAAGATGCTCCACGATCTAAGTGAAATTATAGACCGCCAAACCGCATTAAAAGCAAATAAACTTTTTCATGAATTAATAAAATCACACGGACTGGAGCATTTATTTAATTAAAAAAAGCTACCTAGGTAAGCAATTTACCTTATAGGTAGCTTATCTATTTACGCGTTGATAAAACAAGTTTAAGTAAAGAACTAGAGGCTGAGACAACGATTCTCGAACCGTAACCCAACCTCTATAGAGCTTAATAATCTCATTAAACCGCACACTAAACATCATTATAAATTTGATAATCATCGTATTGGTCACGTTAATTTATTGATTCATAATTATTTCTTGTAATTCCGGGTTAAATGACCCGTTTCGAATCATTTCTATTTCAAATTTATAAGGAGCTTTTTTACTCTTCTTATCTAAACCTACATAAGGTGTTTCTAATATTTTTGGTAGTGCCGCTAATTGTGGGTGATGGATAATATAATGAAGTGCATCAAACCCAATATGTCCAAAGCCTATGTTTTCATGACGATCCTTATGTGCTCCTCGCTCATTTTTAGAGTCATTTACATGGACGACCTTTATTCTATCCACACCAATAATTTTATCAAACTGTTCTAGAACACCATCAAAATCATTCACAACATCGTAACCAGCATCATGAACATGACAGGTGTCAAAACATACGGATAACTTATCGTTATGGGTAACACCCTCTATAATCTGGGCAATTTCTTCAAATGTTCTACCTATTTCTGAACCTTTTCCGGCCATTGTTTCTAAGGCAATCTGAACTTTATCATCTTTCTCTAATACTTCATTCAAACCCTCAATTATCTTTTGGATTCCTTCGTCTGGTCCAGCACCTACATGGGCACCTGGATGAAGTACAATCTGTTTTGCACCGATAGCTTCCGTACGATCGATTTCACTTCTTAAGAAGTTAACTCCTAATTCAAAGGTTTCTGGTTTCGTTGTATTTCCAATATTAATAATATACGGAGCATGGACAACAATATCCTGAATACCGTTTTCCGTCATATGCCTAAGACCTGCTTCAATATTTAATTCTTCGATTGGCTTTCTCCTCGTATTCTGTGGTGCACCAGTATAGATCATTAACGCATTTGCGCCATAAGAGACCGCTTCTTCACTTGAAGCTAGCAACATTTTTTTGCCGCTCATTGAGACATGCGAACCAATTTTTAACATAACGACTTTACTCCCCCATTATTTCTTTCTATTTTTACTTTTAATCATATTTTTCTTAATGGATTCCTGTTGTCTTTTCATCTTTTTCTTATAGCCCGGTTTTACCTTCTTAGGCTTACGAACCTGCTTCCATGCTTCTTTTTCAACCTCTGTTGTTGTCTTCAGACGCAGATTTCGTTCATTCCATGCTTTTGCATCTTTCCACTCACCATTTCTTACATCATAAAAGACAAATTCTAATCCTTTTTGTTCAAGCTTTTCGATTAGCTTGAGATCTTCTTCTCGATATAAGCTTATAGCAGTTCCTTCCATTCCAGCCCGTGCTGTTCTACCTACACGGTGAATATAGAACTCTTCCTCTTTCGGAAGTTGTGCATTTATGACATGACTTACTCCTTTAATATCAATTCCTCTTGATGCTAAATCAGTAGCAACTAAATATTGATATTTAAGACTTTGAATCTCTTTTAAAATCCGCTTTCTTTCTCGAGGTGTAAGCCCACCATGAATAATCCCTACATTAAGACCTTTTTCTAACAGTTTTTCATGAAGTTTATCTGCATTCTCTTTACCGTTAGTAAAAATAATGGCTAGATAAGGATTGATTGCCTCGGATAGTTGATAAATGATTTCATCTTCTGCACGATGCTTAACAGCAACTAAACGATGCTCCATTGTTTCAGGAGATAATTCATTAGCAATCTTAACATGTAGTGGATTTTCTAAATACTTTTTAAAGAAGTGTTCTAGTCGTTGTGGAATGGTTGCAGAGAATACCATTAATTGTATATCTTGCTTACAACGAATTAATAATTGATCTAATGTCTCAATAAAACCTAAATCAAGCATTAAATCCGCTTCATCAATGACAAAGGAAGTAGCAGAATAAATCGAAATCACTTCTTCTTTCACTAAGTCTAAAATACGACCAGGGGTACCTACAATAATATGTGGAGGCTCTTTCAACTTATCAATCATTTTTTGTTTATCTGTTCCTCCAACTAACAGCTTCGTTTTCCATTCCTCTTCTTTACCAGCCAATTTGATAATTTTTTTCACTTCATCATATAGCTGTGTCGCAAGCTCGCGTGTTGGTGCTGTAATTACGCTTTGTATTTCTTTTTTATTCGCGTCTAATTGGTTAAAGATTGGGAGTAAAAAAGAGTGTGTTTTTCCTGAACCAGTATGGGATTGTCCAATGACACTTTGCCCTTTTAATATAGCAGGAATAACTTTCAGCTGGATTTCTGTTGGCTGCTTAAATTCCAAACTTTCAATTACATCTAGCATAATTGGGTTGAACGATATTGATTTAAATGTTTTATTCATACGATTACTCCTTTAAGTGCCTTACCAAACTAAATTACTATCGATATTGAAAAGGGTCTGTGTTCGTCTCCGAAACAATTATTTCAAGTGATTTATTTAAGGTTGCATCTTCTTTGATTTGTTGTTCTAAATATTGTTTCGTAGCAGACTTCATGACTTTTTCTATATAATGCCCAGCATCAATAACGGAAATTCCCATTTCAATCGCTTCTTGTGCTACATGGAATGTCATATCCCCAGTAATGTAAACGTCTGCTTTCTTCTGTATAGCAGAGTGAAAATATTTTTCACCACTTCCACCTAATACAGCCACCCTCTTAACTTTACGGTTACTATCCCCTGATACTCTTACGTAGTTTACCTCTAGGACATTCTTTACTTTAGTCACGAATTCATCTAATGTCGTTACTTCCTTCAGATTCCCAACCCGGCCTAACCCAATTTTCTCGCCTTCATTTTTTAATGGAATGACATCATATGCCACTTCTTCATAAGGATGAGCAGCAATCATTCCTTTTAATACATTGGAAAGAATGCTTTGTTGGACGATTGTTTCCACTTTTACCTCTGGAACCATCTCCAATTGATTCTTTTTCCCAATAAAAGGATTCGCTTCTCCTAAAGGCATAAATGTGCCTGTTCCTATGGTCTGGAATGTACAATGACTATAATGACCAATGTGACCAGCTCCTGCTTTAGCTAATGCATCTGTCACAACTTCTACATGCGTTTCTGGTATATAGACAACAACTTTACATAATGAATCTTCATTAGTTTCTACTAATACTACCTTATCTTCAAGACCAATTAAATCAGCTAATAAATCATTTACGCCACCTTTTGCAACATCAAGGTTCGTATGTGCTGCATATACGGTTATATCATGCTGAATTAATTTTTTTATTATTCGACCACGCCAGCTGTCGACATTTATTTCTTTTAAAGGTTTGAATAATAATGGGTGATGTGCAATGATTAAATCTACCTCATTTTCGATTGCCTCTTCCACTACAGATTCCAGTACATCTAATGTAACCATGATTTTTCTTACTGGTTTATTGTACGAACCTATTTGTAAGCCTATATTATCCCAATCGTACGCGAAAGCTTTGGGAGCCCATTTCTCCATAAGGCTAAAGATATGTGCGTTAGTTGTCTGGCTCATGACGTAGCACCTCCTCAATCCAACTTAATTGCTCCTCAAATTTCCCTATTTTCATGGTATCTTGTACTTTAGCTTGCTTCATCTGACGAATAACGTTTATTAATTTATCTCGTTCAGACTTCCATTTTTTAAAGAACAATGCATCTCGTCGGTTTAATAAAATTGGGCCAAAAAGCAATTGCTGATCGGATAGTGTTTCCTTATTATTCGACCGTTGCCCAACAATAATTTCATAGATATGTCCATTTTCTTCTAGTATAGCTTCATCCTCAATAATGAATCCATTCTCCATGTACCAACTACGTACATTTTTTTCATCGACATTTGGCTGGGCAATAATTAAATTGACTTTTTCGAGCTTGTCCTTCCCATTTTCTAGGATCGAACGGATTAATGCTCCACCCATACCAGCAATAACTACCTGATTAACTTCTCCTTGTTGTAGAACAGCCAAACCATTACCTAATCTTGCTTCAATTACATCCTGTAACTGGTAGGTCTTAATCGTATCGATTGCACTAGATAGTGGTCCTTCATTTACTTCTCCAGCAATTGCTCTTGCGGTCGAGTCATTACTGCATACATAACAAGGCAAGTACGCATGATCAGATCCAATATCGGCAAAATGTGCCCCTTTTGGTAAATAAGAAGCGACCTTTCGCAGTCTATTAGATAACTTTATTTCCTCTGCCATAACTAGCCTCCTCTTTCAAATACATAATAAAAGAAAAGCTTTCTGTATTATATCAGAAAGCTTTCCCCGACACTATTTATTTCTTCTCACTTAACCATTCAGAAATAATTGCAATTTCTTCTTCAGCAAGCTGCCCTAGTTGAGCTGGCATTCCGCCTTCTGTACCATTGGTAACGATATCTTTAATTTCATCTAAAGATAATTCAGAACCAACTGCATCTAAAGCAGGTCCCATACCACCAGAAAGGTCTGCCCCATGACAATGCAAGCAACTTGTTTCGTAAATTTCTTCCGGATCTTCCATGATTACTTTATCAGCTTGTCCTTCGTCCCCTTCAGCAATCTGTGTCCTTTGATGATTACCCACAAAAGAAATAACAATTACTGCTAGTACCCCGACAATGGCAATCATTGCAAAGGGGATTAATGGGTTTCGTTTCATTAGTATTTCCTCCTTATGTATCCCCAGAATAAAATATTATTCCACATAGCTATATCTATTCTATATGAAAAATGCTTTAGTTGAAAGAAAAAAGATGTGAAAAATTTACGAACAATAACAAAATAATAGCTAAAACACTTGACAACATTAAATAACGATAGTTAAGTTTTTTTCCTAACCAATACCAAGTTACGAAAATTAATAGAAATATACTAATGGTAACATATGGGTTTATTTGAAGTTTATTCGTTATTAAATCTGTAGTCATTAATAATATAACTAGTGGAACAATAACTGAAATATGTACATAGTTTATCTTATTCCTGTAAAAATAACGAAACACCCAAATAGAATATCCCATAAAAAGAACTAAAATACTCAGTTGCAAAATGAAACTAAATTGAGTAAAATAAACTACAAGAAATGAAAACGGTACCATTAACACTAAAAGTATTAGCTGAATATAAAGGAAAGGTTTATACTTCTCTCTCTTTATATCCGATAACGAATTATCGTTCCCTTGTGTATATAATGCTAACAAGAAATCGCACTGTGATTCAGGAAGTAATTTATGCTCCTTCCAATACAGGATTTCTTTTACAATGGTACTAGTACGATCATCTGCCAAATTAATCACCCCAATGCAGATTTAACGACATACAAAAAAAGAAAGAAGGAAAGTCATTGCTCTTATACGACCAATGACCAACCCAATTAATCTAAAAAGTCTTTTAAACGTTTACTACGACTAGGGTGTCTTAGCTTACGAAGTGCTTTTGCTTCAATCTGACGAATTCTTTCACGAGTTACACCAAATACTTTACCGACCTCTTCTAACGTACGAGTACGACCATCATCTAGACCAAATCGTAATCGAAGAACATTTTCTTCTCTGTCGGTTAATGTATCTAATACATCTTCTAGTTGCTCTTTTAATAATTCATAAGCAGCATGATCAGAAGGTGAGATTGCTTCCTGGTCTTCAATAAAGTCACCTAAGTGAGAATCGTCCTCTTCACCAATCGGTGTTTCTAATGAAACAGGTTCCTGTGCGATTTTTAGGATTTCACGAACTTTATCAGGCGTTAGATCCATTTCTTCACCAATTTCTTCTGGTGTTGGTTCACGACCAAGATCCTGTAATAACTGTCTTTGAACACGGATAAGTTTATTAATCGTTTCAACCATGTGTACAGGTATACGAATCGTTCTTGCTTGGTCAGCAATAGCACGAGTAATGGCTTGTCGAATCCACCAAGTTGCATACGTACTAAATTTAAATCCTTTACGATAATCAAATTTTTCAACAGCTTTAATAAGACCCATATTGCCTTCTTGGATTAGGTCAAGGAATAGCATTCCTCTACCTACATATCGCTTAGCAATACTTACTACTAAACGTAAGTTAGCTTCTGCTAGTCGTTTCTTAGCTTCCTCATCACCTTGTTCAATACGAGTAGCTAATTCTATTTCTTCTGTAGCAGATAATAAATCAACACGACCGATTTCTTTTAAGTACATTCGTACCGGATCATTAATTTTAATTCCTAGTGGTACGCTTAAATCATTGATGTCAAATTCTTCTTCTTTTTCGATTTCTTTCATTTTCGGGTCATCATCAGACTCACCAATTACATCAATACCTTGATCAGCAAGATTTTCATAGAATTCATCCATTTGATCTGGCTCAATTACAAAGCTAGATAGGCGATCCGCAATTTCCTCGTAGGCAAGAACACCACGTTTCTTACCAATCTCTACAAGCTGTTCTTTCGCTTGTTCTAAAGTTAACTCAGGCTCATTTTCTTTTGTTTGTGAAGTATTATTGTCAGCCATGAGTCCCCCTCCTTCCATACTACTTAAATCAATTTAAATGCTTAACTTGTCTTTGTAATTCTATTATCTTTAGTGCAATTTGCGCTGCTTTTATTGGGTCATTCTGTTGTTCAGCTAATCGTTGTTCGGCTTTTAGCTGTTTAATGCTTACTCCTGCACTACTTTCATTACGAATAATCTGTATATAATCATTAATTTCTCTATCACTGATGTCCGTCTGGGTAGGAATTAACGCAAGTTCAATAACCAATTTCCTTAATTTCTCATCTACTATACGTTCAATGAATATGCTAACATCTTCCAGATTATCCTCTTCATAAAACGCATATAAGTGTGTAGCGATGATTTTATGATCATCAATATTGAAGGAAACGCCAATATCCTCCTGAACTTTATCAGCGATGGACCGATTCTGAAGCATGTAAGCCAAGAGCTGTCTTTCAGCATTATGGAAAGCTGGTAATAATTTACCTCTTGACTTTTCTACCCTATTAGTATATCTGTCTTTTTCCCTCTTATCCTTACTGGTACCGAGTTTTTGTCGGTGTTGTTCTATTTCTCCTAATAAGGATTCCATTGAAATATTATATTCTGTACTTAGTTCTTTTACGTAAAATTCTCTTTCAACAGAACTATCTAGATTAGCTATTTCTTTGAGTACCTCTTCTAGATACTGCAGGCGGTCACCTTCAAGACTTAAGTTAAAGTCTTTCTTTAAATACTGCATGTAAAAACTCATAAAGGTTTTGCTTGCTCCAATAACCTCTCGCTTAAAAGCCTCTCCACCAAACCTATTTATATAACTATCTGGATCAAGATTATCCTTTAAGCTCGCAATTTTCACTTGACAGCCAATCTCTTCAAGTAATTTCGCCGCTTTATAAGTAGCTTCCACCCCAGCATTATCACCGTCATAACAAATCACGACCGTTTCCGCGTATCTCCTAAGAAGCTTTGCTTGTACTTCGGTAATCGCCGTCCCCATAGTAGCTACCACATTTTGGACACCAGACTGAAATGCCGTTATAACATCCATATATCCTTCAAACACAACAACCTCATTTTGTTTTCGGATATATTTCTTTGCTAAATCAAAGTTGTATAACATTTTACCTTTTTGAAACATATCGGATTCAGGGCTATTTAAGTACTTTGGTTCCTGTCCTTCCATCGCCCTTGCACCAAATGCAACCGTTCTACCTAAATGATTCCGGATCGGGAATATAACCCTTCCCCTAAATCGATCTGTAACGGAATCATCTTGTCCCCTGGTAAGAACCCCATATTTTACTAGCATTTGCTGATGAAAGCCTTTCTTCTGCAAGAATGTAGCTGTAAAATCCTTCGTATTAGGTGCATACCCAAGTTGAAACGTATCTATCGCTTCATTAGTAATACCCCTCTCCTGAAGATAATCCAAACCTACTTTCCCATCCTTCGTATATCGTATTAGATGGTGATACAGTTTCGTTAACCATTCATGTGCAGAAAGTACTTGTTGACTTTCTTTGGATAACGAAGATTCTTGTTTAATGGCATGTTCAGGAAGCTCAATACCAGAACGATCCGCAAGATGCTTAATTGCTTCAAAAAAGTTAAAACTTTCCATCTCCATTAAGAAGGTCACTACATTCCCTCCCTTTCCACAACCAAAGCAATGAAAGATTTGCTTTTCTTGTGTAACAGAGAAGGATGGTGATTTTTCACCATGAAAAGGACAAAGTCCAAAATAATTCCTACCTTGTTTCTTTAATTGGACATATTCACCAACCACATCCACGATGTCATTAGCATTACGAATTTGTTCAATTAATTCATCAGATATTTGGTTCGCCATATAAACCACCAGATTTCAGGATTTCATATACTATTTATTCGATATCCTCCTAATAAAATCCTTCATATTTCGACAAGTTTTTTGAGAAAGTCGAAAAAAATTCCTTCTATTATGAAAAACGCTTAGAAGGATATAGAAGTCATCTTGATTTGCATTAGGTTTGTTTTTCCGTATAATCCTAAAATTCATAGTCTAGACTGTTTTTGTTAAGTCTAATAATACTATTCTACAAAAAAATGCAGATTCCTTCTTTAAAATGAATGTTTTATTTTTCAGAATATCTCCTAAAGTTTCTTTGTACTATTCTATACAATATCAAGTATTTTTACACAAAAAATTATTATAATACATTTCCTTTAAAATTACTATTAATTAAATTAAAATATGCAAGTTTTTTTTACTTTTTTAAAACCGTAGTAAAGGAGCATGCCCCAAAGCAATGCTCCTAACAAACTAATTATTCTTTTATTAAACGTAAAATATGGTTTGCTGTTTCTTCAACTGCTTTATTAGATACATCAACAACTCTACATCCAATTCTTTCCACAATTTTATTAAAATAATCCAATTCTTGGTGAATTCTTTGAATGTTGGCATATGTTGCCTGATCTCCCAAACCTAATGCCTTCAATCTTTCTTTTCGAATATCATTTAGCTTAATAGGTTCAATGCGCAATCCGATACATTTCTTTGGATCTACCATAAATAATTCCTCAGGAGGTTCCACTTCTGGTACGATTGGTATGTTAGCAACCTTTAATCGCTTATGTGCAAGAAATTGAGACAATGGTGTTTTAGACGTTCTTGAGACACCAATTAAAATGATATCCGCTCTAGAAATTCCTCTTGGATCACGTCCATCATCATATTTTACCGCAAACTCAATTGCTTCCACCTTTTTGAAATAGTCTTCATCTAACTTATGAACTAGTCCTGGTTCTTGACGAGGCTTTTTGTCAAAGAAACGTTCCATCGCTTGAAGCATTGGCCCCATAATATCAATCGCCTCTATATTTAATTCACTTGCTTTTTGATTCAAATAATCACGCAACATTGGATCTACTAGTGTAAACCCTATGATACTTTCCGTATCCTTTGCCCGAAATAAAACTTCGTCAATTGTTCTAATATCTTCAACATACGGTACTCGTTGAATATCAT
Organism: Ornithinibacillus liuyingii; assembly: GCF_055550225.1. NCBI lineage: Bacteria > Bacillati > Bacillota > Bacilli > Caryophanales > Bacillaceae > Ornithinibacillus > Ornithinibacillus liuyingii. The sequence continues at coordinate 17,229 of NZ_JBPWOS010000007.1, read as the reverse complement.
AATGATGTGTAAATTGACTTAATCCCGCTTTTATCACTAATTCTGCCGTCTCACCCACAGAATCAGATAGGATAAAAACATGCTTTTTGCTATTCATTCGCATCATCCCCCTAGGGTTAGATATGATTATCTGTGATTAATTCGACAAAGACATTTGTAATTGTCGTTTTCGTTACCCGTCCAACTACCTCTAGACCTTTTGGTGTGTCCTTTACTACAGGAACCCCATCAATTTGTTTATTAATAAGATTCTTCGCTACATCAATTAACAAGTCTTCTTTTCTGCACACGGTAATATTCGGCATCCTTGTCATAATAATATGGACCGGTAAGGCACTTAAATCTTGCTTTCCAATTGCCGCACGTAGTAAATCTTTTCTCGATACAACGCCAATTAAACATGAATGTTCATCCACGATAAACAATGTGCCAACATCCTCTAGGAACATGGTCGAGATGGCATCATATACCGAAGCACTTTCTTGCACCACAATCGGTATCGAATGATATTCATGGACCTTAAACTTTTTAATCTTCTCTGTTAATAATTCCGATCCAGTTTTTCCAGTGTAAAAATAACCAACACGAGGTCTTGCATCTAAAAATCCCGCCATTGTTAATATTGCAAGATCAGGCCGTAATGTCGCTCTAGTCAAGTTTAATTGTTCTGCAATATGCTCACCAGTAATTGGACCATTATTTTTAACAATTTCTATTATTTTTTCTTGTCGATTGGATAATTCCACTATTTCACACCACCCAACGGTTTTAGAAAAACCTGCATTTTTTCTTAGTGAATGCAATTAGTTTTCCTTATGCAGGTAGCCTATTTCGTAATACTTCACTACCCGCCGAATAAGACATACTATTTAATAATATTATAGCCCACTTACACTGGAAAGAGAAATTAGTATGTCTACTTTTTAAAAATGCTGTTTCCACTCGATCGCATTTAAGTTTGCAAAGCTATTTAGTAAAATGGCGATACGATTTAATAATGCCAAACGATTTGTTTTTAATCGCTCATCCTCTGCCATAACCATATTGTTATCAAAGAATTGATGGATAGGTTCTGCTAGCTTCTCTAGTTGAACGAATGCTTCCTGATAATTATCTTTCTCTAGCCATGATTGATAGCTCTGTTTTATCTTCTCATACGCTTCATATAATGATCTTTCGGAATCTGTTTCAAAATAAGCAGCATTTACTTCCATTTCATCCGTTTTCGAAGCTAAGTTCAATACCCGAACCAAAGCTTCTTGTATCGGTTTAAAGCTTTCTTCATTACGTTTTGATGATAAAATGCTAGCCTTCTGAATGATAGCTGACATAACACCAATTTCCTCACCAGTTATAGCCTGAATGATGTCTTGTTCAATGCCTCTTTCTTTTAACACGAAGGCAACTCTTTGTTGTACAAAATCATGTAATTCTTGTTGTACCAATTCTATATTAAAATGTTCTAGAATCAAGGATTCATATAGCTCAACGGCAATGTTAAATAGTTCGGCAACATTAATTTCCCAGCCTCGTTCATTCGCTATACGTAAGATTCCAATTGCTTGACGACGCAATCCGTATGGATCTTGGGAGCCTGATGGCTTAAGACCGACACCAAGGCATCCTACTATCGTGTCTAATTTCTCCGCAACACTTACAACCGAACCAACCAAAGTCTTTGGTAATTCTCCACCTGCACTTGTCGGCATATAATGTTCTTTAATAGCAACTGCAACAGCTTCATCTTCTCCAAATATCCGAGCATATTTTTCACCCATAATACCTTGAAGCTCGGTAAATTCACTTACCATATTAGTCATCAAATCAAATTTAGAGATTTCAGCAGCCCGCATAATCTGTTTCTTTTCATTCTCATCAATTGTAATAGTCTCTGCTATTTTTTTAGAAATACTGATTACGCGATTAACTTTATCATAAATGGTTCCTAGCTTTTCTTGGAAAACAACATTCTTTAATTTTTCCTGATAAAAATCAATCGTCTGCTTCTGATCCTCTTCATAGAAAAACTGGGCGTCAGACAATCTGGCTCTCAATACTTTTTCATTTCCTTTAATTACTGTTTCAATAGCATGACTATCTCCATTACGGACTCCTACAAAATAAGGTAACAATTCCCCAGAATTAGATTTTACAGGGAAATAGCGTTGGTGTTCCTTCATGGACGTCACTAACACTTGTTCAGGTAATTGAAGGAAATCCTTTTCGAATGATCCAACAAATACTGTTGGGTATTCTACTAAGTTCTTTACTTCCTCTAATAGATCTTGTTCGATAGGCACTAGAAAGTCATGCTGATTCTCTATTTGTTTGATCCCATCTAGAATTATCTTCTCTCTCTCATCTGCATCGACAATGACAAAGCTATCTTTCATTTTTTCCTTATAGTCTAAAGGGTGATGAAGCGTAATTTTATCACCTAAGAAACGATGTCCAAATGTTTCATTATTGGTTTGTACTTGTGCAAGAGTAAACGGAATAATCTCCTTATCATAAAGCGCCACTAACCACCGTATGGGTCTAGCATATCTCATCGATTGCTCGCCCCAACGCATGTTTTTACCAAATTGGATAGATTCAATGATACGCTTAAACTCTGGTAAAATATCCTTTGTTGGTTTCCCTTCAATTAATTTCTTAACAAATATATAAGTAGTACCCTTTATATCCTTTGTATAAATATCATCTACTGATTTACCTTGACCTTTTGTAAAACCAATAGCAGCCTTCGTCCAATTACCATCTTCATCTTTGGCAATTTTAATAGCAGGTCCCTTTGCTTCTTCCTCAATCGTAGCTTGATTTTCATCCATATCTTGTATTAGAATAGCTAGCCTTCTAGGGGTTGAATAGGTTTCGATTCCTGTATAGGTAATCCGTTCTTCCTCTAACCAGCTTCTTGTTTTATCTTCCAATTGCTTCTCGGCATCATCAATAAATCGTGCTGGAAGTTCTTCTAGACCTATTTCAAACAACACATTCTTTGCCATTATTTTTCCTCCTTCTTCAGCATTGGGAACCCTAGACGTTCTCGTTCCGCAACATAAGCTTTTGAAATGTTACGTGCTAAATTTCGAATTCTCGAAATGTATCCAGTTCGTTCTGTTACTGAGATTACACCTCTTGCATCTAACAGGTTAAAAGTATGGGAACATTTCAGTACGTAATCATAAGCAGGGAAAATAAGCCCTTTTTCCATTGTTTTTTTTGCCTCTTCTTCATACATTGTAAATAATGTAAATAGCATATCAACATTAGATTCTTCAAATGTATAAGTTGAATGCTCATATTCTGGTTGTTTGAAGATATCTTTATAAGTAAAGCCCTCTGTCCATTCTAAATCAAATACATTCTCTTTATCTTGGATATACGATGCTAGTCGCTCAATTCCATACGTTAATTCAACGGTTACCGGATTCGCTTCTAACCCGCCAATTTGTTGGAAATATGTAAATTGCGTAATTTCCATCCCATCAAGCCACACTTCCCAACCAAGACCAGCTGCCCCAAGAGTTGGATTTTCCCAATTATCTTCTACAAATCGAATATCATGTTCTAGTGGATTGATCCCTAAAGCCTTTAAAGAATCTAAATATAGTTCCTGGATATTATCTGGAGAAGGCTTGATCACAACCTGGAATTGATGATGCTGATACAGACGGTTTGGGTTTTCACCATATCGTCCGTCATCTGGTCTACGGGACGGCTCTACATAAGCAACTCTCCATGGCTCTGGACCAAGACTACGTAGTAATGTCATCGGGGACATTGTCCCAGCACCTTTTTCAACATCATAAGCCTGCATTAAAATACAGTTCTGTTCTGACCAAAACTTTTGCAATGTTAAGATCATGTTTTGAATATTCATGAATACTACCTCCGTTTAGGTTTTTTTAGGATAATCTAGTAATGAACTTTTCAAAAGAGAAGTGACCTAAGCGTTCCTACCGCTTTACTCAGTAAAACACGAATCTCATATAGGTAAGGATAAACAACCGGTATTAAGTCTGGGAACCACTTACTCTAAATCAAAAAACCCGTCCCTATGCCTATAAATAACTTATAGACATAGGGACGGGTTTAAATCCGCGGTTCCACCCTATTTGCTTTATTGATTCATAAAGCCACTTTACTCGGGTCATGCTCCAGAGCGCCATTCCTAACTGCCCCAATATCCAGCTCTCACCACCCTGGATTCGCTACTAATGGTAAACAGAAAGTACTCTTCTCTTTCATCACAATCTATCAAATATGTATCATATTACTTTATTAGTGTGGTATTTGTCAATATAAAGGTCATTATTGCAGCTTATCAAGCTGATTTAGAAATTTTCTAGTTTTTAAATAATACCCACCATAGCGGTCATAATAATTATCTAACAATCCTCGTAACAATAACTTGTTTTCTTCTTTAACCGATACATTACCTACTCTTTCTAATCCAACACTGGAGAAAATATATAATAGCTTTACGACTGAATTCGATAATGGAACAGACTCCGGATCGAGATGACGACATTTCGAACAAAGTAAGCCACCTTCTATCATAGAAAAGGTAAAGGGAGGATTTTTCTCACCACAGTGTGCACAACAGTCCACCGTAGGCGCAAAACCTCCAGCCCGATATAACTTCATTTCATACATCATGAGTGGTATATCTACGTCATGATGATTACTTATCCATTCCAAGGTCTTCGTTAGTTGTGTATATATCTCTAGATTAGGTACATGTTCATCGAGTAACTTATCTGTCAATTCCATTAAATAGGCAGCATAGGCCGTCTTTACAATGTCCTCTCGAATAGATCGGTAGGAATCAATAATTTCTCCCTGTTGTATATTGCTTAAACCTTTATTAAGATAAACAAAAAATTGACCATAAATGAATGGCTGCGTAACAGCAGCCATCCTGCTTTTTGGTTTCTTTGCACCTCTTGCAATTGCAGAAAATTTACCTATTTTATTACTAAATATCGTAACAATTTTATGTGTTTCACCATAGTCTTTTGTTTTTATTATGATACCATCTATTTTCTCTAGCATACATAATCCCCTTTATATCACTGCATGCTACATATTTGAATCAACCGGTAAGTTCTCCAGATTATTTTCTGAGCCATTTTCTAAATTTAGCTCTTGAGGTTCACTTTCTAACTCTTTCATCAATAAATAGGTCTCAATATTTCCTGTTTGACTGAATAATTTCCATACTAAGTCGATCACAAGAAAACACACCTTCCTTTATACTTTTCTACAAGTATCTTTTCTAAGTTAGAATACTGCTTACATCTTAAATTAATCTGGATACATAGGTTGCATGACAGGCAATCCATGTTCCGGATATGCTTATCTTCTCCACTCTAAAAGAAAGAATTAGTTATAATTTTTTCCAACTTTAATATTCATCTTGGCGGAATCCATATTCAAATAATTGGCTTTGCTTATTTCTCCAGTCTTTTTGTACTTTTACCCATAGTTCGAGATAAACTTTAGAACCTAATAACGCTTCAATATCCTTGCGTGCCTCTTTTCCGATATTCTTCAGCATGCTTCCCTGTTTACCAATTAATATCCCTTTTTGTGATTTCCTTTCCGTCACAATTACTGCTTGTATAAAAATGGCATTTGATTCACGTTTTTCAATGTTTTCTATTACAACAGCGATAGAATGTGGTACTTCTTCTCTAGTTGAATGAAGTACCTTCTCTCTAATTAATTCACTAATGATAAACCTCTCTGGATGATCCGTTACTTGATCAGCTGGGTAAAATTGTGGCCCCTCTGGTAGATGGTTTTTAAGTACTTCTAAAAGATGGGTAACATTATTCCCTTGCAATGCAGATATAGGAATAATTTCTTCAAAATCATATTTTTCTTTATATAATTCAATCAGTGGTAATAGCTTATCAGGATGTACTAAATCGATTTTATTTACCACAAGAAAGACTGGACTTTTCACACGTTCAAGGCGATCCATAATAAATTGATCTCCTCTACCATATCCCTCTTCTGCATTAATCATAAACAGTACTGCATCTACTTCATTCAATGTATTTTCAGCAATTTTAACCATAAAGTCACCTAGACGATGCTTTGGCTTATGTATTCCCGGGGTATCTATAAATATAAATTGTGCATCTGATTGGGTTAATACACCTTGAATTTTATTTCTAGTTGTTTGTGGTTTATCACTCATAATGGCTATCTTTTGACCAATTACTTTATTCATAAATGTTGATTTCCCAACATTTGGTCTACCAATAATAGCTATAAATCCTGATTTGTAGTTGTTTTCCATGTATGAAATTCCTCCAAGAAGTTTATTTTTACGATTTTCGTTTCTATGTTTGGTCTATTATACTACAAATTCTTCCTTGTTTCATGTTATCGACAAAACCTTTAAAAAGATTATATGCTTCGATAAGCCTCATTATGAAAAGATCATATTTGCTCGTTTTTTAGCGAAATTGTGAGTTAAGTCACCAACTATCGTATTCTTTACTTTATGATTATTCAGCTAGCTAAGTGCTATACTCTATTCCTTTCTACAAATACTCGTTGTAAAGTAACAACTTCAAGTAAGCTTTCTTATAGTGATGGAATCTTTACAAATAGAAATGCTTACATCTATCGAGACAAAAAACAGACCTATTGAAGAATATCCAATAGGCCTGGATTTTTCCTAAGTAAGTTCGTTACTGCTTCGTATTCCTAAAATATTTTCGGAATAAAGATGACAAATCCCACGATTATAGCCGTGAGAGAAGCTATTAGAACCGCACCTGCTGCTATATCTTTTATCTTCTTAGCCGCTGGGTGGATCTCAGGTTTAACATAGTTGATTATTTCTTCAATTGCTGTGTTTACCATTTCAGTGGTAACAACTAGACCAATTACAATGATAACAGCCAACCACTCTATTGTATCAATATCGAAATAATATCCGGCAATGACCACTAGAATAATCGATAGCATATGCAAGCGAAAGTTATGTTCTGATTGGAACACTTCCTTTAACCCATTTAAGGCATATGTAAAGCCAATAGATTTCCTTTTACCTTCCAAGATTAAACTCACCTAGTATTTCCTCTTGTTTTTGAAACATAACCTTCTCATCTTCTTTCGTCATATGATCATAACCTAATAGATGTAGAAAACCATGCACAGCTAAAAAGCCTAATTCTCTTTCATACGAATGATTGTAATCCGCCGCTTGTTCTTTTGCTCTTTCAACTGAAATGATAATATCACCTAGCACAACCGGTAAGTCTTCTCCAACGATTTCCACTTCGTCATCCGCTGTTTCTTCTAATGCGAATGAGATAACATCGGTTGGCTTATCTAAGTTACGATAATCTCGATTAATCTCTTGTATTTCCTTGTTATTGACAAACGTAACCGAAACCTCAGCATGATTCGGTACAGCTTCTTTTTTGGCAGCAATTTCAAGTAATCCTGTAATTAATTTAACTTCATCTTCTAACACCGAATTGGTATTATCTTGAAAATCTATATCCATTATTTTGCCTCCTTTGATGGGTATTGGATTCTAGAGTGAAAAATTCCTTTTAATGTTTCACAAATGGTTTGATGGACGATTTTCACTTCTTTAATCGTTAGCGGACATTCATCTAACTGTCCATCCATTAATCGCTCATTTACAATATTTGATACGATTTCTTCAATTTTTTCTTCAGTAGGTTCCTGTAATGAACGCACCGCAGCTTCTACAGAGTCACAAATAGATATAACAGCAGCCTCTTTAGTTTGCGGTTTCGGACCAGGGTACCGGAAATCTGCTTCTCTTGTTGTTGGGTTCTGTTCTTTCTCTTTGAAATAAAAATACTTTAACAATGTGGTACCATGATGTTGCATTGCGACATCGATAATCTCCTTAGGCATACGATGCTTCTTGAGTAGTTCTGCACCATCATAAGGATGGCGTATAATAATTTCAGCACTCTGCTCAGGTGAAATCATGTCATGTGGATTTTTAATGGACAATTGATTTTCAATAAAATAATGCGGTCTTACCGTTTTCCCAATATCATGATAATAGGCAGCTACTCTAGCTAATAAACCATTTGCCCCAATTGCATCACATGCAGTTTCACTTAAATTAGCAACCATAATGGAGTGATGGTAAGTTCCAGGAGCTTCTGTTAAGATTTTTTTGAGTAATGGTTGATTAGGACTAGATAATTGTAATAGCTTTATATCAGATAGTATACCAAGACCTGTTTCAAAAAATGGTAGTAAGCCTATTGTTAAGACAGCTGATAAAAAGGCAGAGGCTAAACCATATCCAGATAAAAGTAATAAATCAGCTAATGAATATTTTTCAAAGGACAAGAATACAAATAATAGTATCGTAACAATATTCGCAATGGACATTCCGATACCAGATCGAACAATCGATAATCGATCCTTAACATTCATTAAACATACGATCGCAGCAAATTGTGAGAAAAAGAAATAGACAACCGCTTCTATATTAAGCGTACCTGGTATTTGCCCATTAAATATGATACCACCAAGAATAGCATATAATGCCGTTAACACGATAGCTAATCGTTCATTGATTAGCTGCTTAACTAAGAGAACCCCAGTTGCTACAGGCACAATAAAGAAGAGCTCATTAGCATGTGTCGTAAATAGACTAATCGTCTTCATTAAAGAAACAACGAAAAAGCTGATTAATAAGATAGAAGCAATAGCTCCTTTATCCAATCTCTTATAATTATCGATTCGGTTCATCTCATAAAAAATGATCGATCCAATCAATAAAATGAGAATAGCTAATCCGATAACTGGAAATACATTACGGTCTTCATTTAAAAGTCCAACTAATTGAAGTTTTTCATATACTTCGTTTGTAATGGTCTCTCCTTCTCTAACAATTACTTCACCAGCATTAATCATAACTGGTTCAACCGTACTAGCTGCCTGTTTTCTTGCCTCTTCTGTCTTATCAGCATCGTAGAAAGAGTTCTCAACAATAACAAATTCGGTCAATTCTTGTAATGCCTCAATTAAATTATCATCTAATGTAGAATAGCGAATATTTTCTTTAATACTTTCGATGGCACTATTCATATTCGCTGTTCGTACACCAGTTTCGTATACCTCTTGAACGTAGGTAATGAACAGTTCTTCCCCTTGTTCTCTTTCCTCAGGTGATACATCAATTAACCTAAGAAATACACTGTCATCCACTTTTTCCGTTATACTGTTGGATATTAATTGTTTTAATCGTTCTACTTTTTCACGATTGTTTAAAGGAACTGGTGCGTCGCTATCATCCTCTTTCATGGACTCCGCTTCTAATTTTTCTACAGCATTAAATATTTCTGCTATGTATCCAATCTGTTCCTGGGCTATTTCTGTTGAAATATCAAATCGATCCTGTACGGATTGATAAACTTCTCTTGTCTTCCTCTTCGTCTCTTGTTGATTTTCTATTGTAATTGGTGAACGAATAGTTTCTCTTGCCGTTGTGAGAGGCTCAATATCATACGTTTCCGTATATACATTATTAAAGGATAATAGAAAAAAATAAAGGCTTAATGCGATAATCGGTACAACAATACGTAGAAATTTGCTTCGCGTTTTCATAATATATTCTATAATATTCTTAAACGAATTCATGATTTCACCTCTTTATCTTCATATTTCCCATCAAGTAATTCATTATTTCGAAAAATAAAGAAATAAGACCCTCCAAACGGGTCTCCTAGACTAATCAATCTTGTTGCTTTTTTCGTATGCATCAATGATTCGCTGTACCAATGGATGCCTCACTACATCTGTTTGTGTAAGATGGACAAAAGAAATTCCTGTTATAGCACCTAACATTTTCTCTGCCACATGTAGTCCAGACCTTTTTCCTTTCGGTAAATCAATTTGCGTTACATCACCAGTTATAACCATTTTCGAACCAAAACCTAGTCGAGTCAGGAACATCTTCATTTGTTCAGGAGTTGTATTTTGCGCTTCATCTAAAATAACAAAGGCATCATCTAGTGTACGTCCTCTCATATAGGCTAGAGGAGCAATCTCAATTGTCTCTCTTTCTATTAATCGTAGTGTATGTTCTGCCCCTAATACATCATTTAAGGCATCATACAATGGTCTTAAGTAAGGATCAACCTTCTCCTTCAAATCGCCAGGCAAAAATCCTAAGCTTTCACCTGCTTCAACAGCTGGTCTAGTTAAAATGATTCGCTTTACTTGACCATTCTTAAGAGCTTGAACAGCCATAACAACTGCAAGATAAGTTTTACCTGTTCCTGCAGGACCTATACCAAATACTAAATCATTCTCTCTTATGGCAGTTATATAACTTTTTTGTCCAAGGGTTTTAATCCGAATGGACTTTCCTTTCACATTTTTTGTGATAACATCCTCAAATAGCGTTTCAAATTGATTGATTCTACCTTCCTTTGCAAGCTCAATCGCATAAACAATATCACGCTCAGCTATTGTTATCCCCTTACGGACTATGTTTAGAAGGGTTAAAAGGATATCCTGTACAATTGCAATATCACTATCAGTTCCAGAAACACTAATTTTCTCTCCTCTTGTTATAATAGAGACGTTAAGTTTTTCTTCAATATGTTTTAAGTATCTGTCATTATTCCCAAAAAGCTCGAGAGCCTCTTCTGGATTGGTTAGTTCAATATCAATTGCGTTTAAATTATCAGGCATATTCAATCTCCTTGAGTTATAGGTTGTGCTTTAGCAATATTTTCCTCAACTGTCATATACAATTCTAATTTAACTTTACCATTCTCTACAGATTCATGCAAAACTTTTTCTGATACAATCTTAGCTTCCGGTCCAAGCTGCAGTTGAAGCTCCTCTTTCGCTTGTTCGATACCTGCTTTTCTTGCCTGTTCCTTCGTTCGTTCTAACTCGTGATACTGTTTTTCACTTAAAGTTGTTTCGATTATTTTTAACGGCAAATCCCATTTTATGAATTTTATTGGCGTTTCGACGCTATCATAGTGAATCTCCTCATATTCAGGTGATCCGAATCCCCATATTGGTAATTTAAAGTTACGAATGCCTAAATAATATTTTTTCTCCTGTTGTCCAGTAACAAGTTCATAATTTTGATTTAATGGAATACTAACATTCATTTCGTACCATGTTCTAGCAATAATTTCACCTTCTGCTGGTACGACTATCGAGTTATTTTTCTTTTCTTTTTCATTATCCTGATTCTGTGCTATTTCATTTAATGTACCCGAAACTAGAACTTGTCCAGGCTGCACGTAATCATTAATTTCCACTTTTGGTAAGCCTTTTGCGACATACATTTTCTTGATAACACCCTTCTTTGTCGCCACTAAGTCCCTCGGTCCCCCTATTTCTTCCTCTTTAACAACAATTTTTTCTACTCCTTCTAATTGAAAGGTTGTCCCTTTTTGCCTCACACCAACCCAAAGCAATTCAGGAATGTCATTGGTTAGTTTCTGCTGGATAATTCCTGGTGAATCTAATGTAAAAATCCAAGCACCTGGATGAATACCATACTCATCTAGTTGTTTGGCGATTTTTTCTTCGATTTCGATAGGTAAATCACCCGTTACCTCTACTTTCCAAATGATATTAGACATAAAAAGGATCATTAATATACTCATCACGAACGATAGGACAAATTCTCTTCTTCTTATAAAGCGACTTATTATAAATGGGTAACCTTTCCGTTGCTCAAACGTAATCTTATATTTTTTATCACGTCTTAATTGTTTAATTCTAGCTATATCAGATAGCCTAACATTACCACTACACGTATCGTTACCTTCCCTTTTAATATTCCATACGGTAATACCACGATTGGCACATGCTTGGAAAAAATGATCTGGCAAACGACCTTTTACCACAATTCTTACATATCCCTTGAAATATGACCCCTGTATCTGTTTCATTTCGTCCTCCCATTAACTAACGTTTATCCTGGAATAAACTTAACATCTGTTATGTTTCCTTCCAGTAATATTTCTTCTGGTAACATCATCTTTAGTACAAATGACGATCCTTTTATTTGGATATAGCCCTTTGTTGTTTTTAACCTTAATTCGTCGTCCGTGAATACGGCGAGTCCTTTATGATTTTCAATGTATACATGTATTTGGCCAATAATCGTTATTCTGGGTAGTTCCATTACAACATCAGAAGGCAGTGCAAGGTATTTTACTAGCCATGGTCGTAATCGTTGTTGTAATTTCTTCACAGATGTGAGCCCCCTCTCACATACATATTTATGAGAAACCGAAACAGATAAGAACTAAAAAACCCAAAAGCATCATAAGGATGCTTTTGGGTTTCATTATCGTGATATATGTCTTTTTCTCTCTGTTATTACATTTTGGTAAGGCTTCCTTGCTCTTGGTGGGCCTAGCACCTCCGACATAATGATGCCTTGTACTAATCCACGTCGATTAAGGCCAGTCTTTACCTCTTTCTTAAATTTCTCTTTATTTTCAACTACCTTGTCCGTAGCCTGATGCTTAATCGCATCCTGTATACTAGATCCTAATCCCACATCCTGTTGACTTATGTCATCAAGATTCACCTTAGATCCAGTATTCATCCTGCTTTTTAACTGTTCCATTTGCAGCTTTTGCTGTTCTTCAATAGAAGGTTGCACAGGAGCAGTTCTTTGAGTCGTACTCCGCGTTCTCTCTTGACCTCCTGAAGGGGTAGGATTTGGTCTAGGTACATTCGTTGGTCGACTTGGTGTTCGTTGCTTTTTCTCATTTTGCTCATTGTTGCCAATCATTCCTTTAATAATCCCAAAGAGGATAATGGCAATGAGAGGTAAAAAATTTAATATTTCTTCCATCATGTCCCCCCTTCCTGTTAATAGCAACTAAATTACTTATTCTCATCGTTGTTTTCTTTAGATAATTTTCCGATAGAATCACGCATATCAGTGTCTGCATTAATATTTTCGTAATTCAAATAATCCATCACACCTAATTTTCCAGAACGTAATGCTTCTGCAAGTGCAAGTGGTACTTCCGCTTCTGCTTCCACCACTTTCGCACGCATTTCTTGTACACGCGCAACCATTTCTTGTTCTTGCGCTACTGCCATTGCACGACGTTCTTCGGCTTTTGCCTGTGCAATATTTTTATCCGCCTCTGCTTGGTCAGTTTGTAGAATCGCTCCAATGTTCTTACCGATATCAACATCTGCAATATCAATCGATAGAATTTCGAATGCTGTACCAGCATCTAACCCTTTAGAAAGGACAGTATGTGAAATAGAATCTGGGTTTTCTAAAACTTTTGCATGTGTTTCTGAACTACCAATTGTACTTACGACACCTTCCCCAACACGGGCGATGATTGTTTCTTCACCAGCACCCCCTACTAGACGATCGATGTTAGCACGTACTGTAATTCTTGCTTTTGCTTTTACCTCGATACCATCCATGGCAATACCAGCAATAAATGGTGTCTCAATTACTTCAGGGTTAACACTCATTTGTACTGCCTCTAATACATCACGACCAGCAAGGTCAATAGCTGCAGCACGTTCAAATGATAACTCAATATTTGCACGATGTGCAGCGATCAAAGCATTTACCACCCTATCAACATTACCACCAGCTAAGTAGTGACTTTCTAGTTGATTTGTTTTAACATCAAGTCCTGCCTTGTGTGCTTTAATTAATGGGTTAATTACTCGACTAGGTACCACTCGACGTAGACGCATTCCGATTAATTGAAGTATACCTACCCGAACACCAGCAGCTAATGCACTAATCCAGAGTGTAACAGGTATAAAAGTAAATAGGATTGCAATTGCAATCAAGATCACAGCGATTAAAATCACCGGAAAAATGTATTCTTGTGGATCCATATAAAATTCCTCCTAAAGTTTATTTATCTTATAGGTTATTAATTAACCTTATAATTCCCTAACTAGTATACGTGCTCCTTCAACTTTTACTACTTTAATTGGTACATTTGCTTGAATAAAACTACCTTCCGATACTACATCCACTCTGTCTTTCCCTAAGATAGCAACTCCAGAAGGTCTCAGAGCTGTCGCTGTAACACCTACCATACCAATTAATTCAAGTCGATTTTCATTGGACACATAGCCTAACTCTGTAGTTGTTCGGTCCCGAAGTATGACATGACGAAACACGCCTTTATCCAGACCTACTCTTCTAAATAAGATAACAGATGCAATGATGACAACTAGTAAAGCAATTGCAACACTTATCGTCATATGTCCAATATTAGCACCTGACATAAAGATTGAACCAATTATGGCACCAACTCCTAATAAGCCTAATATACCACCTGGAACAAAGAATTCAGCAATAAGAAGTGCTATACCGATAACTAAGATAATAATTGCTTCCATCCCAGCAAGTCCTGCAACCACATGACCATAGAAAAATAATACTAATGAGATTATTCCTATACTACCTGGCACACCAAATCCCGGGGAGTACAGTTCAACAATTAATCCCAAGCCTGCTAGTGATAATAGGATGGAAATAACGATTGGGTTCGTAATAAATCTAGCTATGTTCTCTGCAAGAGTAGTTTCTGTTTGAATAATAGTTGCATTCGATAATCCTAGCTCATGCAGCAATTCAGTACGGTGGGATACAATTCCTTCAGCATACCCGACTTCCACCGCTTCTTGTGGTGTTAAGGTTAAAAATTCTCCCTCCGGTGCATCTAGTTCGGGTAAATCAATACTAGAATCTGCCATGGCAGCTGCATATAGAGGGTCTCTTCCACCAGCCTCAGCGGCACTAGTCATGGCCTTTAGCCAAGCTGACTGTGCTTTCTTGTCAGCCGCAGTCCCATCTGAATTAATAACACCACTTGCTCCCATCGTAGCTCTTGGAGTCATATATATGTTATCGGTATGAAGCGCTATATAAGATCCAGCAGATAGGGCTTGACTAATAATAAATGATGTTGTTGGAATATCTAAATCAGCAATAATCGTTCCAATATTATCAGCCGCTTGCACGCTTCCACCTGGAGTATTAATCTCAAAAATGATGTAATCTGCACCAGCTTCTACAGCCTCTTTAGTTGTTCTAGATAGAAAGGCTTCTAATCCCCGTTCCACATCATTTTCAATCGGGATGACATAAATCAGCTTACCCCCACCCTGTTCATCCGCATGTGCAACTTCTCCAGTATTAGGTGAAAATACCGATAAAAACAAAGTAGCGAATACGGCAATATAGAGTATCAATCGTTTTTTCGGCAATGATGGCACCTCCTTTATACACCTATTCATACGTTGTGAGTCTATGTAAGGTTTCAAAAAAGATTAAAAAATGGTTATTAACTATAGTAAATAGTATCATAATTTGATGGTGGAACGGTAGGGATATGAGAAAGGATAGGATATAAATTTCATACCACCATTATGTATAAGGGAAAAAAGACGGTCTTAAGCAAAATCCAATAACACATTACATTTTAAAGTTCCCATTTAAGTAAAAAACCCTTGCCTATCAGCAAGGGTTTCTTGGGTATACTAATTCAAGAATTCTTGAACTAATTTATTAATTTTAGAGCCATCAGCTTTACCTTTTACTTTTGGCATAACCGCACTCATCACTTTACCCATATCTTTTTTTGAAGATGCACCAGTTTCTTGAATCGTTTCTTGAATAATAGCCGAAAGCTCTTCATCTGAAAGTTGTTTAGGCATATATTCTTGAATGATTTTGATTTCCGTTTCAAGTTTTTCAACAAGATCATCGCGTCCAGCTGATTTAAATTCTTGGAGGGAATCTTTTCTTTGTTTCATTTCTCTTGATAAAATTGATAATTCTTCGTCTTCCGATAAATCACTTTTACCAAGCTTTATCGATTCGTTCTGTAATGAAGCTTTAACCATGCGAATCACACTAAGTTTTTCTTTGTCCTTACTCTTCATCGCTTGCTTCATATCATCGTTCAACTGTGTAAGTAATGACATCTTCTAGCACCTTCTTTAGAATTTACGCTTTCTAGCAGCTTCAGATTTCTTTTTACGACGAACGCTAGGTTTTTCATAGTGTTCACGCTTACGATATTCTTGTAGTGTCCCACTTTTTGCAACACTACGTTTAAAGCGACGAAGAGCATCCTCAAGAGACTCGTTTTTACGAACGCGAGTTGTATTTGACATGCTAATTTCCCTCCCTCCGAAGCATAAAACAGATTATAAAGACGAATGACATATCACACGCCTTTTGTAATTATAATATAACACGAAACATCGGTCAACTGATTATTTCTTGTTCGTGTTTTTTTCTTTCTCTTACAGTTTGAGACTACTATTATTTAGGCAATATCATTAATAATCAGAAGACCCTTGATTACCATTGATAATGTCTACTCCTGCACTAGCACCAATTCTTGTTGCACCCGCACTAATCATGGCTTCTGCTCCAGCTAGGTCACGAACTCCACCAGATGCTTTTACTCCCACATCCGGTCCTACTGTTTTACGCATTAATGTAATATCTTCAACGGTTGCGCCTCCTCCAGAGAATCCTGTTGAAGTTTTTACAAAGTCGGCTCCAGCTTCTTTAGCGAGTTTACAAGCACGTACTTTTTCATCGTCTGATAGTAGCGATGTTTCGATGATTACTTTAGTTAATGCTTGTCCTTTAGCAGCCTCAACTACAGCTTGAATATCTTGCTTAACAAATTCATCATTACCTGCTTTCAATTCTCCAATGTTAATGACCATATCTACTTCTGTAGCACCATCGGAAATTGCTTGTTTTGTTTCAAATACTTTTGCTTTGGTAGACGTTGCTCCTAATGGAAAACCGATTACTGTACATACTTTTACTTCCGTATCTTTTAAATACTCATAACATAAGGATACCCAATGTGGATTAACACAAACGGATGCAAATTTGTATTCTTTCGCTTCTTCTACAATCTTTAGAATACTATCTTTTGTTGTATCTGGCTTTAAAAGCGTATGATCAATATATTTTTCTAAATTTTGTATCATGGTTAACTCCCCTTTATCAGTTGTACGTACCTCTTAGGTATCATAGCATTTTCTAAAATAAAAAGCTATTTATTATCGGTTATTCTAAATAAAATGCCCAGTCTGGCACTTACCCCCAAAAGTTAGAGTAGTATATCTAACTTTTGGGGGTGTTTTTTATGTCCAAATATAGTGAGGAATTTAAAATAAAGCTTGTTATTG